>JBCCZV010000040.1:0-29641 GCA_039187085.1 Pseudomonadota bacterium
CCCATTATCTTGCACAACATGGTACACCTTTAATACCGGATGATTTGTCAAAACATATCTGTGTGAACTTAATGGGTTTAGAAAATTGGGTGTTTAAAACCGAACAAGGTCTTAAAACAATCAAAACCTCTAACCGACTGAGAACCGATAATGGCGAAGCCGTTCGTGATGCTGCGGTATCCGGTATGGGTATCACTTTAACTTCTGTTTGGTGTGCTTACCAACAGTTGCAACGAGGAGAGTTAGTCCAAATTCTACAAGATCACCCCTTAGTTAACGATACCGCAATTTGGGCAGTCTACCCAAGTTCAAGGCAGATAGCCCCAAAAGTTCGTACTTTTATCGATCACTTTGCCAAATATTTTGGGGAAGCGCCTTACTGGGAGGATGGCATTATTTAGACTCTGCCAGCAAACGCTGGAACAAAACATCTTTTAAAGTTGCCCTATCATGTTTGAGTTGATGCATGGAATCGTCACCGATAGGCGCGCTATTAAGCTCTAATTCGCGAATTTCTTTATCTAATTGATGATACCTTAATGCCTCTTTGGCAAATTCTGGATCGGAAGCATTCAGTTTAGCAATGTGCTCTTTATATTCTGGAAATTCGTGAACGAGAGAATGATCTTCGCCTAACATAACGTCTCCTGAGTATTAGATAAGTTTGTTTTCTAGCTTATACGAAAGAGAGGACATTTTACATCCCCTCCAACATTCAAATTGGATGAGGCTAATATCATTTCTGGTGTTTTGCGACATGTTGAGTTACTAATTCACTTTGCGGACATTCCCACTGTTGTTGGTTTTTGGCAGGAGTGAAAAAAATATAATCTGCGGCTAAACGTTCCTGATAGCGGCTGGGTAAATAGCTTTTTCCATCATGGCTATTTGTAACGGGTAAAAAGGCAATGGTTACCGTTTTATTGGTTTTAGCATTCTTTTCAAGCCACAGGGGTACGCCAAAATCTTTTCGACTATGATGTAGCCCTGCGATCATCACATTAATTTTATCTACTAACGTATTATCTATCAATTGTTGTGCCATGAATTGGTCTTTTGCTAACTGAACCTTCACCATAGCATCTGTGTGTCGATTACGCTCGGTTTGGCAATGACTGGCATTAATTAGTTCCGCTAATAAGGTCTCATGCTCTTGAGTAGATTTTTGTACAACCCGTTTATCCGCATAAATTTCTCCAATAGATTGATGACTTAAATCCAGTGCTAATACTTTAGGGCTGTGATTTAGCGCATAACTTAATGGCATAATATAGCTGTTCCAATCCCAAGCTTGTGGTTTCCAATTCAGATCTGTGCCCGTCACAAAATTACCTTTACCATACCAATCATTTAAAAGTGGCTGTTGATCAGGTCTTAACTGCTCCATCGCGACATTACCCAAAATACCCGTGCGCGCTAAAATATTAATAAAAATGGCTTCCATTTTCTGATGATCGCTATGGTCATGTAATTCACCTAAAATCAACCAACCACCTTGTGGTAAGGTCTTCATCACTTGCATCCAAGGGACTATTTTTTCTTCGGGAACAGACCAAAAATGCCCAACTAATGGATTGTCTGTGTGTTTTGTTGCATCAAAGCGCACCGGTAGTTTTTCCGGTAATTTTATTTCTGCAACGCTTGAGGGCTCTGTTTCTTGAAGCGGAGTGAAAACATCAACATCAGTCGTTTTCATTGAGTAACAACCTGTAATTAATACTGTTGATAATAGAATTAGCACAATAGATGCCGATACAATTTTCATAAAAAACCTCAAGTTTCAAGATTGCGTCTAAAAATACATTACTATCAAGAGTTTCATAATTGACATGATAAACAGAATTTTCTGCTTAACTCTCTTTACTTTGCTTTATAAATCAATAATTGTTATTACCATGTAAGTATTTTACACCAAATGCAAATGATATCAATTATCATTTGCATTTGTGTTTGTGTCAATTTATCAGAAATGCCATTCACGTCTCAGTAAGGCAGTGACACTATCAAGGCGGCAGATGTCAACTCAATATAAAAAGACTCAAAATTAAGCGAGCCAACCATATTTACAGCAAAAAGAGTATTTTTCGCTATCCTTTTGTTCATTGGTAATAAAAATAATTAGAGGAGAAGATGATGCTATCTATTGTTTTTCGTGTATTGATGATTTCAATTTTTTTTCATGCGACAGTGAGTATGGCTTTCTGGAAAGATCCGGCTGAAAGGGGACCTTATTCGATTGGCAGAACAACATTAATCTTTGTTGATGAGCAGAGAGAAGATAGAAGTCTAGCTGTTGATGTCTGGTATCCTATTGCAGATACCACTGCGCAAGTTCCTTCACAGTATGATTTGATTTTTGATAGTTTTGCTTCTGAAAAAGCCGTAGATAGCACTCGTATTTTTCCGAAGGAATTTCCTTTAATTATTTTTTCGCACGGCAATAATAGCATCCGCTTTCAATCAATTTTTTTATCAGAACATTTAGCCACACATGGTTTTATTGTTGCCGCACCTGACCATGCGGGAAACACCCTACCCGATTTTTTAAATCCATCACCACCAGCTTTTACTGCTGAAGATCGCCCGCTAGATGTTTCTTTTGTTATTGATCAGTTATTAGCAAGCAATCAGGATAGCAACAATATTTTCTTTAGACGAATTCAATCCAAAAAAATTGCTGTTATGGGTCATAGTTTCGGGGGGTTCACTGCTTTGGCTTTGGCTGCTAACTACAAAACCAACGCTATTGATGAACGAATTTCAGCCATACTGCCATTAGCACCTGCCCGAATCGATCTTACTCCAGAAGAACTTGCGAGTATTCGAGTCCCTACACTTATTTTGGGAGCGACATCGGATGTGACAACACCTGTTGATAGCAATGCCAATGTTATTTTTGAGGGGCTCAATCATATTCCTCGGTGGTTGATCAATATTCAAGAAGCTGGACATAACTCTTTTACTAATGTCTGTTTATTTTTTGACATTTTGGAGGACGAACCGATACCCGAATTTATACGTGATATACTTATCGATCAAGCATCAGAAGCCTGCTCTGCGAGTTTAATCTCACTCGAACAAGCACAAGAAATTACTGCATTTTATGCAACAGCTTTTTTCAAAGTTTTTTTACAAAAAAAATTGAGCTATTTAAGCTTTCTTACTGGAAAGGTAGTAGAGGCTAAGAATCTACCCGTAGATTATTCATTTGAGTGGTTCTGAGAGTTACTGAAAATAATAGCCTAAAAAAACACCGCACTCTTCAGTAACGGTGTTTTTTTGATCCGAAAAACCTAATCAGTCTTGATAAAATTTTTCGCCTTTTTCAGCTTTTTCTACAATGATATCTGCTGGTTTAAAGCGATCGCCATATCGTGCTTGCAGTCGTTCCAGTTTTTCTTTTAGCGCATTCACACCAATAGTATCCGCGTAACGGAAAGGTCCACCTAAGAAGGGTGGGAAGCCCAATCCAAAAATAGCACCAATATCAGCATCGCGTTCAGAACGCACAATATTTTCTTGCAAACAGAAAGCAGCCTCATTCAACATCATTAACGCACAACGTTCAGCAATTTCTGCTTTGTGCATACGATTGGTTGGGTTAACGGATAAAACTTTATAAACACTTTCATCCACTTCTTTCTTTTTAGACTTGCCGTCTTCATACAGATAAAAACCGCGTTGATTTTTACGTCCTTTCCTATCGTCGTCATTCAACTTAGCGAAAGATGGTGGAGGAGCCATACGTTCACCAAAAGCTTCCTGTAAAATAGGGGCGATTTTACTGCCCACATCGATGCCTACTTCATCCAATAAAGTAATAGGGCCTACAGGGAAACCAAATTCTTTCAAAGCTTCGTCAATCCAATCGACAGGTACGCCTTCTTCAACCAATTTAGCAGCTTCGTTCATGTAAGGACCAAGAATACGGCTGGTGTAAAAACCTGGACCATCGTTAACAACAATTACCGTTTTACCTTGCTGATGACCAAATTTAACCGCCGTAGCAATGACATCTTGTGCTGTCTTTTCCGTGACAATAATTTCCAACAAAGGCATCTTTTCTACGGGAGAGAAATAATGTAAACCAATCACATTTTCTGGTCTAGTACTAGCTTCAGCAATTTGTGTGATAGGAATGGATGAAGTGTTAGTCGCAAAAATAGCATTTTCTGGCACCACTGCTTCAATGTCTTTAACCATTTGATGCTTAAGCTCAAGATTTTCAAAAACAGCCTCGACAACAAGGTCCGTTTTTTTCATGCCATCATATTTTGTCGTGCCAGTTACATGCGAATAAATCCAATCCGCATCAGATTTGGCTAAACTTTTACGCTTCACACGCTTTTTCAAAATGTCATGAACGTACTTTAATCCGTGGTTCACACCCGTTTCATCGCGATCTTTAATACGTACTTGTTTGCCTGCTTTTTCAGCAGATACATAAGCAATACCGGCACCCATTAATCCGCCACCTAAAACTGTCACATGTTCAACAGAGCGAGGTTTCACACTTGGATCAACACCTAACCCTTTTTTCATTTCAGTGGTAGCCTTGAAAATATTAATGAGCTGTTTAGATTCAGGTGACATGGCTAATTGACCAAAACGTTGCGCTTCTTTCTCAAAGCCATATTCCATACCATGTTCAAAACCATCTTCAATGCAATCGATAATTTTTTCTGGTGCGGGATAGTTGCCAAGTGTTTTCGCAATGGTGCGTTTACGCGCTTGATCGAATAACACCTTACGCCCATAAGCGTTATCTTCTAAAGCTAGTTTCTGAATGCCGGAAACCGAAGTGAAAGATTGATACCATTCACTTTTTTTACCTTGCCGGCGAAAGTCTTCTTTGCTAAGTAATTTTTTTGCCATTTTCTTAGCAGCAAGTAGCAAGTTGGGTTTCGCAACCACTTCATCAACCATACCCAGTTTAACGGCTTTTTTGGCTTTAACACGTTTGCCTGTCAACATGATATCGAGCGCTGCGGAGATCCCAATAAGACGCGGTAAACGTTGTGTACCACCACCAGCAGGTAATAAGCCCAATTGCACCTCAGGTAAACCAAAAACTGTTGAATTTTCATCGGTAGCAACCCGCGCATGACATGCTAAAGCAAGCTCATAACCACCACCTAAACATGCGCCATTTACAGCAGCAACAATAGGAAAGCGCGCATCAATCATCTTTTGGAAAACTTTTTGTGCCGTCTTAGCAATTTCAGATACTTCTTGTTCCGAAGTGGCAGCTTTTAGCATGTCGATGTCAGCGCCTGCAACAAAAGAATCGTTTTTTGCACTAGTAAAAATCACGGCTTGAACACTTTGATCGTTTTCCAGAGATTCTAAAATTGGAAGTATTTCGTCACCAAACTCTTTTCTTAACGTGTTTTGTACCTCACCAGGCACGTCCATAGTTAAAATAGCAAACTCGTCTTCACGGGTGACGGTAAATATGTTTGTGGTCTCGCTCATTTATTCTGTCTCCAAAATCATTGCTGCACCTAAGCCACCAGCCGCACAAGCGGTAGTTAATGCAGTTCCGCCCCCACGTCGTTGTAATTCACGCAATACCTGCGTAATCATACGAGCTCCTGTCGCAGCAAATGGATGGCCATACGCAATGGAACCACCCAGCACATTGAAAGTATCCATATCAATTTCACCGATCGCTTGTGAACGATTCAATTTTTCTTCAGCAAATTGTTTGGAAGCAAAGGCTTGAACATTACATAGGGTTTGAGCAGCAAAAGCTTCGTGCATATCGACCAAAGTCAAATCACTCAATTGCATACCCGCGTTATCTAACGCTTTGGGAGTCGCGTGCGATGGCCCCATCAACATGTCTTTTTTCGCCCCAATGGCAGCAAAAGCATAACTTCGAATATAGCCCAAAGGCTCGTAACCTAATGCTTTAGCTTTGTCTTCGTGCATTAACATCACAGCTGCAGCCCCATCACTTAACGGCGTACTGTTGGCCGCAGTCACGGTTCCGTGTTTGCGATCAAAAGCAGGTTTAAGCTTTTTATAGCCTTCAAGGCTTGAGTCAAAACGGATAACATTGTCTCTATGTAAAGGATTTTTAAAAGGTGGGACGTGTGCAGGCATCACTTCATCATCAAGCTTACCGTCATTCCATGCCTGTGCAGCTAATGTATGTGAACGATGAGCTAAAGCGTCTTGTTCTTCACGGGTAATGCCATTATCACGAGCCATTTGCTCAGCATTATCTCCCATGGTGAGGCCTGTGGAATATTCTCTAACCGAAGGAGGCACTGGCGCAAGATCGCCTGGACGAATTTTGCTAAGTAATTTTAGTCTTTGCCCCATCGTTTTAGCTTTGGATAAATTCAATAAGATATCAGATAGCTTACGCGATACACCAATCGGTACCACAGAGCTAGAGTCAGAACCACCCGCAATACCGCCGGCAACTTGGCCAGCCATAATAGATTCAGCAACACTAGCGACACTTTGGAAGCTGGTTGCACAAGCACGGGACACACTAAACGCATCGATGCCTTCATCTAGCGCAGTACCTAATACAATTTCGCGTGCAATATTGGGAGCAGCTGGATTGATCAAGACTTGTCCAAATACCAATTGCTCAATATCTTTCATATCCACTTCAGTGCGAGCCACTAATTCCGATACCACCATTTTCCCCATTTCCAAAGCATCAAAACCTTTATAGTGAGTCAATTGCTTGGCAAATGGCGTTCTTAAACCTGCAACAATAGCCACGCGAGGTAACTTAGCTCGACCAATGCTAAAAGTTTTGTTAGCTGATGATTGAGATGTAGGTGAGTCTGAGGTTGGGGGGGTATTCGGCGTGTTGTCGTTGTCTTTCGATGTTTGTTCTTCGCTCATAAAGCTCTCTCCTCGTAATTCCTCATCGTGCCCACACAGCGCCGTCTACCTAGTGAATTGGACGTGCGGGGATAGGCAAAGTAACGCTCCGCTTTACTATAGTACGGCTACGTTGGGTTAGGTGACATATCTTACCTTAAATTCAAAGCGCGAGCAGCTTGAAAAGCCTTGCAATCTGTCGAATCAGGTAATGGCGCAACCTCTCTAGAAAGGATGGCGCAGTAAAACGATTTGAAACACTTTGCTAGGATTCACTGTGCTTGATAACTCCTGTAGCGTAACTAAGTCATTAAGTACGGGAGAATCCACTTTCAAAGCATTTATCGAACTTTCGATTTTATCTGAAAAAAGTATTCGTGCCTATCCTATTAAAATTCGTTAAAAAATTAAATAGAATGGTCTCCTTCTCTAAAATAGAGTTAAGTGGTTATCCAGTTAGCCAGCAATGAGGAATCTATTCTAAAATTGCTGGTAAATAAACAAGTTGGCAAAGTTACAGTGCAATCTGCACGGTCCAAGGAGTCAGGCATATCGTTTTAATAGCTGGATGGGAACCTTTGTTAGCCATTACTGACTAACAGCATAAAAATGCAACTCTGAGACTAACTCTTGTTTTTACTCATGACAGATTGAGGTGAAAATGTCATCGCACGAAAGAATAAAGGCTATTCAAAGCTACTTAAATGGAAGGGTCATTGGCCAGGAATCCCTAACGCAATATATCCTCATTGCTCTCATTGCTGATGGCCACTTACTGGTGGAAGGCGCACCTGGTCTCGCCAAAACTCGTACCATTAAAGAACTCACTGATAGTATCGAGGGCGACTTTCATCGCGTTCAATTTACCCCTGATCTGCTACCCGCCGATTTGACAGGCACCGAGATTTATCGTCAACAAGACAGTAGCTTTACCTTTCAAAAAGGCCCGATTTTTCATAACTTAGTGTTAGCGGACGAAATTAATCGCGCGCCCGCCAAAGTTCAATCCGCGCTGCTTGAAGCCATGGCAGAACGCCAAATCACCGTTGGTAGTAAAACCTACTCATTACCCGAATTATTTTTGGTGATGGCTACCCAAAACCCTATTGAACAAGAAGGCACTTATCCCCTACCAGAGGCCCAGCTAGATCGCTTTTTGATGCACCTCAAAGTGGATTATCCAAATGCAGAAGCAGAAAAAGCCATTTTACGCTTAACTCGCAAAGAAGCCCATCAAGATGCCGAAGCTCTAAGTATTCCTGATATTTTGGACCAAAAAACCTTATTCGACATTCGCGATCAAGCCTTAGATATTCATATGGCAGACAGTGTGGAACAATATATCGTCGATTTAACCATGGCAACTCGTCAACCCGAGCAGTACGATAGTGACCTAAGACGATGGATAGATTTTGGTGTGAGTCCACGCGCAACGATTGCACTGGATCGCTGTGCACGAGCCCATGCTTGGTTAGAAGGCCGAGATTACGTCGGCCCACAAGATGTTCAGCAAGTCGCGGTGCCAGTTTTGCGCCACCGTTTATTACTGACTTACCAAGCAGAAGCCGATGGCATCAATTCCGACAAGGTCATCAATAACTTGCTTGATCTCGTTGCCATTCCTTAACGAGAAGTTATTATGTCTTTTATAGCCGGTATTCATCTTAGTATTGAACAGTTGATTAATTTGCAACGGGAATCCAATCACTTTAAGCATCGGCGTCATAGCCCAGTGCGTAGCGCTTTGGCTGGCAATTATCGCTCGCGTTTTAAAGGCCGCGGCATGGACTTTGACGAAGTCAGGCATTATCAACCAGGCGATGATATTCGTAGCATCGATTGGCGGGTGACAGCTCGAACCCAGCAAGTGCACACAAAGCTATTCAGCGAAGAAAGGGAAAGGCCCGTTTTCCTCATGATTGATCAATCTGCTAGTATGTTTTTTGGTAGTCAAAACACCTTGAAAGCTGTTATTGGAGCAGCAACCGCCAGCATTTTGTTATGGTCCTCGTTACAACGTAAAGACCGTATCGGTGGCCTACTGTTTGATAATGACAGCCATCGAGAATTAAAACCAGCAAATTCACGCAAAGCAGCTTTGGCTTTGCTACACCAAGTGGTTGAATCTCACAACCGTTTGGTGAATCAATTACAAGAATCACTGGCTGAACCAGCAGCTCCACCCACACATTCCACACCAAGTTCTTTTAACGAAAATTTAGAACGTTTACGCAACCTAGCACATCCAGGTTCTACTCTTTGTATTTTTTCGGACTGTTTGCAATTTGATGAAACCTCATCAAGACACTTAGCGACTTTAGCTAAACACAATGACGTGACGATTTATCAAATTAATGATCCTTTGGATGAGAAATTACCTCCTTTAGGCGTTTATCCCATTACTGATGGGTTTCAGCATGCATTACTGGATACCCGACATGCTAAAAGCCGAGCTGAATTTGAAGCCATCACTGAACAAAGAAATCAACGGTTAAAAGATTGTGCTACAAAACATCGTATTCAACATCATCGCTTATCCACTTCTAGCGGTAATACACAACGTTTATTTGAGTTTCTTAAAGGACATCAATCTGTTATCCACCGCCGGTCGGAGTTATTTTCATCATGAACACTTCTGGAATGCCAGATCCACTTGCACAACTTAAGGATATTCATTTACCAGAACCTATCCATTGGTGGCCTCTGGCTCCAGGTTGGTGGCTGGTTCTCTTGGTTATTGTTGTCTTAATCTGTTTTGTTATTTATCGTTGGCGACGTCACAAGAAAGTCTCCACATCTATCGTCACTCATTTACAAACAGATTTCGACCGTATTCAACGTATTTATCGCCAACAAGGTAATGACGATGTAATGCTAAAACAGATGTTGCTATTGATGAAAACCGTGGCTATTCACACTTATGGACGGCGTAAAACCGCAGCTCTCACAGGCACTGCGTGGAGTCAGTTTCTGACACAAGAATTTCCACAAATAGTATTAACACCGGCCACACGTGAGTGTATTGAAAAAGGACTCTATGCCCCGAATATTATTTGTGAAGGTGACATTTTTTTTGCGCAAAGTTCACAAGTTATTGAAGCCATGATCAAAAAACTATCCAAAATGATTCAGGAGACTCCAGCATGATAGAGTTTCTATGGGCTTGGGTTTTTATTGCCTTACCACTACCGATCGTGTTCCTGTTATGGAAACGGCGCAGCCAAACCATTGATAAAGAGCGCGCATTGCTTTCTCCTTTATTCCAACAGTGGCAACAAGTCACGCCGCAACAACAAAACCGTGCAAGTTGGTTAAGTCCTCATTTGACGTTACCTTTTTTAATATGGGTATTTCTCATTTTAGCGGCAGCCAATCCAGCTTGGCTTGGTGAACCCGTTACCTTACCCACACAGGGCCGTGACATTATGATTGCAGTTGATGTATCAGGCAGTATGAAAGAAGCCGACATCACTTTAAACGGTCAACAAACAACACGGCTTAATGTGGTTAAGTCAGTACTTGCAGATTTTATCGAACGACGCGAGGGCGATCGCTTAGGTTTAATTCTCTTCGGTGAACAAGCTTATCTGCAATGCCCTCTCACTTTCGATCGTTCAACGGTTGCCACTTTTTTGGATGAAGCCGCCATCGGTATTGCTGGGCGCAACGCTACCGCGATTGGTGATAGTGTCGGCATGGCGATTAAACGCTATCAAAAACGTGAAGAAAGTAATCGCATTTTGGTCTTGCTAACCGACGGAGAAAGTAACGCTGGGGTAGATCCTGTAGAAGCTGCGCACTTGGCAGCAGAAAGCCAAATTAAAATCTACACCATCGGTATTGGTGCCGAGGCCGTGCAAGTCAACGACATGTTTTTTGGGCCGCGCATGGTTAACCCCTCCAAAGATCTTGATGAAAAAACTTTACGTGCCATAGCTGAAATTACTGGCGCACAATACTTTCGCGGACGTAATCAAAAAGAACTCGAAGCTATATATCAAGAACTGGATGCACTCGAACCTATCGACCAAGAAGACAGAACCTATCAACCCAAACATCCTCTGTTTATGTATCCTTTGACCATGGCATTACTGCTATTAATCATAGCTTTTATTAAACCACTAGTTTCTCAAGTATTGTACAAAAACGAGGTAACTGAGCCATGATGGAACTGCTCTCTCAATTTCACTTTCTTAGACCTTGGTGGTTACTAGCTATTATTCCTATAGCGTTTATTTTTTACGTGAGCCGTCACCTCACACAACAACAATCCTCGTGGCAAACCATTATTCAACCTCATTTACTCGCTTTTTTTTCACAAACCCAAACCCAAAAACAAGCGAAACAATGGCAGTGGTTAAGTTATTTAAT
This sequence comes from Pseudomonadota bacterium, assembly GCA_039187085.1. Taxonomy (GTDB): domain Bacteria; phylum Pseudomonadota; class Gammaproteobacteria; order Enterobacterales; family JBCCZV01; genus JBCCZV01. The sequence continues at coordinate 11,221 of JBCCZV010000040.1, forward strand.
GGCGACACTTGTTGCCATTATAGCTTTAGCGGGCCCTACAGTGCAGCAAGTTGCCGTGCCTACTTTTGAACGCGCAATTTCCCGTGTGATTTTATTTGATTTATCACAATCCATGAATGCCGCGGATGTTTCACCGAATCGCATCACACGTGCCACCTTTAAACTACGTGATCTCTTAAACAGTATCGAAAGCGGCCAAGTCGGCTTAGTCGCTTATGGAGGCGATGCCTTTGTTTTAAGCCCTCTAACTTCGGATACCAACAATATTGAAGCGATGATAGCTTCTTTATCCACCGATTTAATTCCTGTACAGGGCAGCCGACCAGATTTGGCTCTAGCTAAAGCGATCGAACTTTTTGATAACAGCCAAGTCAGTCGCGGAGAAGTTATTCTCATTTCTGATGGTTTTTCTATGCAGCAAGTAGAACCTATGCAAAAGTTACTTGCCAGTACTAGTCACAGACTAAAAGCTCTCTTTGTTGGTACAACAGATGGCGCACCTATTCCTGCTACATCTGGCTTTGTCAAAGATAAACAAGGCGCAGTTGTTATTTCTAAATTGGAAATTGCTCCCTTACAAGAAGTCTTTAATGCCAGCAATGCTTCTTATGTGATGCTAACCAATGACGATAGCGATATTGTTGAGCTCACCTCTTCATCGCTCATGGCCGCAAACCGACAGCTTGATGAGGAAGTTCAAGAACAATGGCAAGATTTAGGACCTTACCTAGTTTTATTACTTCTACCAGCAGGAATATTATTATTTCGCCGAGGCTTACCAGTATTTTTATTATTGATTATTGGCTATGCACCGTCATCACATGCTTTTGGTTGGAATGATTTGTGGAAACGCTCTGATCAGCGAGGCCAAGAAGCCTTTGAACAAGGTCAGCTCGAAGAAGCGAGTCAACTTTTTAAAGATCCTGCTTGGCAAGCTAGTGCCCTTTACAAATCCGGAGAGTTTGAAAAGGCAGCTGAAAAATTTGCTCATCTCAACACAGAGCAAGGCTTTTACAATCAAGGCAATGCATTGGCAAAAACACAAAGTTTTGAAGAAGCCATTAAGGCTTATGAAAAAGCCTTAGCCATCAATCCCGATCATCAAGATGCACTGCATAACAAAGCCTTACTTGAAGATTTGCTAAAGCAACAATCATCTCAAAAAAATTCAGACTCTCAGTCACAAGACTCTGAAAACACCGGCGAGAATAATGAAAACCAGCAGCAGTCGCAAAATCAGCAAAACCAAGAAAGTTCATCTTCTGAGCAAAATTCTGACAGCCAATCTCAATCATCAGACGCTTCACAACAAGAACAGCGAGATGAATCGCAAAGCTCACAACAACAAGAATCTTCAGAGAATTCCGAAGCCTCAGAATCACAACAACAGGCCAGCAATACCAATTCAGAAGCACAACAAAATGACTCTAAATCTTTGAGTCAACAAGAAGCCGAAGAATTAGCACAAGAAGCAGAACGTCAAGAACAAATGGCACAACAAAACCCATCGAGTGGAACAGCCAACGAAGAATCCGAAGTTCAAGATACTGAGCACAAAAAAAATGAAACCATGCTGTCACAGAATGCTGAAAAAACATCTGACGATAACACCACCGATGAATCACAACCATCCGCTCCTAGCGTTTCCGCTACAGCTACAATTGCTGATGAAAACTTAACGGAACAAGAAAGAAAAATGCAACAATGGTTACAACAAATTCCCGATGACCCAGGCGGACTCTTAAAACGAAAAATGCAAATTGAAGCACAACGCCGAGCTCGACAAACACAGGAGGAGATTCAGTGGTAAAATTTACGCTTTGCGTATTGCTCATCAGTGTGAGCTTACTCATTTCTACATTAGACGCTGCAAAATTTGTGGCAAGTGTTGATAGAAATCCCATTGGAGAAAACCAAAGTTTAACACTCACATTGCAGTTTTCAGGAAAAACTCAAAGCTCTCCTAATTTCAAGGCACTTGAGAATGACTTTATTCTTATGGGCACCCAGCAGTCGCAGCAAACATCTATGATAAATGGGCGTGTCGATCAATCCATCACCTGGACAATACAGCTTTTACCACGAAAAACAGGCCAGCTAGCCATACCAGCAATTGAGCTAGACGGTGAGTTTACTAATCCAATTTTGATTTCTGTTGAACGTCTTGATCCTCAGAACAACAATACCAATGCCGAGCTTTTTATTGATGTTGAACTTAGCAGTCACAGCATTTATGTAGGCCAAGAAGTTTTGGTAAGTATGAACCTGAGACGTAAACCCAATGTTAAGTTTAAAGGTTTAACGACCAACCTGGATCACCTTGAATTAGAACAGGTGGGTAAGCCCACTGAGTTCCAATCCGTTGAAAATGGTGTCAGATATATTAACAATGAGTTAAATTATGTGTTTTATCCAAAACAAGCAGGACAAATAGAAATACCCACTGTGATTTTTTCTGGGGACTTAATTGAAAATTCATCACAATCTTTCTTCCGCTCACGTTTCATGAATGCCAAAACAGTTTCTGCTCGCTCCAAGCCAATCACACTCACGGTAAAACCCAAGCCGACATCCGCACCAACGCCTTGGTTACCCACACGTCAATTACGTTTAACCTCAAGTTTACCGGATGCGGAATCTTTAACAACGGGCGAGCCCGTCACTTGGACCGTAACTCTCGAAGCCTTAGGTTTGCGCGATGTGGATTTACCCACATTCAATTTGCCGGATATTCCAGGCATTAAAATCTACGCGGATGAACCCATAGCACAAACTGAACTAGCGCAGAAAGGCACAAAAGCCACTAAAACTTTTAAATACGCAATCGTTCCTAGTCAAGCTGGGGATATTACTTTACCCGAACTCACTATAGATTGGTGGAACACAGAAACCAATCAATTAGAAACCAGCAGAGTTGCTCAACAAAGATTAACAATTAAGCCAGGTGCAAACAATACTTCAATACCAGCCTCAGGTTTATCAAGCTTACCGGCAACTCAGCCTTTACTTACTCTTCCTGAACCACAAATAATTCGTGATACTGGTCCTTGGAAAGCATTAACTTTTTTCTTTGCTGCGCTTTGGGTAATTACCCTATCGATTTGGCTGTTCAGAGGTCGCAAAAAACTAACAACATCTTCTTTCGAAGTACATGAAAAAAATGCACATAAAGTACGCTGGGCAGATATTCGAGTTGCAGCACAAAATAATGACGCTAAATCGACACAACAAGCGCTCCTGGATTGGGCTAACGTGCACCACCGAGCACAACGTATCAGTAGCCTGCAAGACTTGGCTAATCTAGTGAGTGATAAATCACTCGAAGATGCCCTGATAGCTTTAGAACAAGGTTTATATCGAGCGGACACACCATGGAGCGGTACCTTACTGCTCAAGCATCTTGGCAAGCTCAAACATAGCAGCTCGCCACACCAGAACTTGGAAAATAGGGAAAATGTCGCTTTGAATCCTACATAATTCTTGTTCTACTCTTTTAATTGTTTAAAGCATCAGGAGAGATAACTTAATGAACCAACAAACGATAGCTGTTATTAGCGGTGGTGCGTCTGGCTTAGGTCTTGCAACCGCTCAGAAAGTGATACAAAAAGATGGCAAAGTGGCTATCTTAGATATTAATGAAGAACAAGGCCAACAAGCTTGTCGTGAGTTAGGTTCGAATGCCATTTTCGTAAAAACAGATATTGCTTCTGAAAATGATGTTAATCAAGCCATCGAAAAAACCCTTTCACATTGGGGGGCTATTAATTTAGCCGTAGGCTGCGCCGGCGTTTTAGGTGCTGGAAAGGTCTTGGGTAAAGAAGGACCTATGTCTGGTGATTACTTTCAGCGCGTAGTCAATATCAACTTAGTTGGATCATTTTTGTTAACTAAAGCTGCTGCTCATGCTATGACAAAAAATTCACGTAATGCGCAAGGTGAAACCGGAGTCATTATTCATACAGCTTCTATTGCTGCTTATGAAGGCCAATATGGACAATCCGCTTATGCTGCGACCAAAGCTGGGATAGTGGGTATGATACTCCCTATGGCTCGCGAGTTTGCACGGCATGGTATTCGCATCATGGCTATCGCGCCAGGCATGTTTGAAACGCCCATGATGAAAGACGTGCCTGATACCATTCGCTCTCAACTACTGGAAGGTGTTCCTTTTCCTTCACGATTTGGTCAACCCTCAGAGTATGCCGATATGGTGGCACAAGTTGTTGAAAACCCAATGCTCAACGGTTCAACGATACGTTTGGACGCAGCTACGCGTTTACAATAAAGCCGTTAAAAAAGTTACGCAAGGAATCAGTCTCGCCCTTGGTAACTTTACATTTGCTCATAATACTTGATTAAGAAATTTTTGAAAATTCACGTTGCAATTGATATTTCTTTGAAGTGACATAGGTTTCAACTTTACGCGTCCTTTGCTCTAAACGTCGAAACTTGACACGAATTTGACTTAAAGTGGCTTTTGGATCACCTCCTTTTGACCAAATTTCTTTAACACTGGGTCTATAAGGCTCTCGTGTTGATCCTTTTTTTCCTTTTCTTTTACTTCGAGTATCACCAGCATCGAGATCATCGAAAGCTTCTTCTACATCATAATCAGGTTCATCTAGTAACCAACTCGCGACAAAATAGGCAATTAATACAGGAATCCAATTCAAGCTAATCGCTAAAGCAATCACAACTAGCCTTATAACCCAGACCTCAACATCAAAATACTCACTAATACCTGCACAAACTCCAGAAATCTTACCTTTGTCCGGCCTTTTATAAAGTGTTTTATTGGACTTCATGTTCATCCCTCCATCCTGGTGATTCACTATCTAAAATTGACTCTAACGTTTCAATGCGTTGATGCAAATCTATGGCCTTTTCTTTTAAATCCTCCAGCTCTTCATGCTCCTCACGTGTAAGCCCACCCGATTTTTTTTGTAATGTACGATAGTGGAGAAAAATCCAAGGGCAGCCCACAAAAATCGTGAAGATAATCATGATGACTGTCATTGAGTGAACAATTTCTTCAACCATGTGTTGAGACCTTTTAATCAGTAATTAATAATATATTGACTTTGTTAAGCTAAGACGCGAGACACGCCTTAGTTACAGGTCGTCTTTTGTTTCTTTGGTATCTGATTTTTGCGGAGCAACTTTGGCTTTAAGAGCAGCTAGCTCTTGATCAATTTGATCTTGAACTTCAAGTTCGGCAATTTCTTCAGACAAAGTTTTTTTGCGGCCTAAATCATAAGATTCGACTTTAGCTTCCATATCATCTAACTTGCGTTCAAACTGATCAAACCGTTGAAATGCACCCTCTGCCGATTGGTTATGAAGCTGCTCCTTAAGTTTTAAACGCGAGTCAGCCGTTTTTGCCCGCAAGATAAAAGATTGCTGGCGCGACTTAGCATCCTTTAATTTTGTTTCTAATTGCTCGATTTCCTCTGATAGTTTTAATAACACTTCATCAATCGATTCTTTTTCACGTTGTAAAGCAGTAACCACTTCACCAATACGCTTTTTCTCCAAAAGGGCTGCCTTTGCCAGGTCTTCGCGATCTTTGGATAAGGCTAATTCCGCTTTGTTTTGCCATTCTTGAGTTTCTTTCTCATGCCATATAATTTTGCGTTCAAGCTCTTTTTTATCAGCTATGGTTCGGGCCGAGTTCGTTCTCACCTCAACTAATGTATCTTCCATTTCTTGAATGATAAGGCGTATCATTTTTTGCGGATCTTCTGCCTTGTCGAGAAGTGCATTAAGATTAGCATTGATAATGTCAGCAAATCGTGAAAATATTCCCATGTCTACCTCTCTGTTGTTAGGTAATTAGCAAAGTCCAATAAATCGCACAAGCATACGCATGATTGATCAAGGAAGCCAAATGTTTTACTTACAAATAAAAAAAAGCGTGCTGAAAAACGTCTGCAACCGCGCTAGCGTCAACAAGCAACAATAAACTGAACCCTACACACATCATTAGCATGGCGACTCTGTCTTTCATTCGGCGTGTTTTCATTTGGACAACCTCCGCGTATTCTTTGATTTAAGCTCATTACGATTTATTTAATTTATACAATCCAATTCGCGTGCCAAAAATATTTGCTTTGTTATGCCATTGTTTTATAACTATTTTGTAAAAAATCGCTTGATTTAACCTTCTTTGGCAGATAGGATTTGACCAACTATTAGTTTAATTGACCAAATATACTTGAGGACAAGTGTCGATAATGGAAAGCTCCGATCAACTCATTGGTGAAGCAACTGCTTTTTTGGCCGTTATTGAGCAAGTTTCTAAAATAGCACCGCTTAACAAGCCTGTTCTTATCATTGGTGAACGAGGAACAGGCAAGGAGCTCTTCGCTGCTCGTTTGCATTTTCTCTCGAAACGTTGGGATCAAACTTATCAAAAGTTGAATTGTGCTGCTATCAGCGATTCTTTGCTTGAGACAGAACTCTTTGGTCACGAATCTGGGGCTTTTACAGGTGCGAATAAAAGACACGTCGGTCGGTTCGAACGCAGTCATGCTGGCTCTCTTTTTTTAGATGAGCTCGCCACAACCAGCATGCGCGTACAAGAAAAACTTCTGCGTGTCATCGAATATGGTGAATTTGAACGGGTGGGCGGTACATCCACCATACAAACCGATGTCAGGCTCATCGCAGCCACCAATGAAGACTTACCGCAGCTAGCTAGCAATGGAAAGTTTCGTCACGATCTCCTGGATCGCTTAGCTTTCGATGTTATTACTCTGCCTCCTTTACGTCATCGTAAAGAGGATATTCCATTACTAGCGGAACATTTCGCGATTCGCATGACTAAAGAACTTGAGCGTCCGTATTTTGCAGGCTTTACTAAAGATTGCATGGAAAGTTTTCTTGAGTACCCATGGCCCGGTAATATTCGAGAGCTCAAAAATGTTGTTGAGCGCAATGTCTATCGTCACCCAGAAGATGAACCTATTAATGAAGTGGTTTTCGACCCTTTTGAATCTCCTTTTCGTCCACCGCATAAAAATAAGCCAGAAGCAACATCTCCAACAGCTGATACCAGCCTCTTAACCATGAAAGCTAGCTTTCCTCTAGATTTTAAAACGCAGAGTCAAGATTTTGAAATTTCTCTTATTCAACAAGCTCTTGAAGAGGCACAATTTAATCAACGTAAAGCAGCTGATTTACTTCAAGTCACTTATCATCAGCTGCGTGGTTATTTAAAAAAATATCAGTTAGTATGAGCAAAAGCTCTTTTTTTAGAGTTTATCAATTATTCTCTCATGCCCAGTTCTTTAAGCATGAAAGCCAGACGTAAAGCATAATAATCAACGTTTTCGGACAAGGTACCTCGAACACCGTGACTGCTCCATTTACTGCTGAGCAATAAAGCAGGGTTATTACTTCTGTTTTTGTATTGAAGCTTGGCTAAATATTTGTAGGAATGCGCAGGCACGACACGATCATCAAAATCAGCGGTTAAGACGAGAACTGAGGGATAACGGTAACCTTTGATATTGTGATAAGGCGAGATGGATTTAAGATTGAAGAAATCGCTGCGAATATTCGCATCGCCATACTCTGAAATCCAAAACTGGCCAGCTGTAAAATATTGGTAACGAGTCATATCCATGACACCAACAGCGGGTACTGCGGCTCTAAATAACTGAGGATATTGATTGACAACAGCACCCACCAACAAACCACCATTAGAACCACCTGTTGCCACTAAACGTTCAGAGCTTGTGTAGCCTTTGGTAATTAAATGCTTTGCTGCTGCGGCAAAATCAGCAAAAACATTGGATTTGTTTTCCCTCATGCCTGCTTTGTGCCAATCTTCACCGTATTCACGACCACCAGGCAAGGTGACAATAGCACGCACACCACCACGTTTGTACCAAGGTACTGAGGTTAAGCTGTATCTCGGCATAAGGTTTACTGTGAAGCCACCATAACCATAAATTTCCATAGGGGTATCAGGTGTTAATCGTGTTTCTTTAGCTTTGACAATCCAGATGGCTACATCCTGGCCATTATGTGCTTTATAGTAAGTTCTAAAGGATTCAAGCGAGATGTCTGTTGGCTCTTGAAAAGATAACTCCCACTCTTGTTTCTCATCATTATAATCCCACCAAGAAAGTCCTTTCGAATAACTTTGCATGACTAAAACAAGACCAGAACCGTCATAAAAGACGCGAGCACTTCCTTCATAAGGTAGTGGAATATTTTCGACTGTTTCAGACTCTAGATTAAAACGCATCAATTTAGACGCGACGTGATCAATGTACGTAACAAAATATTCATCATTGACCTTTTCAGCATAATCAATAGCGTATTCTTGTTCAGGTATAATCGTAGATATAACACCGGTCTTTTGATCAATGCTCACAATTTTACCTTTAGGTGCTTCGTCATAGGTGATAACGTAAAACTTTTCATTGTCGATATAAAAAGGCCATCTCAATCCTTCGGTCATATCAATGAGTGTCTCGTGTTCTCCTGTTCCTATATCAAATCGACTAATTGCAACCTTATCTTCATACTGTCGCCACAAAAAATAAGCGTTTTCAGTTTGCAGGATATTGACTGTGGCCCCCACACCTTCCTCACGATAGATTAATTGATCATTAGGTTGCTTTTGACCTACGGTATGACGATAAATCGCACTGCGGTAATCTGCTAGGCGTCCGTCTTGTGCTGTAACATACAAAAACGACTGGTCGTCAATCCACACTACTTGTGGAAATTTAACCATGAGCGTTTCTGACATCTTTTTATCCGTTTCCCGCTCAAAAATTTCTAACCGGGAAAAATCACTGCCGCTATCTGAACCATAATTGACGTAATAGATATCACGAGGTGAATTGAGTGTGAAAGCGTTATCTTGTTGGCGTTGATCAAAAGGGAGTAGTTTTTGTTGTAAAGTTTTAAATTTTTCTAAACGTTGACGTTGTTTTTCAGAGCCATCAAGCTGAGATGACCGCTCTTGCACAGTCAAAAGATTACCGTAGAGAATTTGTTGAAACTCAACTTTGAGTTCATCAACTTGATCGCCTGCTAAGTAGTTTTTGGTGATTGTATTTTGCTGCTCGACCCATTTTACGAGAGCAGGATCATGGGTATTCTCCATCCACCGATAAGGATCTTGATGAAACTCACCAAATTTCTTTTCGATCACAATCCGTCTTTCAGCGGTCGCTTGCTTTGATTGTGTAAATTCTTGGTTTTTTTGTTCAGCTAGCACATTGAAACAACCCAAAGCCGTTACACAAATTATAAAAGTTTTTATCATTTTCATTTCCCTCAATAAACGTGGCTGGAAAATCATAAAAAACTTTATTGCTTACGCAAAAGAAGATAACGCCGAAGACGTTTTTTATTCGAAGCCGATAAACATGAGCGCGCTAAAATCCAATACTATTGTTTAATAAAACTTTCATTATTCCTTGCTCTTTATCCTAAATAAACATTAAAAAACGAATATCAAATAGCAATTTATTCTTATTAATGGCATTTCTATAGGCGAATTGACAATGTGATAAATAGAAACCTAAAAATGTTGCAGTGAATTATAAAGAGTAGGATTTCCAGCAATTTGGGATAAAAACAGAAGGGAAGGTAATGTATCAAAATCGGTTAAAATTAGAACAATTTAATAGAAAAAAACCCTCTGGTAAACAATACTTGACATTTTATGTAGCTGAATTGAAACTCTCCACAGGTTTTTCTAGGATAAAAGTATTCATCACTGAATACTACTGAAAAAACCTACAGTCCGATTTCTTTTAACCACTCTTATATAAAGAAGTTACAACATTGCCAACGTATCCATTTTTCTTTTGTTGCATCGAGATTCGATATCAATGAATTTAAAAGCCTGTTCAAAGCACACTTTAAACCCCTTGATGCTTCTTCTCTTGGTACTTTTAGTGAGTGCTTGTGACAATACTCCAGAACAATCTATAATGCGTCAGGGCTTAGTTTTCTGCTCTGAGGGTAACCCGGATACATTAAATCCACAATTTGCGACTTCTGGTATTGCTTTTGATGCAGGTGGTCGTACGCTCTTTAATCGGTTAGTTCAATTAGAACCTGGAACCTCAACGATTAAGCCGAGCCTTGCTGAATCTTGGACGATTAGCGAAGATGGTCTTCGTTATCAATTTACACTGAGACGTGATGTTCAGTTCCATACCACTAAATACTTCCAACCTTCTCGTGCTTTCAATGCCAATGATGTATTGTTTAGCTTCAATCGTCAGAGACTCCAAGCTCATCCTTACCATTTTGTATCACGCCGAAGTTACCCTTACTTTGATTCTATGGGCTTAAGAGAGCTTATTATAGACATCAAGAAGATTCATAATTACTCCGTTGAGTTTCATTTAGCGCGTCCTGAAAGCCCCTTTTTGTCTATTTTAGCGATGGAATTTGCTTCTATTTTTTCTGCAGAATACGCACAAAGGCTTTTAGAAGAAGATCAACAAGAACTGTTTGATCTTTTTCCGATTGGTACAGGCCCTTTTGTTTTTGTTAGACATGTACAAGACTCACATATTCGATTTCATGCGCATCCCCAATATTATAAAGGCCCAGAAAAAATTAAATACTTGGTTTTTGCAATAACACCTGAGCCTTCACTTCGTTATGCGCGACTAACCGCTGGTGAGTGTGATGTGATGGCCAATCCACTGCCAGCCTATCTCAATTTGATCCATAAAAATAAAACGCTTGATTTATATCAAATGACTGGTCTCAATATTGGGTATTGGGCATTTAATACGACGAAACCTCCCTTTGATGACATTAGAGTACGAAGGGCTTTAAATCATGCTATTAATCGGCAAGCTATTATTCATTCTGTTTATTTAGATTCTGCAGAAATTGCAGAATCGCCTTTGCCTCCTTCCATATGGAGCCATCATACTGAACTACCTAGCTATACTTACGATCCTGTTATTGCGCGCAAGCTTCTTAAGGAAGCAGGAATTGAACAACTTGAAATTGATATTTGGGCATTTAACATACAAAGACCCTATAACCCCGATTCGGTTAAAATGGCAGAGCTCATTAAACGTGATCTTGAGCAAATCGATATCAAAACCAATATCGTCACTTTAGAATGGTCCAGTTTCATTCATCGTGTGAGTCAAGGCCAGCATCAAACAGCATTACTGGGTTGGACAGCAGATAATGAAGATCCTGATCACTTTCTCACCCCTTTGCTCACTTGTGATGCAGCCATGACCGGAAGCAATCGCGCATTTTGGTGCTCTAAAGATTTTGATGGCCACCTCAATTCCGCGAGAAAAATTACCGACCCCAATCAACGTGCGGACTTGTATTATCAGGCGCAAGAAACTTTCAAATCAGAAGCACCATGGCTGACTATTGCACATGCAACTCAATATATCGCGGCTAGAAGCCATGTAAAAAATCTCAAGCAAACACCTTCAGGGGGTGTTTATTTTTCTGGCGTATATTTAGAACGCTAGATAGCGAAGAAAAGGTCAATATTATGTGGGTAGTGGTTATTAAAAAAATTTCTTCGGCCATCATTTCTATTCTGAGCATTACTCTCGTAATTTTCTTGTTACTTAAAACAGCAAATACACAAAGTTTGGATGCCATTTTACTCAATGACAACCCTTTATCAGACACCAGCTTAATCACCCAATATCGTAATTACCTAACTAATATCATTAATGGCAACTGGGGTTACTCAAGTATTAATAATCAACCCATTTTGCAAGAAGTTATTGCCTTAATACCTGCAACCATTGAGCTTACATTTTTTGCGACACTGATGGCTTTGTTAATCGGACTAATAGCAGGTACCGTAGCCACAATATTTCGACATACTTTTATCGACTTTTTCGTTTTACTTATTAGCTTTGTAGGCTATTCTGTACCAATATTTTGGTGGGGTTTAATCACCATGCTCGTTATTTCTTTAGATTGGGGGCTGACACCTGTCTCAGGACGCATAGGCTTCTTATTTGATATCGAGCCTATTACTGGCTTTATGCTGGTAGATGTTTTTTTAAATGATGTTTCTAACCGTTGGGAAGCTATTAAAAGCATTTTTAATCATTTAATCTTACCAGCTATGGTATTAGCGACCGTGCCTTTATCCATTATTGCACGAACGATTAGAGCGGCTTTAATTGAAATACTTCAAAAAGATCATATCTTAAGTGCTTTCGCACGCGGTATTTCTGGCGTAAAAATTTATTGGATACATGCGATCAGAAATGCATTAGCTCAATCGATGCCTATCTTTGCCATGCAAATAGGTGCTCTTGTCATGGGCGCTATTATCACTGAAACCATTTTTTCATGGCCCGGATTGGGTAAATGGTTGATAGAGTCGTTAAATCGTGGTGATTTTCCTGCTGTGCATGGTAGCACGATAATGTTGATTTTCATTATTATCGTCATTAATTCATTATTGGATATCGCTAGCGCCATTATTAATCCAAGACTTCGAAAGTTTTGAGCAATTCAATGTTAAATAAAAGCAACATTTATATACAAGAAAAAATTCCCGGACCTATTGCAGAAGCATGGCATAACTTTCGTAAAAATATATTAGCCAGTGTTGCCTTAATTGGTTTATTAGTTATTATTTTTCTCGCACTTGCTAGCCCTTTACTCGTTCCTTACGACCCCAACTTTCAGCACGAAAATGCGTATCTTGTACAACCTTCTTGGATGGAAGGTGGTAACCCTGCTTTTATCTTCGGTACCGATGATCTAGGCCGAGACTTATTTTCACGTATGTTAATGGGTGCTCGCCTAACCTTGGGCTCTGCGTTTATCGCAACGGTAGTGTCCTTATCATTAGGGTTGGTGCTCGGTATCTTGACGGCAATTGGACCACGTCTTATTTCAACGCTTTTTTTACGTTTTATGGACATGTTGTTAGCCACACCGTCACTGTTAATTGCAATTTTATTAACAGCCTTATTTGGCGCAACACTCTTTCATGCCACACTCGCTGTTGCTATTGCCTTGACCCCACATTTTGGAAGAAATATTCATCAATTATTAGAAGAAGAGTTAGCTAAACCTTATGTGGAAGCCGCTCTGCTTGATGTGCCTAATATTTTTCGTAATGTTTTTCGTAGTATTTTTCCTAATTTATTCGGTCGCTTAGCCGTACAAATGATGTTGAGCTTTTCTATTGCCGTTTTAGATATTGCCGCCTTAGGGTTTTTAGGGTTAGGAGCCAGTGCAGATAGCCCTGATTGGGGGCGATTACTGAGCGAGTCATTAGACTATATTCAAATTGCCCCCTGGACTGTTACATTACCTGGACTCGCCATTTTTGTGACGGTGTTATGCATTAACTTAATTGGGCAAGGATTAAGTCAAGCGCTTGATCCAGAAAAATATTAATGCAAAATTTAGCCTTTTATTCTTTAACATTGCTGTCGAAATCCTTTTATGTCAATTTTACATGTTGAAAACTTAAACGTAACATTAAATACGATTCAGGGAGAGTTTAAAGCTGTCAGCGAATTTAGTCTACGTGTCGATAGTGGAGAAATACACGGTATCATTGGCGAGTCAGGTTCAGGAAAAAGCATGATGGCTAGAGCCATTTTAGGCTTGCTACCTCACAATGCCTCTTTTTCAGCAGATTACCTTTCGATTGATGGTATCAATTTACTGAATCTTAAACCTCAGAAACGTCGAGAAATTATTTGTAAAAAAATGTCTATTATTTTTCAGGACTCTGCTAATAGCTTGGATCCTTGCTTTACAGTAGGCTATCAACTCGATCAAACATTAAAGGTTCATGAAAAAGGCTCATCGATACAACGTAAAAACCGAGCAATGGAATTGTTACAATCAGTAGGTTTTGAAAGCCCTGAAACCTTAGTTAACTATTACCCACATCAATTAAGTCACGTCATTCGTCAACGTATCTCTATTGCTACGACTATTGCGAGCCGTCCTCTACTCTTAATTGCGGATGAGCCAACCAGTGGGCTTGATCCAACATCTCAATCTCAAATTAATGAGCTACTGCTGCGTTTAAATGTCAGAAACAACATGAGTATCTTACTCATTACTCACGATTTCGCGATTTTATCCCAACGTTCAGATAGTATGACAGTCATGTATTGCGGGGAGATCATGGAAACAGGGTACTCTTATGATTTACTCAGCCATCCTCGACACCCTTATACACGAGCACTTATGGATTCTGTCCCGTCGCACCAGCATAATGATATGCACCGTAAACCTCTGTTTGCATTAAAAGGTGTCGTACCGCCGTTACATTATCTACCCATTGGATGTACATTGGGGCCTCGATGCCCACAAGCGAATAAAACATGTGTCAAAAAACCAGGGCTTACACGAGATGACAATCAGCCCGTTAGGTGTCATTTCCCACTTAACGACAAGGAGCTGTCATGACTTACTATGTATTAGAAGCCGATAACATTAATAAAGAATATCTGACAAAATCTGGTGTATTACGTATGGATACACGCATAAAAGCATTGAATAATGTCAGTCTTAAATTAGCTCGTGGACAAACTCTAGCCATTATTGGTGAGTCAAACTCAGGCAAGTCTACCTTAGGTCGTGTTTTAGTAGGTTCAGAAACTCCCAGCACAGGCAGTATTCGTATAGATGGCACTAAGCTTGACGATGCTAGCACACGGTTAAGGCGAGAAGCTCATCGAAAAATTCGTTTGATTTTTCAAAATGCTAACCAGTCTCTCAATCCACGTATTCGCATAAAATCTTTGTTAGATGACACTTTACGTTTTAACACACCTTTAAATGCTGAACAACGTGATGCAAAAATTAAAGAAACCTTAAAGCTTGTTGGAGTCAGAAGTGAACTTGCTGAACGCTACCCACACATGCTTTCTATGGGGGATCGTCAACGTATTGCCATTGCTCGCGCTATTATTTTGGAACCATTAGTCTTGGTTGCAGACGAACCTTTAGCGCACTTAGATATGTCAATACAAGCACAAATTCTCAATCTACTATTGAAGCTTCAAGAGGAGCTTGGGTTCAGTTATCTGTTTATTTCTAACGATTTGGGAATGGTCAAACATATGGCCGATGAAATTATGGTACTTTGTGATGGCCAAGTCATGGAACAAGGCAATAGCCGGCGCTTATTCCATCTACCCAATCATCCTTACACGCGTGCATTGTTTTCTGGGCATCCTTCTCTCATCGGAAGCTCTGATGCCATCGTGCATGTCAAAAAACTCTACAAAAGCGCAACGAGTAAAACCGAAAAAGGTTGCCCCTTTTACTCTCGCTGCCCTTTTGCAAGCCAATCTTGTGAAAAGAGTATTCCAGAATTGGAATATCATGATGATGTGGCCGTCGCTTGCCACAAAACCAATGAAATTAATGCATTATCCGAATTGCACCGTAAGTATTAAACTAGCTAAAAAAAGCTTTAATTTGTTTAGTTGCCGGTAACAAAAGATTGTGTAATTTTAAATGCCATTTCTCTGAACGAGACAAATTTTCTGGCTTTACTCGGGATAAATAATCAGCCACAGGCTTCCAAATAAAAGGCCAATATTGTGGTTTAACATGCTGCCCTTTCAATACTGTTTCACGCACACTACCCGACATACAGAAATGATTAATGCCTTTATAGCGCTCTAGAGAATATTCAATACCTGTTTTTCGGAAACCTAACTGCTCATAAAGAGCGACTAATTTTTCCTCAGTCCCAATATAAATCCAGCCACGATTTTCTTCGATCATTGCAAAGGCCGCCTCACACAATATTCCCATTAACAAATCACTACCTCGAAACTCTTTGTGCGTACAAAGGCGTGTTAGCTCACAAGCTTGTGTTCTATCTTTTATGAAACTATCGAGTCTGCGCCCCATATCAGCTTCCAACTCTAACAACTCTTCTTGTTGCGGGAAGACTAATAAACAGGATGAAATAATACGTCCTTGATGCTTAGCAATAATGATATTTTCCCAACGATCAAATGGAGATGTCATTTTATCAAAATCGTCATGGGTGACTTTATTCGCCGTTTTGTAAGAATCCAATCTTAATTTCAAAACCTCTTGATATTCGCTCTCAGAACTGACTCGAGTAAATTGAACCGCTTCAGTGAGAGAATGAGGTTTAAGCTCCTCCTTTTTCAAAGCTTTTAATGTCGTTTCAGGACAAAATTGCACTAAGTATTGTGCAATCATTTTTTGCAATTCTTTACTGGTCTCTAAGAAATGGATACCAACCACCCATTGTTCTTTGCCATCAATGACTTGAGAATGTGCATAGACCACTTCGGATTCGACAGTCATCTCTCCAATCGTTGGAAAACTTAAAGATAGCTCCAGCTGCATTGACGCTTGTAAACGCTGATTTCTCAAACTTGTTATGAGCTTGAAGCCATTTTTTGAAATATTGAAAGCTCTAAAGCATATTTTTTCTTGCAAACTAAATGGTGAACGGCAATGAGCTGTAGGGTAAAACTGAGTATCGCAAACCCATCGTGAATTTTGGCGCTTGTCTTCAAAGGGCTTTGACAAGTTACTGCTAGCTACTCTTTGTAACGTTACGAGAGAACCCATTTCATTGGTTTCAATAGTTTGAATAAAACCATAATAAAATTGGTGCTCGGAGCCTAAACGTATTTCACATTGCTCTCCTACAGGAAGCTTAACGAATGTATTGGTTTGCACCACAACTTCAGTAGTAGAAAGTGTTAATAATTTGGCTTTGGTTTCTTGACCTTTCAAACTTTTCAAGATGATATCTTGTTGAGGTTGAATAGCAGAATTCGATGAAATAGAAGTTTTTTTTGTTCCAACTGATTCGCTAACGGCATTAGTCATAATTTGGCTCTCTCTGCAACGTGGTTAAATTTTGGTGAACGCCTGTACAAATTTTGAGCAGATTTTAATCACAAAATCGCTTGCGAAATGTGCAGTAAACAACAAAATTAAAAACCGAACGCTCGAAAATAGTTAAATTGTGAACTAAGACTCCATTTTGTTACGGCCTTAAAATAGCCTTCTCTAGTCCTGGATAATGTCAATTTCATGGCAATTTCATGGCAATTTCATGATAAGTGATACGGAAATAGGATTAAAAGGATGAAAAAAGACAGCTTTTTTGATCAAAAACGAAGCTATTTTGCAAATTGCCGAGAAAAAGACCTTAGGAATAACTCACTATTGAATATCGGTTATCGAATTTGAAAGAAAGGAGCGAGAGAAGCAACAGCATCAGAATAAATGTTGCCTCTCAAGTGAATGCTATTTGAAGAAAGCTTGAGTCACTGCATCGGATAATGCAAAGCCCGTTACATGAGCACGCTGTAAAAGCTGCCAGTAATATCGGTAAGTTGCTCTATCGTGTAGTTCACCGGCGTACTGAATAGGGCCCCAGTTGGCTTCTTGAGCTGCCAACAAAATACCAGAAGCATCTTCAACTTCAGAATAATCCGGTTTCATTGCATCAATGATAGATTGAATCTGTGTAGGGTATATACTCCACATACGTAAAAACCCAAACTCCTGACGCGCTCGAGTCGCATCACTATAAGTCATATAAGGGTTTTTCAAATCGAGAGTCACATTATGCGCTGGAACAACACCATTGGCTAAAGCGGCTGCAACCACCTCTTCTTTAGCTCTTGCAACTAGCTTATGTTCAAATTGACCCGGACTTCTCATTGCAGAAGCAGGAATAGCACCATGATGGCCACTCACAAAATCCATCATGCCAAAGTCCAGAACCTGGATCCAAGGTAATGCAGCGATTTCCCAAACGTCTTTTAGAGCACCATGCGTTTCAACAAGAATGTGAATAGGAATTTCACGCTCGATGTTCGCAGCTTTGGCAACCGTTTGGATATACTCCACCATTTCTGCTACCTGCTGGGCTCTAGTGGATTTAGGAATCGTAATGTAAGCAACACGCTCACCAATAGCAGGAACCAGAATGTCAACATCTTGTTTCCAATGTTCGTGTGTGTAGTCATGAATCCTTACACCCATCATATTGAACTTATTGGCTTCACTGTTTTGAACACGCACAATCATCTCAGCATGCTCACGCTCTTTACCCGTTTCGGCTCCATCTTCACAGTCACAAGTGATGTCAAACACTGGGCCTAACTTTTCTTGCAAACCCAGAGCTTTGAGCATGAGCTTTTCACTTCCTGCAAAATGCTCACAACTGGGAATGATTGGAAAAGGACGCTCCCCTTCAAAAAGCGCTTCATTAGGATGAACTAGCTCTGTCACGGCTTTGCTCCTATATTTTCAGTATCGTTGAAGTGATTTCTACACGAAAAGAATGCATTCATTGTTTAAAATTCGAATGCTTATTCAAAAATTCTCAACGTCTAAATCTCATTGTACTAACAAGTAAGTTGGCTATTTATGAGTATAGGTGATAATACTC
>JBCCZV010000041.1:0-29587 GCA_039187085.1 Pseudomonadota bacterium
AAGGAATTCGCTTTGATTTAATAGCCATTTTTTCGCTAATAGTGTATTTTTATAAATTATTAAATATTTTAATAATCGAGCGCTTGAATTTAAGAGGTGATTATGAGCAATAAAATCGAGAATGTACGAAACCTTTATCTTAAAGGTATCCGTGATGGTGATGCAGCTAATGCTGTTAATCGATATACGGGAGAGCGTTACACACAACACTCAACAGGTGTAGCCAACGGTCCTCAGGGCTTTATCGATTTTTTTGAACCCTTTATTGCACGTAATCCGGATAGAGATATTCAATTAATTCGTATGATTGAGGATGGACCTTATGTATTTTGCCAAGCTTATCAATCATTAAATGATGGAGCAGCTGAGTGGGTTACGACCGATTTATTTGATACTGATGAGCAAGAGTTAATCGTCGAGCATTGGGATGTTATCGGACAGTTTAAAAAAAACCTGAACACTGGTGAAGATATGATAGGTGGTGACACTATCATTAAAGATCAGGATAAAACCGTAGAAAATAAAAAACATATTAATGAATTTGTTAAACGCGTTTTACAACAACAAGAGTTGAATTTGTTCGAAAACTTTGTTCACGAAAACTGTATCCAACATATTCCCAATGTTGCCAATGGTCGAGAAGCGCTTAAAGCCTGGTTTAATTCAGATGAATTTGGTGAATATGAAATGCTTTTTAAATGCATAGGACAAGGAAATTTTGTTGTCACTTATGGAAAAACTCATGCTGATAATAAAGACTATGCAGTATTTCATATTTATCGACTTGAAGAAGGCCTCATCGTCGAATGTTGGGATAACGCAGAAGAAATTCTTCCAAGAGAACAATGGAATAATTCTGGAAAATTTTAAGTAAAATTGATGAAATTATAAAATTTCTTTAGTTGGTTCGTGCGAGTTATCATTCATCGCCAACATCAACAGCGAAAAAGTAACACGCACAGCATATAAAAAATTTTTTATATATTACGGAAGTTAATTTAATTGTTTAACCACGGCTTTTGCTACTGCCTGGGCACTCGCAGGATTTTGACCTGAAATAACGCGTCCATCTTCAATAACGAATGCATTCCATGGTTGAACTTTTCGATATTCTGCAGCAGTACGCGTTAAAGACTCTTCCAACAAGAAGGGAATCTTATTAATGGTGTCATAATCAACTTCCTCTTCACGACTAAAACCAGTCACTGTTTTAGAAGCTAATAATTTTTCTCCATTGCTCAGTGTAATAGGAAGAAAGCCCGCTGGTCCGTGGCATACGGCTGCTAAAATACCACCATTTTCATAATGAGTAGCGCTTAACTCAGCAAAGTTTTTGTTAGTTGCTAAATCAGATAACAGCCCAAAACCTCCAGGATAGAAAACTGCAACATAGTCATCAATATTAATTTTTGAAACTGATAATGTATTATTTAAGCGACTTTGAAGAGTGTCATTGGCTAGCATAGCTTTATTAATCGCATCATCTTCGGTATCAGTTCCGTAGAGTGGGACCTTACCGCCTTCTACAGACGCCAAATCATATTCTAGCCCTGCTTCTAAAAATACATGAAGGGCATGCGTCAACTCTGGCGCATAAGTACCATTGTTCTCATTAGTATCGCCAAGTTTTGAATGGTTAGTAACAGGTATCAGTATTTTTTTCATTGTTGACTCCTTAAAAGTGTCCAAATCGCTTGTGCATTTTTTAACATAAGCAAGAGTATAATTATTTCAAATTAAGTTGATAATAGCTTAAAATTGCAAATCATTATTGCTAAACAGCAACAAAAGGTGACCTAATGGACAGTTTTGATGGTATTGTGGAATTTGTCGCAGTAGCACAAACCAATGGATTTTCTGCCGCTGCTAAACAATTAGGCTGTAGTACAAGCCATGTCAGTCGGCAAGTATCAAGGCTGGAAGAGCGTTTAGGGTGCGCTCTTTTGGCCAGAACAACGCGTCATGTAAATCTCACTCAGCAAGGTATGGCGTATTATGAGCAATGTAATGATTTAGTGGTTGGTTTACAACAAGCGAATGAACAGGTCAGCCTACAACAATTTCAACTTAACGGTACATTGCGTGTCAGTGGAGCAGGGACTTTTGCTGAAAATTATGTGGCTCCAGCATTGATGCAGTTTGCTTTAGAGCATCCTGAATTAACCATTGATATGGATTTTAATAGTCGGATGGTGAATTTCGTTGAAGATGGAATAGATTTTGCCATTCGCTACGGAAATCTTTCCGATTCTGGTTTGATCGCTCGAAAGTTGCTGGATCGCTCAATGATGGTTGTTGCTAGTCCTCAATATCTCAATGAAAATGGCATACCCCAGAAACCCAATGATCTTAAATATCATAGCTGTATAGTGTCCAATAATGCTCATTGGTCTTTTTCAAATCAAGGCAGTATCGAAACGATCAAAGTTAACGGGAGATGGCAAAGTAATAATGCCCATGCCGTTGTCAATGCTTGTCTATTAGGGTTAGGTGTTGCTTATATGCCAAATAGTAACTTCAAAGCGTTAATTTTAGAAGGTGCTTTAATCCCTATTTTAGAGCCTTATTGGAGGAGGGATTCCAGTAGTTGGGTTGTTTATCAAAATCGCCGTTTTCTTCCTATACGAGCAAGAATGGCCATCGATTTCTTAATAAAGCATTTTGCAAAATGGAAAGAATGAGTGATAAATTGAGAAGTCACAGTCAATAGTTATATTCAATTAGACGGAATTCGAGGGTTTGTTTTTAGGGTAACGTAATTATTAAAGGCAATAAACAGTATTATTGCAGTTAGTGTATATTGCAGATATAATACGCTAAATTCTCTAAATTATGGCTAATTTATGTTAAATCCTTTGTTTGATTCTCTAGCATATTTCGTCAACCCCAACCGATATCCTGTAAAAATGCCTTCTCATTTAATTTCAGATTTAAAGTTGGATGAATCAATCGCTGAGCGTGATTTTGAGTATGCTAGTCGATTTTTGTGGG
The DNA here is from genome assembly GCA_039187085.1 of Pseudomonadota bacterium. Classification (GTDB taxonomy): domain Bacteria; phylum Pseudomonadota; class Gammaproteobacteria; order Enterobacterales; family JBCCZV01; genus JBCCZV01. Next base: position 2,992 of record JBCCZV010000041.1, read on the forward strand.
AATACTCAGGCCGGAAATCAACATATGAAGCTTACCGAAAAGAAATTGAGCGACTATTGTTATGGTGTTGGACCATTGAAGGTATCGATTTACTGTCGCTTAAACGTGATCATATTCGTAGTTTCATACGTTTTTGCGAAAAGCCGCCAAAAAACTGGATTGATAAAAGCAATTATCCAAGATTTATTAATAAACAAGGAACTCGTTTGCCCAATCCCAAATGGCGACCATTCACACGTTGGCGTTTCGAAATTGAAAGAATTCCTGGTCCCAATAACACATTTACAGAAAACAAAATCCGTGTTCTTGACGTCGAAAAAAACTTAGATAATGACTCTGTGCAAGCTCTTTTTGCAATCATTAGTTCTTTATTTTCCTTTTTAGATCAAGAAGAGATTTCTGAAGGCCAGAACCCAATTCGCGCGTTACGACAAAAAAGTCAATTTATGTCTAAACCCCAAAAAATGGAGCCTCGCCGGCTGAGTAATTTAGAGAAAGACTATCTTTACAAAGCAGCCAAACAAATGGCGGATAATGATCCAAACCAACATAGTCGCACCCTATTTATGATAATTTTGATGGTTGAAATGTATATGCGAATCAGTGAGCTTGTTGAGCGTTATCGTTACGAGGATGGGCAAAAAATACTGGAGTGGCGTCCAGAAATGGGTGATATAAAACGCGATCCACATGGCAACTGGTTCTTAACAACTCTTGGCAAAGGACGCAAAGAACGTGATATTGCTGTACCAGACAGAGTAATGTCTGCACTAAAAACATTTCGCGAAACTTTGGGGTTAACTGCCCTCCCCGCAGCCAACGAATCTACGCCACTTATTCCTGCACTGAAAACCTCGCAAGAACCTAATCTTTCGGCAGCGTTACAACAAACCGGCCAGATTCGAGAAGCCTTTCATAACTGCTCTAAATTAGCAATTGAACTCATGCAAGCTGATGGTTACAAAACAGAGGATTATGTGAGTTTATCAGGCTCTAGTCCACATTGGTTAAGACATACCGGGATCAGTGAGGCGGTAAAAGTGCGGCCGCGGGAACATGTCAGAGATGATGCTGGTCACGGAAGTTCTGAAACCACCGATCGCTACATAAACTCAGATAAACAAGAACGCGCAGCTTCGGCTAATTTTAAGAATTAAATGGCTAAACCTGTATACTTTTTAGTTTATCCATTAATTGATGATATTTTAAAGTGTTTTAAGATACTCAATCAAATCCCAACGCTGGCTTTCCGTTAATGGAGGAAGTTGTGTTCCATCTTTTTGTGACGTACGTCCGGCACCATATTCATGTCCGGTATTCATATCACCCACACGAAAAGTTGAAAATTGAAATCCATCATATCCCTCGGAACGAAACCCAACTTTTATTGGATCAAATTCGCGACTACCCACGATAAAGCTATCAGGTCTATATTCTCCATCATCCGGATCGTCAACTTGCTTTTTGGGTAAAAGCAAGTCATATAAAGTAGGCACTGAACCATTATGTAAATAAGGTGCTGTCGCCCATATACCGTTTAAGGAGCGTGCCTTATAGGCTAACAGTGAATTATAGGGCTTAGCGGTAGTGTCAGGTTTATAGTTACCTTGTTTAATAACATTGGGGATCTTATTCTTTAAAAAAGAAGCGCCAATCACGTATAAACGATCAAGCCATCGCCTAATAAAAAACTTATCAATATCAGGCGTTGCAATGACACCTTTAGTTGCTGAAGTCAGCATTTGTATAGCTGGAGCATCTTCTTCAATTAGGATATCCCCTACACCATCAATCGATTGTACCGTATGTTTAAGATTTCCAGACTTACCTGTGTAGTTCACACTATTAGTAGCCATCGCTATATCAGTACCAATAAAATCAATGGCAGACATATCAGCTGTGACCACTCGATCCCAATTATTACGTTCAATAATCTCATGACAAGACTCACAATATTGAGCATAAATAAGTTGTCCTCGGCGTGCTTTATCATTATCAATTTTTCCTAAAATATCCTGAGGCCAAACGGGTGATCGTAAGCTATTTAAATGAAATTCTAAGCGCCTCAAATTGGTTATATCTATTGAAGAAGTGAATTTGATGACATGGTTTTTACTTTTTTGTCCAGTGATATAGGCAGAAAGATTAAACCCTGTGGACTTTTGAGAGCTCCAATCAAGTATGCCAAATACACCTATCACTTCTCCTGTATTTCTTCCTAAAGGCCCTACCCCACTATTATTGGCTAAGCCATTCCATTGAACATAATCAGACTGTGCAATATCCCATAAAAAAGGGTAGCTTACCGGTGCATTTGCTTCGTTAAAAATTTGATTTCTAATTCGCAATACATCACGTGGATGTAATCCAGGATATCCCTTTTTTTTAGATGTTAGGCGATCAAGAATGACAGCAAATTGATTTTCTAGAATAATGTCATGATTAACATTCTCTAAAACGTTATCAATGTGTGTATCAGTTAGTATACGTTGTCCTCTTGAATTTATGGCAAGGCGCATTGCTTGCGCTAATTGTTTTTTATTAATTAAATGTTGTAAAACTCGATTATAAATACGTCCAAAAGCATCCAGACGAGCATAGCCGTAATTTATATGGCTATGATTAATCGTATTATATAAACGGATAGATTTGGCCCATTGCTCTAAACTTTGAATAACATCGTATGTTTCACTAAAATCATTATTAAGGGCAATAACATTTTCAATAAAGCGTTGTTGTTTGCTTTCATCCTTCAAAGTGGCATACATTGCCTTTTCTAATGCAGTTAAAAATCCCACCATATCTGCCATCGAAGGACCGCCGTCTATACGAATCGCCGTAGTTTTTCCTGCTAAATCAGTGTAATTAATTTGCGCAGTGTGACAAGCAGCACAGGTAAAACCAATGTAATCTTTATTTTGATAAGTATCTTTAACAAAACCTACAGGCAAAGCATCTGGGTTAAAAAAAGTGGCTTTTTGCGGTAAATAGCGAAAACTATCGATATTCTTATTGGAGCGAAAAAGTTCTTGTGATTTCGCATCTTCCAAAACAAGGAATAGATCATAAGGCAGCAATCCCGAGCCTTGAGTTGTGGTATAAAACCATAAACTATCAGATGCAGACCAACCTTGATCAAGGTAAATGGGCGTAGAATAATTTTCGCCAAAAAGGCCATTTTTGATAGCAATACCCCCGCGTTCAGGGTCGTTATCCCAACTTTGATAAGTTTTACCCACCATTAAAGCAATACACATAGGTGCGATTATGGCTGTAATTATTTTCCACTTATGTTTAAAAAGACAACATAGAATAAAATATAAACTATGTAACAGAGACAGCATGTCATCATCCTTGTTAACACTGATTAAATCATAATTCTTATATTAGGAGAGATAGAGATTGGATAGCAAAAAATTCGTAAAAACATTATTTATGTTGTGAAGAAAATCACTTCTTTTATAAATAATTGATGCAGAATCCCTAATGGTTAATCAAGAAATATACCTTTTATCTCTTCATATTGTTTTTTCCAATAACTTTTTTAAAGTCTGTTTCAACATCATTACTAATTTGGTAAACAGATTCGGGGACAAGTTCAGCCGGATAGGCATCAAGTTGCTTACCTTTATAAAAACCAAGTCAATAGAAGCTAATATAAACCTTGATAAATTCAAAAATATGTGGAAGAAATCGGTTAAATTTCATTGTCGCAAAAACTCTAAATGAAAAGCGCTATCTCTCACCGAACTTTGTGGAATACCTTTTATATAAGGATAATAAAATTTAATAACAGAAGAGTTATTAATGACAGAATGATAAAAGTTTTTATGGTTTTTAATAGAGGAAGGTTTAATATCGATTGCAATTCGTTTTCTTTTAATACCGGGTAAATGAACATGATTCATATACTTTTATTTGATCGACAACTTAAGTATTAGTTACAATAAAGCAAATAAATTTATATTCGAACTTAGAGAAAAAGTATTTATGAAGAAAGTTGCAGTCTTTGATTTTGATAAAACGCTAATTTCTGGCGATAGTGGTTTTGCTTTTTTTTTATGGCAAATAAAATCTTCGATGTTCAAAACATACATAGTAGGTTTAACCCTTCCCTTATGGTCATTATTCTTGCTGATACCATCCCTTAATCATCAAGTACTCAAGGTGCTCGCCTGGGTTGCCATGCTAAATGTCAATAAAAAAACGATAAAATCGGTTTTGCGTGACTTTTATCATTCTTATTCTGAAAGTGGTAAGCTTATATTTTACGATGAAGCGATTAATCGATTAAAGAAACATCGGTTGCAAGAAGATAAAATTATTATATTATCAGCTGCACCCTCTTGGCTTGTGCGCTATATCCTCAAGGAAAAAGGTATTCGAGTGGATAAAATTATTGCTTCTAAAGGTCATTTTACTTTTTGCAGTATTTGGATGAAACATCATTGTTATGGTAAACACAAAGTAGTCATGGCTAAGCAAAAAAACGAAAGTGTATCGCAATGGTTTTATGGTTATAGCGATAGCGTGTCAGATTTTCCTTTTTTAAATATGTGTCAATATCAATATTTGATTAATTCCAATCGAAAATTAAAAAAAATAGCTAGGTTGAGATTTAAAGATACTGTATCTTTTGAAGAATGGTCATAAAAACTTGTTATCAACTTTTATGTGTTTTAACTGCCGACTCAATGATATCAATAGCTTTATCAACGCCTTTCTCTCTTTGAATTTGTTTACTCAGATTTGTTGCATTCTCTTGATAATGAGTTGTAGTGAGTAAATCTTTTAATCTTTCTGTTAATGACTCTTGAGTTATTTTTTTGATAGGAAGCGGTAATGGTCCACAACCTAAATCATGTACGCGTTTTCCCCAGAAGGGTTGATCAACAGCGCAAGGACAAATGAGTGTCGGTAATCCCCCGCGTAAACCGGCAGCCGTTGTTCCTGCACCACCGTGATGCACAACCCCTTTTACATACTTAAACAGATACTCATGTGGGGCCTGTTCAATGATAAAAATATTCTTAGGGACATGAGTCAGTTGTAATGCTCCCCAACCTGTAGCAATAATAGCTCTCGCATTGATTGAGATCAGTGAATTAATAACAGTCATAGCTAACTCTTGAGGCTTTTTGGTAGTCATCGAACCAAATCCAATATAAATAGGTGTTGGGCCTGATTCGATAAATTCGACTAATTCTTTGGGGGGTTGCCAGGTATTTTTTTCCTCTAAAAACCAATAGCCAGTCATGTGCGTATTATCATTCCAATCGATAGGTTTAGGAATCACTGCTGGTGAAACAGAACAAAGCCTTAGAGCTTGTCCTTTCGGCGTCCAACCGATAGGAGAAAAAGAAGGTCCTTTGTTTAACCCAAGTCGCTCTTTTCTCCATGTATTCAGAAGCTTTGTGTATGGTGTGCGAGAAAACCTAAATATTAGCCAGGAAGCGAGATTGAACCATTTACCAAAATGGCGTTTAAAAATAATCACTGGAAACTCTCTTGTAGTAAACATGGGAACAGGAGAAGCTACAATGGGGATTGCACCAGTTTTCTCAGCCACATCCACAGCAGCATAAGCTTTTGGGTGGTAAATAATGATTTCTGCGTGTTGTGAGGCTTGCCAACAGGCTTCTAGGGTTTGGTGAACCATAGGTATAACATGCGTACGCCAAATTTTTAAGAGCCTAAACCACTTTCCATCCAAGACTTCGCGAATCGTTTCCGACTGCATAAAGGCTTCTAAATCGACACCTATTGGGAAAAAGTGAATGTCATATTCTTCTACTAACACTTTAAAGTTTTCTGGAGCGGATAAGATTACATCATAACCTTTAGATTTCAGACCTATAGCTAGCGATAGAAACGGCTGTATATCGCCTCGTGTTCCCAAAGAAATTAAGGTGACCTTCATCAAAAACCTTCAATAAATGCACGTTTTTTATACTAGAATTAACATTAGCCAACCTCAACAATACAGCTTAAACTTCTGATAAAAAAGAATTTATTGATCAAAAACAGCAACGCTTTGTTGGCTTATAGCAACCGCTTGACCATGTGGAGAGTACAAGGTTGCCTGCTGTTGAGAATACCCATGACCGGCGGCAAGCGCAAACACATGAAAGAACCACCAATCATCAGTCTTGATATCGGTTTTAGAAAGTTCAAGAGAGTTGTCCAAAAGTTGTAGCTGCCAAGTTAACGAACTAATCGGACGCACAGACTTAAACATGGGTAAAACAGCGGGTGGCAATAAATCCATCATGGCAATCAGATGAAACTCACTAATCTCCGATATTTCTTTAAAGCGAACCCAAGCCCCCATTTCTGACTGGCTTGATCCTGAAAAAGGCACATCACCGAATGCCCAACGCAAATCAAAATGCTGTATAAAATTGGGGGTAACACCAGGAATAAAAGGCAAAAGCTTTGATTCTTCTGCAGAAAGCTGAGTCGGCAGCGCTTTTGCCGATACTTGGATTTCCGATACTCTTTCTTCACCAAAACATCCTTGAAACGTTGAACACAGATTTCCTTCTTGTAAAATTTTCGCCTCAGCCCAGGTTGCGGATTTACCTCTGCGAAGTTCATCGCAGGCAATGATTAACTCTCCTTCTTGGCTAGGGCCTATAAAAGAAGTCAATAAACTTCTTAAGGGGCGTTGGCTCTCAACAGATTGACGTAAGGCACAACATGCCAGAGCTGCTTGCAAGCCACCAAAACCAGTTCTTCCCTGTAACCATGACTCAATGAGCCTCGCTGAAAATAGTGAAATGTCAGATTCATCAGCTGTTTCAGCTAAGCGTACTTGTTGCAGTTCTTTCTCAAAATCACTCGTGTTCATTTAGCTCTTCCTCTAATATACTACTCAAAATAGAATTTAACGAAATGATTAATAATTTAGATATATAGTTAATTAACTGAACTAAAAAGTCTACTCTACCGTAGAAAAACCGTAAATTTATTGTTGCGAGAATAATGATGAAAGTTGCAGTTATAGGTGCTGGTCTTGCCGGACTCACAGCCGCTCGTGAGTTGAAAAAACACGATGTAAATGTTCAAGTTTTCGAAAAATCACGCGGTATTGGCGGAAGACTTTCAACAAAACGTTTAGATTGGGCGCAGATTGATATAGGTGCACAATACTTTACGGTTCGAGATGCACGATTTCATCAACAAGTGCAAGAGTGGAAGGAGCAAGGTGTCGTCGATATTTGGGATTTCACGCCCTATCGTTTAAAAGGTTCGCAACTTTTGAAAAGTCCTGATGATACCTTGCGTTATGTGGGTACGCCTAAAATGAACGCGATGGCTCATGCTTTGGCGAAAGATATAGATATTACTTTTAGCACACGAATTACCTCATTAAATCACAACTCTCGAGGTTGGCAGTTAAACGCAGAAACAGACAGTCATTCACAACGTGTTGAATCTTATTTTGATGCTGTTGTTGTGGCAATACCTGCTGAGCAAAGTTCACTCCTTCTCGAACAAACGGCATTAAGCGAACAACTACCTTTGAGTGTTCACGAACCTTGCTGGGCATTAGCAGTAAGCACTCTAGGTAAGGTACCGCAAGCTATACAAGGTATTTTTGGTGACTTTAGTGTAAGCTGGGTTTCCCGATTATCATCAAAACCCCATCGAATCCCACCAAATCAAGCCGATGATTTATGGATGTTACACTTTTCTAGTGAATGGTCAGAAACTAATGACAAACAAACCTGCATCGATATCAAACAATTTGGATTAGATTGGTTATCGAAAGCTCTGGAAGCATATATTGATAAACCACTAAAGTCTATAAACCATTATGAACATTATTGGCGCTACGCACGCTTTAAAGAGAATCACCAAGATTCCTTTTTGCTGGCAGATCCTGACTCTAAAATTATTGCTATTGGTGACTGGTCTCAAGGTGGACGCGTCGAAGGTGCTTATTTATCAGCATTAAATGTGGTCCAATCATTACTATGAATGCTCAAAAACATTCAACGAGCCTTTACTGGTTAACACAAGATTTACGACTAGATGATAATCCCACGTTAATACGTGCTTGTGAAAAAAGTGAAAAGCTTATCCTAATATACACCGTAAATCCCACATGGTTCACTCATAGTAACTTTGGGCAACTCCCTCTGGGTACTCATCGGTGGCGCTTTCTCCATCAATCACTTATGGATTTGCAAGAATCTTTAATGCAGTATGGTCAACATTTGCTGCTGACTTTTGACGAACCTATAAAAACTATTTCAAAGCTCATTCAACAATATAGTATCACTGGTATTTTTCGTAGTTTAAATGTGGGCTTTTACGAAATGCAAGACTGGCAAAGACTGCAAGAACAGCATCCTGGTGTGTATTTTGAGGAAACTTGCTCGCACACACTATTTAATCAGTCAAATTTACCAGCATCTTTGGCGAATTTTCCATCGAGTTTTTCGAAGTTCAGAAAAAATATTGAACCTTTAACTTCCCGTCGACCATTGGAAAAACCATCACAACTACCACCTCCACCCAAGTCACTATCTATGGAGCAGGCTATACTTCTTCCAAGTTATGATGACTATGGTATTGAAGAATCAAGGCATTTTAACGGTGGTTCAACCATAGGAAAACAACATCTTAAAAATTACTTTCAATCAGACTTACCAAGTTCGTACAAGCAAGTGCGAAACGCACTCGACGGTTGGGAAAACTCCACAAAATTTTCACCTTGGTTAGCGAATGGCTGTGTCTCTCCACATCAAATTTTATTTCAGCTTCATGAATATGAAATGCATGTGGAAAGCAATGAGTCTACGTATTGGATTGCTTTTGAATTGTTATGGCGTGAATATTTTCAATGGTTAGCTTTTTGTTATTCGACGTGCTTTTTTACATTGGGTGGCATAAAACAACAGCAGCCAACATCAAACCATAACGAGAAAAAGTATGTAGCCTGGTGTCAGGGCCAAACGGCATACCCTTTAGTGAATGCCTGCATGCAGCAGTTAAATATAACAGGCTTCATGTCAAATCGGGGAAGACAAATTGTTGCTAGTTGTTTTGTTAACGAGTTAAATCTCGATTGGCGATACGGAGCAGCTTATTTTGAATATCAATTGATCGATTACGATGTGGCCTCTAATTGGGGTAATTGGCAATATCTTGCAGGTGTCGGAACAGATCCACGCGGTCAGCGTCATTTCGATCTTAAAAAACAAATGGCACAATTTGATCCCGACGGGCGCTTTGTAAACCACTGGACCTAAGTCAGTTATACTTTATACGCTTTAAGAAAATTCTTGACTAAGATCAACTGTTGACTCTACCCCGATAAACTCATAATTTTTGCTAAGCCAATGCCTAGCTACTTCACGTCCTCGATCTCGTAAATGGCATAAAAACTGCCAATCTGGGCTAAATTTACTGCCTATGCTGAAATCACTTGTAACATCGTCAGCACGAATTGAGTGCATTTTAAGATGAGTAAAGTGAAAATGATCCCGATATTCTGGTTTTATCCAATCATTTTCTACAATTTTTTTAACAAAGTTGATGCTGCGCATTTCTCTAAGTAATGATGAATTAAAACTGATTTCGTTAATGCGGTTAAAGATGGCTCGAGAAGATTTGGGAATTTCTTCACGATAAATAGGGTTGATATGAATAATCGCAATATCTTCAGTTTTAGTATGGTAGACCAATGGATAAAGTGCTGGGTTACCCATATAACCGCCATCCCAATATGCTTCACCATCAATTTCTACAGCTTGAAATAACATAGGTAAACAAGCAGAAGCTAAGACAGCATCACAACTGATTTCCTCATTACGAAAAACTTTTATTTTATTGGTACGTACATTCGTCGCGCAGATAAACATACGCGTAGAATTACAATACTTAAGCTCATCAAAATTAACATGTCGAGATAAAACGTCACGTAGAGGATTAAAGTTAAAAGGATTAAATTCATAAGGTGAGAATGTTTTTGTAAAATTCTCAAACATAATATATGAAAGCGAGTGGTCAATGTATTCCCAACCACCAAAAAATTGTTCCCACCAAGTCGGCTTAATAGGATTCAATTGAGCACCAGTATTACTGATATCTTTCCAAAAATTGTAAAGTGCTTCGCGCGCACCATCTAATCCACCTAGCATTCTACCGTACGAGTAAACAGCGGCATTCATTGAACCTGCGCTGGCAGCACTCAAGCCATCAACTGTAAGTCTTCCATCTTCACATAGTTTATCCAGTACGCCCCAAGCAAAAGCCCCATGAGCGCCTCCTCCTTGCAATGCCAAATTGATCGATTTTAATGATTGTTTTTTTATCATTAGGCAGTTCTCCCAAGCCCGTTTTATTTAAATTTATAGTAACGAAAAACATGTTAAATAAACAACGAATTTATTGATTATAATTGTTAGACAATCATATAACGAAGGTTTGTAATTTTTAAAATCAGAGAATCATTCATCACTAGTTTTGATAGGTAAAACTTATTATATTATTGTTAATATTTTTGATATCTGTTGTCTACTTTGAAAAAGCTTTTTACTTAATTAGCAACTATTGAATATAAATAATTTCAATATAGGAAAACAGAATAGATTTTGAAAAACTATGGGAAAATCACCCGACGATCAACGCATCTGTCTTTTTAGATGAACTTCCTTGTATTCTTAATGCAGATGTTTGGTTTTGAACAGTGACATGAGGTTAAAATCAAAAAAATAATACTTAAAATAGTCACTTCTATAATCGTAAAGCGTAGCTAATTTGTTTTTTTTGAAAGAGCGACCTCTATCTTAAAGGATTGAAAGTTCGAGTTTCTGCACCCAAAAAATTTAATATTCGTGCTGCTTCTTCCGTAACAAGGCGACTAAAAGATCGTGTGCGTAATGACCCGTAAAGCAATAAAATTTTAGGTTTATGCACGCTTTCATCAATACTAGGTAAGTACAACTCTGACATTAAAATATAACCTCTTTAACTACAAACTGTTCATATTCAACAATAATTAGGACGACTCCGCATAGACTTTAGGTTTTTTTCATAGGCTTTAAGAGAAGTATTGTTAGCGGTAGCTGTAATATCTAGGATATTTTTCATCCAATTCGGTAAAGATTTTTTGAGAGAATAGAAAACCCATTGGCCATTTCGAGAATCTTCTAGTAAACCGCAATTACGTAATTGGGCAAGATGACGAGACATTTTAGGTTGACTGACTTGCAAGGCTTCAACTAGCTCACAGACACACAACTTCTCTTGACGATAGATTAATAATGTTGTGTTTAAGCGAGTTTCGTCTGACAGACATTTAAAAAGTTGTACGGTGTCAACCATCGTTAGCTATTCTTATAATAAGATCGTTCGTTAGATTTTGATATAAATATATTCGAATATGCATATACATTCAATTAAAAGTTTGAGTTTATTTACTCCAATGCGCTGCTAAAAATAGTCAAGCAATAATGTACGGCTTGCTAAAAAAAGATAAACAAGCCCAAAAAAACTAATATAGCAAGAGAAAATGATTAATTAATACCAGAGAGTAAATTGGGATTAATTACAAGATTTCTTACATCGTGGGCATGACTTTCATTAAAACTATTGTCTTTACACCAAGCGCCGACCGAGTCTATGTGTACCTTTTTTACTTCTGGCCTTACGCTCCAAGTTACTTGAAAGGGAGAATCTTTTTCATTGTAAGCGGGGCCTCTAGTTGAGCCTGCATATTGAATGGGCTTACCAGTGTCATCTGGAATATTCAGCACTTGATAAAAGCCGTTGTGCTTTTTGGCTAAACGAAAAATGCGTCTTAACGATTTATCACAAAAAGTTGGAGTAAAACCTCAAAACCTTTCTATATTAAAAACCGGAAAAGCGAAGGCTATTCGTTTTTCAACCTTGGACGCCATCTGTGATGCTTTAGAGTGCACACCTGGCGATATCATAAAACATGAACCAAACTTCCTCAAAAACTGAAAAGCGTGTAGAATCTTCACCTGAAGTATTTTGGTTACCTATATTTAAATATTGCTTAATACACTAAAAGTGACCAATAGGTAAGGTTGAGTTTTATATGCAAAGCTTTGTAAAAACAGATAGTTATGGTAGAAAAAAAGCAGTTAATGTTTGTACTGAGCCTTGTGCTATTGAAAAAGGAATGCGCTTAATTGGCGGTAAATGGACAGGTTCTCTCATTTATCACCTCAAAGATGGGCCTGTTCGTTTCAATGACTTAACACGCATGTTAGGCGGCGCCAGTAAAAAAATGATAGACCAACGTTTAAAAGAGCTAGAATCTCGAGGTATGGTAATACGTACCGTTATAAGTGATCGACCGATTGCCGTAACCTACGAACTCACCCCTTTTGGACAAAGTGCACTCAAAATCCTTGAAGATCTGCGTGCTTGGTCAGAAAAGCATAATTTAGATTAACTTTTAAAATGTTGTCACTTACAATGAACTCATTGAGATATTTGCCCTCAAAGTATATGATAATTGTCTGAAGATTCATTACACAAAATAATTTATGCGCCGTTTATCGTTTTTCCTCATTTTTTGCATAGTCGTATCAAGTACGAACAGCCTGGTAATGGCGTGTGCAGAAAATAATGTCAATCAGGAAATTAAACACGCAGCTCATGATGTAATGCCGCCTTGCCACGATGTTGATAAAAATTCAATCAATTCAGACAATACACATCAAAATGATTGTGATAATCAATGCCAATGCTGTTTTCATTTAAACAGTATTACAAATTCAGATTTTCAATTTTCTGTTTCGACAAATTTAAATCAATTTTCTTCATTCAGTAATACCCTCTTTTCAAGACTTTATTCTATTTATCATCCTCCAAATTTCTTCTCTTAATCTAACCTAATCAATCATTTTAAAACTATCTGTTTTTGAGTTTATTAAAGGCTCAAAAAGAGTTATATGATTTTAAGAGAATATTATGAAATTTTTTATCAACATCATTGGTATGATGGTGATATTACCGGCTGCTGTCTGGGCGCGTCCTGTGTCTTACCCCGGTGGTATTACCCTTATGCAGATGAACGATTTTGATACCAGTAGCATCCATATGCATTATTCACCAACAGCAAACTACTCCCTCGGTTATAAAGGAGAGTATTGGCGAAATGATGATTGGCATTTTCAGGGTGTTCAAATCAATTATCTTATTAAGCGCTGGAATAAACCTGCTTCACAAGCCAATGTTTATCTTAAATCTGGTACTGGTTGGGCGTTTGATAAAGACAACAAAAATAATTTGGCAGCTTTTACAGGGGTTTCTTTAGATTGGGAAGATAGGCGTTTTTTTACTTCTTATTCCAATCGTTTCTTAGAAGCGGGGCAAATTACTCAATTTTTTACTCAAAATGCACGTGTTGGTATTGCACCTTACATGGGTGATTATGGTGATTTACATACATGGCTAATGCTGCAAATCGATCATCAACCAGAAAAAGAAAATGCATTGACAACCACTTTTCTCGCACGTTTTTTTAAAGGTGAATACCTTGTTGAATTAGGCGTAACTCAAGATGGTGATGCCTTAATGAATTTTATTATTCGATATTAGGAGAGTTAAAATGAAATTTATTTTAAAACTGACAATTATCATAATTGTATTCTATACCCCCTATGTATGGGGAAAAACTGTAGAACAATCCAAACAAAACACCGAAAATTGTAATCGCCAAGTTGACGTAAAAGTCAATGGATTGGTTTGTGATTTTTGTGCTCGTGCTTTAGAAAAAGTTTTCGGAAAACAAGAAGAAGTATCGGGTATAGCAGTTGATTTGGATAATGGTAAAGTTGTTGTAACTTTAAAAGAAGGTCAAAAGATTGATAATGTGACGTTAACAGCGTTAATCACAGACTCTGGATATAATGTCGTTGATATTCAACAAGGCTGTTATTCATGAAGGTGAAAACATTTGAATCGAATAAAAAACTTTTCTTGTTACCAACGATTAGCCTCTTGGCCTCTACGGGAACTTTATTCTGCTGTGCTTTGCCTGCACTTTTTGTTGCTCTAGGTGCAGGAGCAGCGTTAGCTGGATTAGTCTCTACAGCACCTTGGCTCATTGCGTTATCAAAATATAAAGTGACTTTGTTTACATTATCAGCGATATCAATAGCTATAGCAGGTATCATGCAATGGCGGGCGCGTAACGCTCCCTGCCCCGCAGATCCTCAAAAAGCTAAAGCATGTGCAAGAGCTAGATATTTTAGTGCATGGATATTTGGCTTATCTATAATCACTTGGAGTGTTGGTTTCTTCTTTGCTTTTTTGGCTGTGCATGTTTTTTATTGAGATATAAGAAGAGAACGCTAAATGATTCTCTCTCTTTATAAAAAATTTTAGTTTTATTTTCTTGCTGCAAGAATACTTATCGAATCAGACGAAATATACACAACTAAATTTGGCCACAAGTTTGATGCGCTTTGACAATATATTTTTTAACCATACTTACTGATACACCAAGTTTTTCACTGATTTCAGCATGGCGTAGACCTTCTAATCGACTCATTAAAAAAGCATGCTTGGGTTTATCTGAAAGTGTTGAAAGCTTTTCTAAAGCTTGTCCAATAATTTGTCGATTTTCAAAATCGTTTTCGAGCGAAATTTTTTGTTGAATCTCATTTTGAAAAATTACTTTTTGTTGGAGATAGGCATCCTCGACTTGTTTGCGTCGGATCTGATCAACTATAAGACGTTTCGCCATGGTGATTAAGTAAGCTTTGGGCTCTATTATTGTTTTTAAATCTGACTCAGATCTTAGAAGTTTTAGAAAGATATCTTGCACAATATCTTCAGCTCGACTTCGACAATTCACTTTATTTGTCAACCAACCGAGTAACCAGCAGGAATGTTCTTTATACATTTTTTGAAAGATTATCCGTTGCTCGATAGGATTTTTTTTATTATTCATAGTCACTCAAACAGCACAAACGCAAATGATAATCATTATTATTGCACTATGAGAGAATCTTTTCAAGTTGACTCTTAGATCGATAACGTCATTATTTTGAATTGTTTAATAATTGATATAAAAACTATTGGAAAAGTTATTTCTGATCGCTCAATTTTTCGGAAAAAAATTTTTAGTCACCAATTGATGACTAAAAATTTTACAGATTTTCCGGATACACAAATTTAATTAAAGAAGGCTTAGGTTGTGATATTTTTTTCATGAATAGTGAATAGTATTAAAACTAGTACGGTTAGAGAGAGTAAATGGAGTAACTCTAGTTGTTTTTTGATTTTCAGCAATTAATTTACGGATTTGAGCGGAGTCGCCAAGCATCACTGGTTTCCCAGCCTTCAATACTAATAATTTATCGGTAATATTTAAAATAGCGGCACGATGAGTTATTAAGATCACGCTAGTACCTTGTTGTCTCAATTTTTGAAGGGTTTGCTTTAATGCTGTTTCGCCTTCTTGATCGAGTTGTGAGTTAGGCTCATCCAACACCAGTAAGCTTGGATTATCGAATAATGCTCTTGCAAAAGCGATACCTTGCTTTTGTCCACCAGATAAACCACTACCTTGCTCACCTAACAGTGTGTGATAACCATCAGGCAAACTTTTAATCATATCATGCACATTGGCAAGCTTAGCGGCTTTCACTATTTTTTCTAGGCCAAGGCTATCTTCGTTTGTATCACTGTTAAAACGTGCAATATTTTCAGCCACTGTCCCAGAAAATAATTCGATGTTTTGTGGTAAGTACCCTATATGCAGATAATGTTGGAGGTTGTTTACAGCATGTTCATCACAAAGAATACTACCCTGATACGATGGCCAAACTCCCATAATTAATCGAGCTAAAGAGGACTTTCCTGCTCCAGAATGACCGATCACACCTAGAATTTCACCAGCTTTTACTTCCATTGTCAGGTTGGATAAACTAGCATGATTAGCACCAGGTGGAACCACCACAACTTTCTGAAACGTGAGCTTTTGCCAAGATGTTCTTGGTGATGAAGAGATTAATGTCGATGTATCATGATTAAGGAAAAGTTCGACCCGTTCTAAGGCTGAATGTGTTGTTGCCCACTGTCGCCAACTGTTTATAACTTGTTCAATAGGTGTAAGCATCCGTCCAATTAATATTGAAGCGGCGATCATCGTGCCAGCTGTTATTGTGTTTTCTAAAACTAATAAGGCACCTACGCCCAAAACACTGGATTGCAAACACAGCCTGAAACTTTTATTGATTGCAGAACCGGTACCATTGAATTGACTCGCAAGATTGTGTTGCTGAATAAAATTGTGATGTTGTTGCTCCCAGCGGTCGCGTAAGCATGATTGCATATTCATGGTTTGCATCACTTCTGCTTGTTGCAATTGCTCTTGGATAAGCTGATTTGCCTTGGCACTGAATTGCCCGGCGTTTCGTAATAGTGTGTTAGTCCGTCGATTATTCCATACAGCTACCGTAAATAAAAAAGCAGCACCAACGAATGCCACTGCCCCTAACAGAGGATGAAAAATAAAAATAATGCCTAAGTAAATGGGAAACCATGGAGCATCAACCATTGCTAAAATGCCAGGGCCAGTGATGAATTGACGAATATTTATTAAATCATTAATAGCAATATTAGGTAATGTATGAGATATTTTTTCATTATTTTTGGCATAAGGCTTTTCTTTAATTTGACAACGTATTGCAGCATCAAATAAAGGTTTTCGTAATTTTTTATCCAGCAGATTACTCATATCAATCAGAAAGATACTGCGTAATTTATCCAGTACTGCTAATAAGATATAAAGTGCTAAAGCAATCGCGCTTAACACCATGAGAGTTTTTGGATCACTAGAGGAAAGTACACGATCATACACTTGTAACATATAAATTGCCGGTACTAAATATAGCAAGTTTATCGCAGCACTAAATATCGCAATCAGAAAAATTTTAATACGATAAGCTCTCAGGCTGCTCCAAATATTACCGTTTAAAAAAGTATGGAGAGATTTAGAGTTGGATAATGTTAACATGACTTTTTAAATACTTTTGCCTTGTGTCTTTGACGTGTTTTTAAAACAGTGAGGAAAGTGAGCAACAGTATGAGATGGCGATCAAGATTGCCGGCACCATTACCATAATCGATAGTCTCACCGTCATTAATTAGGGTATCGGCATCGACGCGAAGCGTAATGGCATAACTTACAGGCACTCCACGTAGACTATCATCACAGGTTAGGGTATAAAAATACACACCGGGACTTGGCGCAACTTCAATACTGCCCATGATATCTTTGTTGCCTACCCAGCCATCGCCTTCAGCACCACCACTAGCTATGCAATTTTCAGCATTATTGCTGGTCCAGGTGATTTCAGCAATGTCGCCTATGGAGATACTACCGGGAGTTGCTGTGATAGTGACGCTGGCTTCAGGCAAATCCGCTTCTAAGTTCACTTCAAATACGGTACCACCGTAATCACTTAACAATTCATCACCGTTATAGGTGGTGTGGCCACGTCCACCGAATTGGGTCGTGCCGTACAGTCGGCCGTTATGACCTAAGGTCAGTCCGGTGGGGACTTTACCATCGCTATCCGAATCGATGCCTGCTTTGAAAGAATGCAGATGCTCGAAGCCACTGTCAAGAATATGACCAGCACCATCAAGACTGATATCAGCGATACGGACTCGATAAAGAGTGCCGTCATAGGTTAAATTATCTTCAGAGCTTGGGTAAACCTCGCCGACTTCGAACTTACCCACTTCATTTTTATGTATACCGCCGCTTAATGTGGTGCCATAGAGATGGCCATCAGGCGCAATGACCATCGGTCCTCTGGGTTGACTACCATCTGCTCCGCTAAATTGGTGCACAATTGAAAACTCTGTCCCATTTTTTTTGATACGAAACACAGTGCCATGCACATTGGGGCCATCGTAATGCGGATATGCCGTGCCATAGCGATCATCGCCATCGCTTTCATAAGGTTTGTAAACACCGCCACATAATGGGCTTTCATCAGGAGCAAAGGAGCCATTAGGTCTTTCTGTCCAAGTGTCGCAAGAACCAATTGAAGTGGTGCCATAAATATAATCATCAGGCCCGTCTACCAGATGAGCTAATATGGCGCCATGGGCAGGAAAAGCAACAGTGCCATTGCTCTGTTTCAAACGTTTTTCGAACCAGGGAATTTCCCCTTGGGCTAAGGTGAAGGTATGCAAGCGTTCAAAGCTATCAAGAATCTCTGGATGAACGCGATAAAGACTGCCCACAGCAGTTTCCGGATCAGCAGACGTGGCGATATCAAACGGTAAACCACGTCGATAAGCAGTGAGGCCATATAACCAACCCGAGGTATCTAGAAACATACCGTTAGGAAATTGCTGAAACCCTTCGGGACTAGGACCAAATTCATGAATAATGGCAAACTCTCCATTCTGGGTGATTTTATAGATACGACCATGATCTAAAGGGCCACGATCAGTACCATAGAGTGTATCTTCCGCATCCAACAATAGAATACCTAAAGGGTTAACCACATTGCCAATACTCGCTTCTATGCGCTCGGGAGTGGTACCATCAAAAGACACCCGAAATACACCACCATCTAAAGTTTCTAAAGGCCCAGAACCGTTCGCATTTCTATACCCAACACCATAAAAATGTTCTGTTAATTCACTTTGTACTAATGACCCAAGAAAACCACCAATACCAATGTTATTATCGCTATCGCTCAATATAGCCGTCAGTGAATAGTGTGCGGGACTAGCTGGCATAGAGAAAACACCAATGCCTGTATTATTACTTAAACCATAAAGACGTCCATTTTTTCCTAATATAGGCGGTGCTGTGGGGTCTCCAGCCTGTGGCCAGCCTGCTGGCCCTCCTGCATAAAGCGAAGTGAGATAATTAACTTTTACGTCGTTAGCAAAATTAATCTGGAATGCTTGGCTCATAATAAACAAACACCATAAAATGAAAAAATTGTATTTAACCGCGCTATTTTTCATATTTTATTCTCCATCCACAGAGTGTTTTGCACCTTGTAATAATTTAAAAATTTATTCATCAAATGCTTTATGTATTATTGGTCATACTGCGTAAAGTAAAGAAGGTATTTCTTCCCTGAAACCCTTTTTAACGCAATCTAAATATTGGAGTCAGCTTAAGCCACTAATGCCATATCAATTTCAACAACATTATCAGTACCAACGAAACTGATGAGGTCAAGCTCAACACCAGCATCTTCTAGCGCTTCAAGCAATGATGAAGTATTACCTTCTTGCAGCTCGTTAATAATGTTGTGAGTATCATTATCACCGGTTTCTCGATCAATGACGTTGCCTTCTTCATCGATACCACCGTTAAGACCGATAATATCCAAACCTTCAATAGTGATTAATTCTTCCAGGAAATAGTATTCGCCAGTATCTTCATCAAGCTCTAAGCCACGACCAAAAGTAATGGAATTAATATCACCATACATCGCATGAGTCGGTGAAGAGAAGAAGGTGTAATTTAAGTACAAACCCAGGTCAGATTGCACGATAAAGCCAAGATCTAACTCAGAAGTTTCGCCTTCAAGCACGTATTGTGTACCTGAAAATGGGCCAAATAAGGATCCCCAAATACCTGTATCTACCACAGGGTTAGGATCTTGTGGGCCAGCAAAGGCTCCTGGATTATCGCTATGATCTGCAATTTCAAAATGTGCTTCATAAGCTATGAAGAAATCTTCTGCATTTTCCCAACCTAGTGGTTGTGCGTCACGATAATCCCCGAAAGTTTCACTGAGTATGATATTAACTGACATAGTATTCTCCAGTTGTTAATTATTATTAATAAAAATGCTAGCTTAAATTAAAATTCAAACTTAGCAGGTTATCCTTAAAGATGTCTTGGCATGAATTTCAATCACCTTTAAAGAATCTGTCGAGAAAAATTATATTTGTTTTTTCTCTCAAAAAGACTAAAAACATGAATAACAGAACAAACCCTGTGTTTAACGCACCACCGCTATTGTCTTCAACTACAGGTATTATTGTTGGTTCAGACGGTGTCGTATCTTCTGCATTCTCATCGATTGATTCTTCTGTCGTATCTTCTGTATTCTCATCGGTTGATTCTTCTGTCGTATCTTCTGTATTCTCATCCGGCTCTTCAGAAGCTTTCACCGTAACTATGATATTTTTTTCAACAATGTTGCCATGTAAATCAACGCAGAGGAGACCAATATTATGCTCACCGACACTTTCTAGATTAACTGTTTCTTCACCAGCAACGCCTTTTTCTCCTTCCCATGTGCCTTGTGCTTGACATTCACTCAACCATTCACTTTCCCAGGTGAGTTGTAAATTTTCTTCTAAAAATAATTCCACGACATTGGACGTTAACGTTAGACTTCCCGGAATTTCGATAGAAACTGAAAACAACGTACCTAAACCATCGTTGTTGTTGGTATCATTCATGTCGCCACCATACCTTGCCGCGCCATACAGTGTATGAATAGCGTTTTCAACAGAACCAGCACTTAATCCCATTGGTGAACTACCCTCTTCAGCAATAGCAAACTCATGTAATTGTTGGTAAACGTCATCTGCTCTATCTGCAGCACTCCCCGTAGTCACACGATACAAAGTTCCAAAATCCATATCCCCACCATCTTTGGTTGTACCGTAGATGTTGCCATCAGCAGCAAGAATTAAAGGACCAGAAGGAAATTTAACCTGGCTTGTATCATCAGAATCTTCATCCGTTTCATCATCTTTTATAGATGGATCAAATTTATAGAGTATTTTAAAATTTTTTGGATCAGATTTTTGTATTCGCCACAAAGTTTTAGTCGTGGTTCCGTATAACCAGTCACCATCTTCGACTAAAGCAACTACAGTGTTGGAGTCGGCGGCTATACGGCCCTCCGCAGACTCACCAAATGTGTGAAGAATGTCAATTTGACTGGTACCATCGTTTTTAAAATCAGTTTTTGCTACTTTAAATAGTGTACCTGAAGCCTTATCTGAACTACCTACATCAGCAGGATTCCCAGCACCTCCAGAACGTACTTCGACAGCTAAACCATAAATTGCTTGATCGGATTCACTGTAAACAACCGCCGCTGGGTGTTGGCCTTTCAAAAAAACTGTGTCACTACCGTTACTTTGTTGATATTCTGGAAGCGAAAAATCTACCAAAAACTCTAATTCGCCTGCGGTAGTGCGACGATACAATGCCATACCGTTTTGATCACCACCGCCACCAAAATAGAAATTATTTTCATCATCTATAGTGGTTAAACCACGCAAGTCGAAATGTCGACCATAAATGCTGGCATAATCAGTGTCGGGCAAAACAGATTCTAAAGCACCACTGGGATTCCATTGAAAAGCTATACCGGTATCCTTTAAACCAGGAACAAGTAATGGAGGATAACCAACGCCCAAAACATTACCGTCAGTATCTACAGATAATCCCCCAAAAAAACCATTAATTATTCCTAATTCATTACCACTGGATTCAAAGTCATCACTATTAGGAGTAAAGCGATAAAAAGCACTTAAAGCACCGTTAAAAGGGTTTCCCTCTAAGGCACCACCATCAGGTGTTACCCCGTATAACTTTCTATCGATTGGATTAAAAACAGGAGGTAAATAAGGATTTTTTCCTTGCTGTTCACCAGGGGCTCCGGTAGGCATTGCCGTACTAAAACGATGTAAAACCTCTATATTGATATCTGCTGATAGATTCCCTGAAACCCCTAACGCCAGTAAATTAATTAGTAACACAGAGCAGGGAGTTTTTTTAATAGCATTTCCTAACATACATTAACCTCTTGTTAACTCATTTAATCATCATTCATGAATTTGATTTTTTATATTTAAAATTTAATTTTTGCGCTCATTTTGTAAGTTCTACCCGGGGCAATCCAATAAGATAAACCTGTTAATTCAGCATAATTTTCATCAGTCAGATTATCGACTGAAAAATTTAAGCGGTATTTTTTATCATTGAAAGAATCGAAAGTTACCCATGCGTCATAAACTTCCCAATCCACAGCATTTTCATAAGAGCCACCACCGCGCCCATCATTATCTTCGAACCGTAAACGGCCACCTATATTGAGATGGTTTTCCAAAAATTCTAGTCCTAACGATAAAGAACCTTTATATTTTGGGGGTAAGTTGTAAAGCAAGCCTCCACCATTGGGTTCACCAAACGTACTGGGTGGAAATCCAACTAAGCTACCCAAAGGAAAAGGATCGTAACCTCCTTCTCCCAAACCAACACGAGTATGGGTCCAAGTGGCTTTCGCGATAAAAGGCAGCCACTGATATTCCATTTGCCATTCTGTGCCGTTAAAGGTAACGTCATCTAATAAATTCACGAAAGCTGCTGATAGAGATCGACTATCTGTTGCTGCTGGACCCATAACATTAGCTTGAACAATAAAATGCATTAACTGATTTTCGTACCAAGAAATCTTCGAATGAAACGTATCACTGTCACTCAATATTCGATCGATATTGACATTAAAACCGATGTTAAAATTTTTCGATTCTTCAGCTTTTAAGGAAGGATTAGGAAAAAAAGGAAATGTATTTCCTACATGCAAGCCCCACATTAATGATTCAGTAATGGCGGGGGGACGAACACCTTCGGCGACTTGTAGATAAAGCTGTAAGCTTTCTATTGGCTGATAGGCTATGTGTAATTGCGATAAGAAATAACCTTGATGCCGAGCTAAATGAAAATTGGTATAGAGCTCAGTCGTCGTGGGCCTTACACCCGGAGGGTTGTCAATGGCACCAACAAAAATTTCACCTTCGCCTTCAAGGTTAAAGTAGTCATAGCGTAGCCCCAAACTGACATCGATACCCGAGTCATGGCTCCATTGACTTTGCGTAAATCCGCTAACTACAAGACGTTCACCTTCAGGAGTAGGTCCACTAAACCAAGATGCACGGCCTTCACCTGCTGTAAGCTGCTCTGCACTTGGACTAGTCCAATCTTGATAAAATTCGACACCATAATTGAGTGACAAGAAACTGCTATCGTCTTTCCATTCCCAAAAGCTTGTGTTTTCTAGACTTCCCCCAAAGGTTTCCGTTTCATAATGCACATCAAATTCGCCATAAAGGTCAGTTTCTTGTGTTTCAAATCGAAACTGGTCATTGCTTGTTTGTACATAATAAAGACGACTAGCAACATTAAACAAATCATGGTCTGGCAGCCATTGATAAGCCAAAGAATAGGTATCGCTACTTAGTGTATCGGTGTTTTTTAACCCCCCTACCTCTAAGGTATCACTGCCCTCTTCAAATTCAGCGTAAAAGCTGAGATAAGTGAATTTTACTTGATGCTTTTCTACAGGAGTCCATTGCGCTTTAAAAAGTATGGAGCGTTGCTCTTGTCCGGTAAATTGACTGGTACCATGCCAATAACTTTCTCCACTTTGGCTGGAATTACCACCGTTTGCGCCTTTTTCATAATCGCCGAGGCTTTTATCGCTATAGGCAAAAACCATCGCGGCACTCTCGCCGAGTCGTCCTGCTGTCGCCACATGACCAATGAAATCGTAACCATTAGTCCCACTAGAAACGGTAGCTCGACCGCCAAAAGTTTCATTAGATTTTATGAGGTCAGATACGTCTAGGGTTTTAAAATTAACGACACCGCCAACAACACTCGCACCACCTACGCCTGAAGCAGGGCCTTTTTCAACATTGACAATGGATAGCATATTAGGATCAATATATACCGAACCATTAGAGCCATGGCCACTGCGTTGAAAGTTTTGCCGAGCGCCATCCACCATAGCATTAACACGACCAAAATCTTGTAATCCCCGTATATTGATGGATACACCTGGCTCTTGGCGACTTTGCGCTGTGTGTACACCTGGCATAGCATTAAATATTTCTGACGTATCTCGTGGCTGAAAACGCTCAATATCTTTCTTGTCGGTTGAAGTTACTGATTTGGCGGTAAAGTAATCTTCTTGATTGGCTTCCACTTGTAAAACATCAAGAGTAATAATGTCTTGATCAGTAATTTCAAGCTTTTTTGACGCCATTAATAAATACAAGCCCGATTGATCCTGATAAGCTCTCAATCCAGTATCAGTTAGAATATAAGAGAGAGCTTGGGGTATGGAATAATCACCATATACACCTGGTGATTGTTTATTCTCAATTAACTTTTCATCGATGGTAAAGATCGTTTGGGTTGTTAGAGAAAATTTTTTTAAAACAATTTCTAAAGTATTAGGAGCAATAGATAATGAATAAATTTTTGGTGAAATTTCATTCGCCAATGAGGTGTCTGTCAATAGTAAACAAGTTACTGCAATCCAAGTTTTATCGCATTTCAATCCCAACGTCTCACCCCTTTTTTACAAAACACTATTCTTAAAACAATGTATTTAATGAGAACATCTATTAAATGCTAATAATTCTCATTTGTGTTTTATTGTCATACTGTATGACGTGTGATTAACAAAAAAGGACACCAAAAAAATTTTTTAAATTTTGATTGTTTTTTAGCCTTAAAAATATAGGAATAAAAAATGCACATAATGGGAAGCCCAGTTTATTATTGTTCTATTTACGCTTTACAAGTGGGTTAAAATTAGGAAAGACTCATGAATATTGACTTTTGTACTCAGTGTGGTGGTCCAACACACCAAATCGTACCCCTAGGCGACAACCGAATGCGTATCGTTTGTCAGCATTGTCATCATGTGCATTATCAAAACCCTAAAATCGTCACAGGTTGTTTAGTGCATCAGCAAGAAAAGGTTTTGTTATGCCAAAGAGCGATAAATCCTCGTATTGGTAAATGGACCGTCCCCGCTGGATTCCTTGAAAACGGGGAGTCTTTAGAAGACGGTGCTGCTCGGGAAACTCAAGAAGAAGCTTGTGCGAAAGTAGCAATAAAAAAACTCTATGTCTTATCAAATTTGCTCCATGTCAATCAAATTTATTTGTTGTATCGTGCGGAACTGGTTGATAATGATTTTAAGAGTGGTGAGGAAACTATGGATATCAAACTTGTTTCAGAACATGAAGTTCCCTGGGATGACATTGCTTTCCCTACTGTTAAAATAGCCTTACAACGTTTTTTTAAAGATTACTCAAAAAATGATTTCCCATTGACGGAGTATACTTTTAATGGACAAAATTTGAAGTTGAATGCGCAATGATATGAGTGGATTGAATAAAATCTGGAGGAAGGCAACTATCATCACACAACTTACAATGTTCTTCAACATCTGTAGTTTTAAAAGTAAAAGATACTCCTTGACTGGTCATATAGGTTGCTGTTTTGCCAGACACATCATCACAATACATAAAATTGCCTTTGGGATAAGCTGATTTTATCGATGACAATGAGCTACCACTGCCTAAACCTTTCAGATCTCTGACTAAATGGCTTTGACTTTCAAGATAATTAAATCCTGAGTTATTGATATCAATGCGTGCTGTTACTCTAATATGCTGAGATAAATCGATATGAAAAAAAGTTTCGCCTCCAGAGCCTACTGAAGAGTTTTTTATTTCTTTTTTATAATTTAACCCCAATGTTTTTAATTGTTCTTCCTTCATACCGAAAAATAAAGGACCTAATGTCCCTTTATTTGTATTGATAGTCAATATTTCTATGGAAGGGTTAGAGGTGATTGGCTTAGTGACTGCCCCGCTTTCTTTTATCGTTTCTGAAGATTCTGAGATATCTTGTTCTTGACCACAACTGACTGAAAAAATAACAAACGAGAGAAAAACAACTTGACGATAAAAAGAAATCATTTTTTTATAAAACTCCTATAAGTATTTTCTCTATCATATCAGGAGACTTAACGATAAAAAAATATCAGTGATTGGATCGAGAATTGCTTAACAAAAAAAGCATTAATCTAGAATAAATATTCGAGACAAGGTTTTAATCCACGTTTCTCTAAATACCTGCTAAAATTATTCTACGTAACTAGAATAACTGGAATATCATTAAGTTATATGGCAACATACATAAAGCGAACGTTTAATTATTTGTTCGCCTTTGGCTATTACTTGGGTAGCATATGATATTTTTAGTTGCTAAATAGTATTTAGATTTCTTCTTTTTTGAATAGCTATTGAAATATTTTTATGAAGTGTGTCATTTATACAAGTAATGCTTTACAAGATTTCGATTCCGAAACATTAAGGAAATTGGCTATGGATGCAGCAAGACAAAATGCATCAAACGATATCACTGGATATTTATTTTATGAATCGAATAAGTTTTTTCAATACATAGAAGGAAATGTAAAAGATATTGACAACTTAACGTTTCGGCTTCGCGGGGACGAACGTCATCGTATTATTCAGCATTACTCTGAAATTCGTCAAGAAGAAAGAAGATTTCCTCATTGGTCAATGTTACTTAACCCTTCAAATACTACAGATTATCACCATATAGAGAAGTTATTAATTTCTCATCTATTGATACTCCATGAACGCTATATTGATATTAAGAAATGGTCCTGTAACGTTTGGCAAGAAATGGACAAGCTGGCACTTTTTCATCGTATACATACAGTTACTCCCCGTTATGGAGAGTTTATGATTTCAACGAATG
>JBCCZV010000042.1:0-28659 GCA_039187085.1 Pseudomonadota bacterium
AAAAAAACACGACGCCTCATCATCAACATTTTTTGACACACAATCACTATTTTTTAGAAAAGGGAATTTATGAATGTTTACGGTTCCATCCAGAATTTGTTTCAAGGAGATGTTCGCATGTTTTTATTTCAGAAAAACGGTTGTTTTTTTAAATTTCCAAAAAAAATATCTTTTTTATTTTACAGTGTACTTTTTTGCTGGTCAGTATCGACCATCGCTAAGCCAACGACAGATATCGATAATGATAAGGTTATCGATATAGAAGATAATTGTTCAGAAATTTATAATCCGGAACAATTAAACAGTGATAATGATGCTTTTGGTAATGCTTGTGATGGAGACTATGACAACAACAATATCGTGAATAGCTTAGACTTTGCGTTGTTTAATCAAAAATTTATTACCAAAGACCCAGGCGCTGACTTAAACGAAAATGGAGAAGTTGATCTCGAAGATCTACAAATTTTTTATGCGTTTTTGAATCAACCGCCTGGCCCTGGTGCTGTTCCTTATACGCCCATGTCTCTTGTTAAAGGATATATCGTCGATACCGATGGTTTAGCTATCAACGACAGTCAAATTGAGGTGTTTCAAGAAGGCTTGTTAATTGAAAGCCCTGTTGAAGTCACGAGTAACCAATTTTCCATCAATCTACCCGCGACTCAAGCGTATACCCTTTCTATTCAAACACCCGGTTACGCGGATAAATGGGTGGGCATTACTATGCCAGCCGAAGATCAACAAATAGCGATACGCAGCCACTTGATACCTCGCGATTCAGAAACAACCATTGCAACCAGTGGTCTCACGACACAATCCAGCGTTAGCGGCGCACAAGTCACCTTTGATAAAGCTGATTTTGTCAATGCAGAAGGCTTGCCCATTAGCGATGAGATGCAACTCAGTATTACCGCACTTGATATCTCAAGACCCGATGTAAAAAAAGCGTTTCCAGGGCGTTTTTCTGGCACAGCATCAGACCAGACTCAGCAAGAAATTGTCAGTTTAGGCGCGGTCGAATTTCATTTTACGGCAAACAGCCAGCCAGTCAATCTTGCCCCTGGCAAAACCGCAGAAGTGACCTTGCCTTTATTTAAAAAACGCTATCAAGACGGTAGCCTGGTACAAATAGGCGATGAAATTCCCTTATGGTCTTTAAATGAAACGACAGGACATTGGCAACAAGAAGGATTTGGTACTATTGTTGCTTCCGACATCAGCTCAACCGGTTTGTCCCTAAAAGCAACCACACAACATTTTTCTTGGTGGAATTACGGTTATGGGACCTTAACAACTCCTGTAACAATAACGGTTTTGGGTGATACTGCAGGCACAGCAACCATACTCGCGGAAGCCAGTGACCTGAATTGGAACAATGCGTCGACAAGCATTGGTGTGGGTGGTACAACAGAAGCGCTCCCCGTACCTGTGAACACCGAAGTTTGTTTTGAAGCACTCATTTTTTATGCCAATTATAGTATTGGTCTCTCTCAACGCGAGTGTTTTGTTGCAGCCCCAGGAGAAGACAAAACCATCATTTTACGCTCACCTCTTGATGGCGAACTCAATATTGTGACTCGACCTGCGAGCCCTGACGAAGATAAATTATCTTTGTACACGCCTCTCTATCAACCTGTTCCTCTTAACATTAGTGCTTTAACGCAAGAAAATAACGTATCTTATGCCGTGGACGGCACCTTACCTACGGGTTTATTTTTAGAGGTGATTGACTCTCAAGCTTTTTTGATTGGCAAGCCGACAGAGCTGGGACGCTTTGACTTTACAATTCTAGGGACTGATGAAGATGGTCATCAAGATAGCATCGAGATTGCCTACCATGTCGAAATTTTACCGGCCAACGCAATTAATCTACCTTTTAATGAAAGTAGCAGCGTGCAACTCAATATTGCTTTGCATTCGGGAACAGCCACCATTAACTGGAATGACGGCTCACCGACTCGAACCATTGATTCTAGCAACCAATACTATCTAGATACCTATTCTGGTTTCACTTACGCACGACTCATTCATAATTATGCTTCACCAAGAGTGGGTAGCATTACCATCACCTACTCCGATGGGTTAGAGGCTGCTAAACTCTTAGGTTTCGATTTAGCTCTCCATCTCAATACTGATGCTTATCGTCTGTCTCCCCTCAAAAACCTGCAATCACTCTCTTTACAGAATAATAATAATACACTCAACGGAAGTTTCGCGGCTCTCCCAAACACCTTGCAATATCTGTATATTTCTACGAATTACGGATCTATCACCGGTACAACAGCTGATCTACCAGCCGAATTGCTTAGAGTTGCTTTGAGCAATTATTTACAGCTAACAGAAGGCGCAAAGCTAACAGGAGACATCAAAGAACTGTCCAGATCATTAAACTATCTTAATGTTAGAGCTAATGAATTGACGGGTGATGTGGCTCAATTACCCGCAGGGCTCACACACCTCACAGTAGAGGGAGACAACACCCTCTCCGGCGATATTGCTGACTTACCCGCCAATTTAAACTTCTTAAAAATCACAGGCCAAAATACATTACGTGGTGCGATTGAAAACTTGCCTGAAAATTTAACGCAAATCAATCTTTATGGCCAAAACACCATTGAGGGCGACGTTGCCGCCATACCTGACAAGCTTGAAACTATAGATCTGGCAGGCCAAAACCGTTTAGCAGGTGATATTGCTAACTTAAGCTCCAAAGTCAACTTAAAAAACTTGAAATTATACTCTGCCGGTAATGGCGTTTTTGGCAATATTGCAGGTTTACCAGAAAATTTATCCAGTATCTATTTATGGGGAAATAACAGTATTCAAGGTGATATTGGCAATTTTCCTGAAGACCTCGGAAGTATCGTTATCTGGGGACAAAATACCCTTTCAGGCGATATAGACAATTTATCTTCTAAGGTGACCCGATTGGAGATCCATGGCAATAATACGATCGCAGGCAATATAGACGCGGTATCCGAATCATTAGTCTTATTAACGTTAACAGGTAATAACAAACTGACAGGTGATATTGGTGCAATACCAAGAACACTCGCCTGGATTGATGTACAAGGCCAAAACACCGTCTCTGGCAATATTGCAGGCATACCTGAAGATTCCCAAATGCTCATATTCATGCTTGGTGGATATAACACAATCACAGGGAATATTGCCAATATACGCAGCCGTATACAGCACTTTCAAGTGTGGGGTGAAAATACCCTCTGGGGCGATATTGGCCAATCCACCGCGAACGATCTGGCAATCTTGATCATTCGAGGAAACAATCAAATTAATGATTTTGCGCCAAACCCCATTTGGCAACCCACGCAATTGCGTACCTTTGATTTTTTTGGGAACACTGGCGGTTATGATGTGAATGCCATAGATAGGTTATTGATATTTTTAAGTGACAATACAGTAACCAAGACTTCAGGCTACATTTCATTAATGCGAGATAACGATGCCAGCCCCACCGCCGCGGCTGACAGTGCGATTGCAACACTCGAAGCCAAAAACTTTCGTGTCTATGTTAAATAATCGATGATGATGTAATCTAAACTCAATATACACTTTAACATCAAAAGATTGAGAAGTTTTGATAGCGAAACTTCTCAATCACTCATCTCAGTTGTGTCCTTGTTCAATGATTGGCTGTTGTATCCCAGGAAAATTCCTATTATGCTAAAGATTGATACCGAGGAGCGCATTATGTTAAGCCATTTGTTCTTGCCAATGCTTTCATGTATTCAGCCAGTGGCTGAAGGATTCTTCGTATCTACCACCACCCAAACCACCAGTAGCTGACGCTAGCGGTGCATCGGGCTGGCGTCTTAATCGCCGGCCTCGCAAGTTTTTCTGAATCAAAATGGGCCGGCTCCCCATCCAATTCAGGAGAACAGTATGAATCAACCCCTTAATTTAATCGATCATCGCGATATCAATCAGCAACTCGATCTCTATCACATCAATCCCAACTCACCGGGTATGGTGCTTTGGCATCCTAATGGCTGTTATATTTTTGAACGTCTACAGCAATGGTTGCGTTTGCAACTGATGCAAGCAGGCTATTGGGAAGTGCGAAGCCCAATTCAATTACCCATACGCTATTTTGACTTTAGCCCTTTATCTCGCAACGAACCCAGCGGTGCACTGCATGGGATTTTGCACTTGCGGGCTTTTCATCAATTTGATGTGCGTTACCATGGTGAACAACAAGAATAACCCGTAAAGCGCCATTTGCTCGGTGATTCAAGGATGAAAAATAGGACTTTTATGCCGATGGGTTAATCGGAGCCGCAAAAATTGACGGTTTTTTACGTGTTTTTGAAGAAAAAAAAGAAAAATAGAGCCCCATTTTTTTGCAAAAAATGAAAGATATTGCGGCATATATTGAAAAGTCTTAGATTTGGGTAAAAGGAATTGAGGCACTATTTCCGTCATTTTTGTTGGCTCTTTATACAAAACCCCTTTTTTGATAGGAAAAAGGGGTGAGTTTTTCAAAAGTCTATTCCTCAACTCTCCTAAGACTTATTTTTTTAAAAAATAGTAATCTTGTCCAACTTTTTACTCATTGGAGGTTAGTTTATTATTGTCTGTTGATGACACGACACAATACGTCTGATGGGAAATAATAAATTTTCGGGTCGAGGATAACTCAATGCTAGACAATTTTAACCACAAAGCATTATTGGTTTTCATATTACTCTTTACCACTCCACTGGAAGCACGATTTTATCCACCACAATTAGAACCGATTCAAGTCATGGGAAAAACATCCAGCTCTATTGGTGGCGATGCCTCTCTCGCTATCGATGATCGTCAAAAGCTTTGTATCGCAGAAAACTATCAAGGTCTTTATTGTTACGATGGTACTTATTTGGAGCAGCTAGCTAACAACGTTTTAGGTCTAGCAGCTATTGCTGAAGGAGCAACACGGAAATTATTTTTTTCATCAGAAAATATACTTTACTATCTCCATCAGGGAGAAATTTTTCTCTCAGAATTACAAATTGATTTTAATGAGAGAGAATTAATAACAGATTTCTATGAAATAGACAGCACTTCTTTTTTTATTTCAACAACAAAAGGCGTTTATCTCTATGAGTATGGTCTACAAACACTGAAAAAAATACATGAGTATCGAGAAGACATCTACGTCTATTTTATTAAACGATTAAAAAATTCGAGTATAGCGATTGCAACATCCAATGGATTGTTAACTGTGGATTTAATGAGTCGTAAAATAGAAAGAAAATGGGAAAAGACTAAAGTCTATTATATTTATAATAATTATTATCTGACCTCTCAAGGCGTCTTTGATGAAGACACCCTGATTAGTCAGAAGATCTTTTATCATGCGGCGGCTTCTACCGCCAACAGTACGTTACTATCCGGTCCTGATGGACTTTGTTATCTTAAACAATCGGTTTTCTGTCCCAATAAAAATATCAATGGCAAGGTCTATCGAACATTAACCGATGCTTTTAGTAATATTTGGGTATCAACAAGCAAAGGTTTGATGTTTTCCCCTTTTAGTCATGTCGAATATATGGACGAGAATACCGGCTTATCCAATACCGATGTCATAGCACTGGCGCATCATCAACATACCGTTTACATAGGCACATCATCCGGCGTGAATACGCTTGATGTCAATACCGGTAAGATTGAAACGATTCACTTAACCCAACCCTATCGTATCACCGCTTTACTGTATGTTGATGGCTATTTATGGATTGGCACCCATAAACAGGGGGTATTTCGCTATGATCTCAACGAGAAACAGCAAGAAACTCCTATGATCAATAACACTTTGGTTGTCAAAATGATTGAATACCAAGGGCAGATTGTCGCAGCAAGCTATGAAAAGGGTTTATTTGTCTTTGACCGAGAAGGTTTTTTAGTAAAAAACAATATTGAAATCTACAATCACAAGATATTAACTTTATTTAATTGCAATGATAATTTGTACATTAGCTCTATTTTTCAAGGCATTCGGCGTTTAGATAGCCAATTTAAAGCTTCACATTATACCAACAAAATGGATTTATCTATTTTTGCTTGCCAAAATGATGAATTAGCCACAGCCGTTAACGCGAATGAGTTACATTTTTTTCAGCCGGACTTATTCACTGCCCATAAGCATCACGTCGCCAGTGATATTAACAGCTTGGTTTACCAAGATGATAGACTATGGGTGTTACATAAAAACGCGATTAGTCAATGGGTCAATCAACGAAAAACACACCAGTATTTAGCTAACTTAGATACCTTATATAATAATTCTGTGATTACAGTTAATGACCAAATTTTTGCCGGTAGCCCAATCGGCTTGGCTATTATTGATTTGACAGCCATGGTAGCTTACCAACCGCCAGAATCTGAAATCTTATTAACAACATCTACGGATAATTTGACAGGCTCTCTGACCATAGAGCCACGGCTTAATAATTTAGCCGCGAGCTTTCATCACCACGATATACTCTATCGCACCACAAACAGCGATACTTTTACGCCCATAAAACATGGACAAAGTCTTGTATTCCCAGAAGGTTTGCCAACGACAATGCATGTTGAGTTTAAAGGTATTCGTGGTGTTAAAAAAATAACCGCCCCCTTAATGTATGAAAACAAAAAATCAGAAAGTTTTTCATTTTCCAAACCGATAACCTTTCCATTTTATTACATTGCGATAACTATTTTTTTATTAATGACCATTCAATTTTTTATTGCTGTCTATTTACGAAAAGTGAGTGTCACTTCAAACCTGCTCGATGAGAAAAATAACGACAAAGAAGAAATGCTAGAGTGTATCTTTGACGATTTCGAAACCTGCGCTGATATTTTGGAAAGATTAAAGAAAGCGAAAAAGCACGATGAAAACATTCGACTTTTATTGAAACTTAATGCTTTAGTCTGCAAAAATGAAGACGTGAGTCAGGCAAAAACACTAGCTAACGAATTGAATGTTGATACCAAAAAAATTGAACGCATGTTGCGAAAACTCTTTGGTTCTGGGTCAATCATAAAATACCAACAGTTTTATTTAGAATATAGTATGATTAAGCAAGATACTCTAACAGTTGAGCGATTTTTGAATCCTGAAAATCAAATCTAAATGAGGATTGGCTTATGAACACAATAAAAAAAAGCGGTATTTTATTATTGATGCTGTATTTTCTTCATTCAACGGCTCATGCTACGGATGCGTTAAAAATAGAAGGATTTATCAATGATACTTTCCATACTATCACGTTCACTATGAGCCCAGAGAATCACATCGCGGTTGTCTTACATGCAGAGTCAGACATCCAATCGTCTGAAACAGCGACGTCTATCATGTTTCCTAGTGAAAACGATGACGGAATGTCAATGCATATCAAAGCAGACAATTTGTATGCGTTGCGTTTCATCGATAATACACTTCAAATTGCAACGGAAAATTCAGCGCTTTTATATACGTTTCTCGATTTTTTTTCAAAAACAACTTTAGTTATCGAGGTTATCGATGCAACACCAACCACCGATGAAAATAACGCAGTCTTAATCTCTGATGATACGACCACACAGACACATCCGCACGATGATGGCAGTACAAGGCCATCGGGACCTTCACAAATCACTCGATCTTATGAATTTTTGGATGTTGTCACCACACAAACAAATCCACACGATGATGGCAGTACAAGGCCATCGGGACCTTCACAAATCACTCGATCTTATGAATTTTTGGATGTTGTCACCACACGGACAAATCCGCACGATGACGGCAGCACAGGGCCATCGGGACCTTCACAAATCACTCGAACTGATGAGTTTTTGGATGTTGTCACCACGCAGACAAATCCGCACGATGACGGCAGTACGATACCAACGGGTCCTGTAAAAATCGCTCGAACTGACGAGTTTTTGGGTGTTGTCACCACGCGGACACATCCGCACGATGACGGCAGCACAGGGCCATCGGGACCTCGCCAACTCCCATAACGGTTATTGATGGCTCTGAATAGACTATTTTTTTAGAGCCATTCACTTCAATGTCATCGACTGTTAAATCTTAGCCATCCTATCCTTTTTCAATTTCGTTACCTTGTCTTAATCCTTCTCATTTAAAGCTTCACGTTTTTCCTATCGCAGATAGTTTATTTTAAAACAAATGGTTCGTAAAAACTCCGTATTCATTTGGTTTTTTTGGTTTTTATCCGGTTTGAGACCGTCCGCAATTGGTTTTGAACGGACGCATAACCAAATTAAGAAATATTTTGCTTGTTAGCAGACTTTCTCATTTGTCATCATTTTCTGGACCGCTTCTTCGATAGTTCAGAGCCTAATCATGACCCATGAAAAAAATGTAACGACACGCACAACCTCAGAGAAAGAAAATCTCACATCCTCGATTAAACGTTCTGCCAATGAATGTATCACGGACTGGGTGAATCACTCGTATCTCATCACCTGTTTCAATTTTGACCCAAGTGCTACGTATCACCTGATTGAAATAGCCAGTTTGGATAGTGATGGTAATCAACTGCACCATATCTTTAGTCCCAAAAATCGCCAAAATCTTTCCGAAAAATGGTTTAAGCGTCAAAGCATGACGCCCATCGATTTTCATCGAGCCGTACGCTGGTCTTTTTTAAAAGAAGATTTATTCGCTGTTTTCAATCATTCGCGATATACCTATCGATTAACCGACAAAGCCAGTTTACTCAATGCTATCTTGCATAAAAGCTATAAAGAAAAAGTAACATATCCAGCTTTCACAAACGTAATGGATATTTTTAGCCAACTTCGTACATCGCATAGCCATCAGGAAACACTAGCCAGCTTTTATTGGAAAGGTGGCTTAGAGAAGAACACTTTAAAATCACGAGAACTCTCCCGCTTGCGCCCTGTTTATCGCTGCCAAGTGATCCATGAATTTTTGCAAAATTACGCATCCCTTCAATCCCCCAAAGCGCGAAAGTGAAATACCTGGGGACTTTGGCCGTCATGGCGGTTTGATGACGGCCGTTTTTTTATTGAGGACAAGTGCCATTATGGACTCTTTACAACAATTGCTGCAAAAAGCAAAAGCGTGCCAAGTACCCCTACGCTATCACGCGGTCTCTGCCTTTACTATCGACAAAGCTCAGCGTTTATTTGGTCATGTTTTCTGTGATGACTATCACCAGTTTTTGCGGCGGTTCGGCTTTTTACACATTCACCACCACCGTATCTTAGGGCTCACGCAAAGTGCCCCCAGTGTACACGACAAACACAGTTTCTTGTGGGCCACCTTACAATTTCGGCAGCGGTATTTTACCGATCCGCGATTGAGTGTGGTCGAGAATAACAACAACCAATGGTTTTTCTTGCTCAATCATGCCAACGGTAAACTCTACGGCTTTGATGCCATTGAAGCGAAATACACCAAAAATTACCGGCCCTTGTTACAACCCGAGCCGGACAACTTCACGGATTACTTGCACCGGTTTATCGAAAATTTTTTGACGGATTAACATCGGTGTCAAAAAACCAAACCGCAAAAGATAGGAAACAGAAACTACCGATTTTCACATTTTTTTACGGTCATGTTTATGGTGGCCTCAGCTAGAGTAGCGGCATCCCAGCAATCACAACAATCATGAAATTATTGGGGTGTCGCTTCTTGTGTTACGCCCACACACAGGTGACACTCACTTCAACCACTCGTTTGGGGAAACGCGTTATCCTAGAGCCAAAATCGTGTCGGCGTATCAAATAGCATGTAAAAGTAGTCCAGAAATTAGCATTTAAAAGCTGATGACTCCTTTAAAAAACATCTATGTTATGTTCTAGTATAGTATTTTATAGAATTGACTTAGTTGACTATCTCTGGGGAAAAATTTAGATGCCTATTGGAAAATGTTTTTGTGGTAATGTCAGCTTGAAAATTCCTTGTCTGCCCGAACAAGTAACTCGGTGTAACTGTTCTATATGCAGTCGTTATGCTGCTATTTGAAGATACTTTAAACAAAAAGAAGTCACAATAGATGTTCAGGAACACGGCGTATCAAAATACGCTCATGGTGACAAGAGTATTAGCTTTGTTCGATGTGATAAATGTCACTGTATTACCCATTATATTTCCAATAAGACTGATCCAGAAGAACGGTTAGCAGTAAACTTTAGGATGTTCGATGCCACTCTTCTTGGTAAGATGAAGATGCGTTATTTCGACGGTGCAGATACTTGGAAAGCAATGAAGAAAAGCCAATGGAATCAAGATGGAAAAAGGTAGCATGCTAGTTTGTTTTTTCAAGAGGGCGTTAAAAACTCTGTGTCACGGTTAATTTAAATATCAACAACGCCTTCAAGTCTTCCTTTGATCAATTTGATCCAGATGCTTGTGAAGAAACTCAAGATGATAATCTTTGTTTTGAAGCTTACATGCTGCCTGAATGGCAGAAACCTCGTCCTTACTATGGTGTTACAGGGCCAGGTACAAATTGCCAAGAATATGATGATTCTCTTCAGCCGAAATGTGCTAAACAGTGTATAAAACAACCCTGGATGAAAAATCTTGATTAACAGTATTCGTAAAATTGCTTGGTTTTTTTGGTATCTATTATGGTTAGTATTCGTTATTTTTTGGTATTTGAAACGAAATCAGTTTAATGGGGAAGAGCTGATACTGATGGGTATTTGCGGGATTATTCTTGCATTTCCTATGAGTTTGTTAGGAAGTTATGTAATAGGTTATATTTTTATCTATTTTCTTCCAGATTTGGAAGCATCGACTCCTTTTTACATTTTCTTTTATTCTGGATTTTATTTTTTACTTGGTTATTTACAATGGAAAATCATTTTTCCTAGATTAATTAATATTATTAAGCGACGAAAAATCACAAGCCATTAGCCGTTACTTCTTAACGGAAGTCTTCTTTAATTGTTCTCTTTCAATAAAGCCGTCGATAAGTTGTAAAACTTGTCGATGCTTTGGATTGGACTTACATCCGAAACACTATTTTTAACGGAAACGCCTATAAACATGTACAAATTTAAAAACTCTAAAGTGAAAGAAATAAGAACGCTTGGTATGCCAATCCCAAATCACAAGGAGTGGCTCCAGTTGATTAACCACTCTCGTTACACTCAGAGTTCGATTGATTTTTATAACCAAGGCGAACTTGTGGAACAGCTCGAAAGCAGAGTGGCTAAAATTGTAGGAAAACAAAGCGCTTTGTTTTTTAACAAGGGAACAATTGCACAATACAGTGCGTTAAAATCCGCAGAGGAGAAAAAAAATAATTCTAATTTTATCGCTCATCCCCTATCTCATATTGCGTGGGATGAAGACGATGCTTACCGTTCACTGTTAAAATTGAATGGTATCTTGATTGGAGAACTTAACAAGCCATTTTCAATAAAAGATATCACCGCTGTTGATACTGATGTCTCTGCAGTAATCATTGAGCTTCCCTTGAGGCGTGCAGGATTCAAGCTTACCGAATGGGAGGAGCTAAATAAAATACATCAATGGTGCAAAAGTCATAATGTTCACCTCCATATGGATGGTGCTCGCCTATGGGAATCAACAAGTTATTACCAAAAAACAATGGCTGATATTGCCAGTTTGTTTGATACGGTTTATGTGTCTTTATACAAAGGCATTGGAGCCCTGGGGGGAGCAATACTCGCAGGGGAGCCCGATTTTATTGAGTCCTGTCAAACTTGGAGAAACCGATTTGGCGGCTGTGCGTTTACATCTTTTCCTTTGCTTATTAGCGCCCTTGAAGGGCTGGATACAAGATACGAAAAAATTCCTTCTCTTGTTCAAAGAGCCCACTCTGTTGCTGAGCAGCTGGCCAAATTTCCTCAGCTCGACGTAAACCGACCACAGTCTAACGGTTTTTTTGTCTTTGTAAAAGGTGATAGAGAAAAATTAAAGAAAAAGGCTGAGGATATCACTCAATCTATGGGGATAAAGCTTTTTAATGATATAACTTTTTTCCCAAAAACCCATAATCAAATGATTGAGATTCAAATTGGTGTCAATCATCACACAATTAGTGATGAGGAAATAGATACCTATTTTAGCCAACTTCTAGAATCGTTTTCCCATTAAATGCTCTCAGTCGAAAATTTTTTGTGATTAACGACTGATATGAGATTTTGTTAAACCTAGCATCATGGTCTATTTTGAAGCGTTCAAGATAGATCATGATGGCTAGAAAACAGTAAGAAAAATAAATGAAGCATCAAGCATTTTCTTCGATATGATGAGGAATATTTCAAAACCCTTCATCAAATAAAAAACGCTATACAGTTACATTAAAATAGGCAAAATGCTAACAATAATGGTGACAGGGTCGTAAACATACATAGGTATTCTGATAAAAGTTATGGAATCCTCATTTCTTACTCCAAGACCTATCATAGATTCACCTAACAATGTTGGTGTATAAGTCACTTCTTCACCGTATAATGTCATTCCAGGAAAGCCCCATGTATATGTCATGCTCTGCGCTATAGGAGAAACACTACGGGATGCATTAAAAACAGCAGGTACATTGACCGGTAAGGAATAAAAATCTTTATCCGCTCTAGGTTCAGGTCTATTCTCGAAAATTCTTTTAGCTTCTTCTACATTTATCCGTGGACGTGTAATGTTGTTTAATGATCGAGGCGCTTCAATCTGAATAGGAACACCTGTGTCTTCTAAGAGTGCTTCTAAAGTTTCAACCGCAACATTTTTTTCCACTGTGATATTTTGAAGCAGCGATATGGCACCAGCAACATGCGGAGCTGACATAGAGGTTCCACTTTTAGATGTTAGGACATCTCTTTCGCCAGCAGCGACAATATTGGTACCAGGAGCAAATACATCGACAAGCTGTCCTATATTACTATTTCTATTGATGTTATCTTGTTTATCGGTATTAGCTACTGTGATAGCTGCAGATATACAAGCAGGCGTCCCAACACCATTATCGTGCCCAGAATTTCCTGCTGATATAACAACAGCAACACCCATGGTACGTAAATCTTGAATAAGCTCGGCTCTTATATCATCATCGCACGCAGTCGAGTTTTCATCAGTATTACCCAGACTCATATTGACAGCCACAATATCATTAGGGTTACCACCACTAACTTGTTCCATAACCCATTCTAAGGCTGTAACTTGATTTGATACCGATGATAAAAGACACAGATCTTGACCTTCAGAACAATCTACAGTATCGACATGAAAAACATTGATAGGAAGTAACCGTGCATTGGGTGATACTCCCATTAAACCATTACCATTGCCTGCCGCTATAGAAGCTACGTGCGTTCCATGCTCACAATCACTTTCAAGTTCATCTGGACACGTAGGAATCGCTGATACCACTCCAAAATTTCCACGATCTTCCTCTTCACTATTGAGGCACGTACTTCTTCTCTCAAACTCACCATCACCATCGTTATCTTCATGTCTAGAAAAACATGCACCATCAACAAACTTTTGCTCAACATTTCCAAACGCTTGATTTTGACTGAAATAAATACCGCTGTCGATAATGGCGATCGTGCTACTACCGTATACTCCTGTCCATAATTGGTCTTCCTCCCAAAGCGAATTGGCACCTATGAGCTGCGTACTTTCAAAAAGGTCAACGGAATTGTACGAATCAACAAAGATACGCTCAATCCATGTATTGGCAAGAAAATTATCTAATTCATTTTCATGAATTATCAACTTGAAATATCCATACCGAGAAGAAATTCTTTTATATTTTATAGAGTTATTTGCAACATAATCATCTAATTTTTTCTTAGCGTTTACATAATTTTTTGCCGTAGACTGAGAAGTTTCTCGTTGCAATTGAATAATTAATTCAACATTGCCTTGGCTATCTTTTGTTGACTTGATTTTACTGTAGACAGGTTGACTTTGAAAAAACTCTAATTTATTTTCACTTTCAGCCGTGAAGCTGATAAAAAATAAAAATAATACTATGACAAATCTCATTATTTCTCCTTAGCAGAACTATACATAATATATTTATTGATAATGATTTTGAGAAAACTTTTGGACAAATTATAAGCATGGTTTTTATTTAAAATCTCGACGGCCTTCTCAAATTTTTTCAGAAAATATTTAGATATCCAAGTTTGGAGAACAAGTAACTTGGATCGCTGTTGTTAAAATATATTTTTTAAAAATTTCAAATATTACTGTAAAACCTAAATCCCACTTACTGTATGATGAGAAAAGAGTACTTTTATGAAGACGTCGATTAACTTATTGTTGTGGCTACAAAAATGCAAAACATTAAAGTATTAAGATAAACAGAGATAGAGTAAAAACAGTGAGAAAAAACACAAGCATACATCTTCATGTATGCTTGATTCTCAATCTTTTATCGTAGATTTAATAGGATGTATTATTACCTAGCGTTTTCAGAATTGATATTTCTGCATTGTTGCTACCAATACATTGGCCCGTGGCATAGACCATCAATTTTTCTTGGCTTACTTTATGAGTCAGTAACATGCTGAATATCGCATTCCCCATGGTTATCGACCAGGTTCAACATATAAAAACGCCCTGCACAACCACCCACTTTCGGGCTAGATAGCTGGAAATACACATGATTGCCAGTATTCGATAGCGATACATACGTCACTTTACCGGCTTGCGACCAGACGGGAGCAGCCCATGAAAAATCACAAAACAATAATAATAGCAAACAGAAAAAATTTCTTATCACAGCGTTTTTCCTTTAGCAATAACAATAAAGTGCTATAGTAAAGCGTTATCTTGCACCCACTAGAAGTATATTTAGCATTAAGTTAGAAGTATATTTAGCATTAAGTGTCATGACTTCCAGACAAAGAGTATCTTCCTAAAAACCAAAGCCTCATCATCGTGAATCACATCATAATTTCATCGCTCACAATATAACAACACACTTCACAAAATAATGAACGAACTATAACTAAAATTATTCGATATTTGACTGAATATTTTCAATTCTTGCTGGAAATTTACTAATGATAAATGATTCACCCTGTTCAAATACTGGTATTTGTTCAAACAAGAGGGTATCAATATGTTGAATCAGAGTATCAATACCATCGGAAGTGGTCTTGCGTTGTTGTTGAGTGGCCTTGGTCAGCTGCATGCACTATCTGCCGAATCGGAGACGAGTTTTGCACCGTTACAATCGCATCATGCAAACGAGCAACAGATTGCTTTCGATATTGTTGACGATAATCCAGAAAATGCGAGTACTGAGTTTAGTGCATTGCTCGCTTTGCCAGATGACATTGATATTGGTGTGTTTGTGCATGAGTCACGTCGATTCATCAATTTTGTTGCATCGAATTATAGTGATTCTGATTATTTGTGTGACTTTATTAAAGTACGGGCACATTACCAGGATTTTTTTGGTGATGATATTGGTTTTCGAGAAGTCCGGTCTCGGCGGCTTGCCATACCCGCTAATACCTTTGAAATAGAATCCATGGCCGGCGAAGAAGTTGTTTGCGCCCTGGAAAATATATTTGACAGCCCTCAAATTAGCCGAGTGGATAGCGATTCTCTGAATGTTAATTGTTATCCCTCAGTGATTCATGACGATCTTGATATTGTCGTTAATCAATCAACACTGAGCGACGCGCAGTTTTCACCGGATGGTCGCAGGCTTGTGGTATCAAGTTATGATAAAACAGCCACGGTGTGGGATGCTCTCAACGGACAAAAATTGTTAACGTTACGTGATGATGGCTGGATATATGCAGCCACATTTTCTCCTGATGGCCAATACATTGCGACCGCCGGCAACGATGAGGCGATTATTTGGGATGCCGTATCAGGTCTCAAACAATTTGAACTCGCTAACCATAAGGGTAATGTCCGCGATATTGCTTATTCACCGAATGGGCAATTTATCGTAACGGCCAGTAGTGATAAAAAAATTCGTATATGGCAGGCACGAAGTGGCGCGCTTATTCGTACACTATCGGGACATACTACCTATGCAACAGCAGTCCGCGTCTCGCCAGATAGCCGCTTTATCTTATCAGCTAGTGGCGATCAAACCGGTAAACTATGGGATATGAATACCGGGGCTCTTCTGCAAACCTATCTCGGCCATACCGGTACCATCGTCGGCGTTGCTTTTTCTCATGATGGACAATCGGTTGTGACATCCGGTTGGGATAATACCGCTAAAATTTGGCGGACATTTACGGGAGAGCTGGTAAGGACTATTGAAGGACATCGCTCCACAGTGCGAGATGCCCGATTCTCAGATGATGGGCGCTGGTTACTAACCGGCAGTGATGACTATACTGCACGACTCTGGGATCTCAAGACGGGAGAAGAACTCGCTTTGTATGAATTTACTCGATATACCAATGAAGTAAATTTTTCTCCTAATGGTTTTGCATTCGCTACAGCAAATGGTGATGGTATTGTGCATATTGTTTCTTTACTCGATCGTCTTAATCAGCAACAACCCACACAATGTCTGTAATGTTTTGATGGTATGTTTGAAGTGGGTGAGGTAACTTATATCAAGAAGAGTCGCGCTCTAAAAGAGCGCAGCTTGTGGATGCAAAACTTCTTAGTTGGACGGTCCTGTGGGAATTGTAGAGCCATCACTATGGGGATTACCACGAGTTTTCATGGGTTGTGTGGATGAAAAATCGTTGGAGGTTGCCTGATTGTGTTCCCAGGTCACGTTTAAAGGCAATTGACTAAAAAACTGTAAAAGACCATAACTCACGGCTTCCCCACTCAGGATTTGCACGTTGTTTTCAAAAAATAGAAGTTGTATGTCACCCAAGTGTAATGTGTGCTCTTGTATGGCTTCATCGCTAGTAGTCGATAACACCAGTGTACTACCGACTTCAGGCAAGGTTTGATCGAGCAGTACATTGCTTGAAGCGTCTAAGGTATTTTCAAAATAGTTGACCAGAGCAGTAAAAAGCTCTGCTTCTTGATGCGCTGTATTAATTTCTAGGGTTAACTGTCCTGTTATCGAAAAACCCAATTGTAACCTGGTGGCTGCTCCATTAACTTCTCCTTCCAATAACACATTGTTATTGGCCATCGCTGGCAACATCATCCAACAAACCATTAATGAAAGTAATGCAAATTTTTTTTTAGGATTCATGATTATTTCCTCATGTTTTAAGCATTAAGTATCAGGAATTATTTTCGAATCATCTCTTATTGCTTGAAGTAAACTCGCTCCGTGATATCGAAAAAAAAGATGTTGATATCGTACGATGGCAGATGAACGAAAATACTTTAAAAGTGTACGTTCTATTTTTGTATATCAACGCCTAGACAATCAGCTAATTCTTTAGCCGGATATACCCTAGCATTTTTCAATAGAAATGTATTGCAGCTTTTTAATAGCAACAGATGCTCATCTTCAGGTTTGCTTAGCGTGCTTTGTAACGTCTTTGCAAATATTTTTTTCATCATCTAAGCAAGATTCTTTGCTTTCTTTTTCTTCTACGATAGAAATATCATTTTGTATGATGGGTTCTTCTTCTAAATTTTTGATTTTTTCAATCAGTTTTTTATTTTCTTTTTTCGCTCGTGTGTTTTCTTTAGTTAACCCAATAATAATCGCTAAAACAATGAGCAAAGCGATAAATGTCATGATATTAAACAGATGAAAAATTTGATGTTTAAAAATCTGTAAACCACTATTATGCGGTGCTTGATAAAAGACAGAAGCCGTCGTCTGAACGCCATGTACACCTTTAAATTCTACAAAACTATCTTCATCTAACCCTTGTGGAAACACTAAACTACGATTGGCATGAATCACCGAAAAATTATCATTATTGCTAGTACGGTATAAAATATTTTGGTTATTTAAGATGGAGACTAGATTGCTTAATCGCGGTTCTATCACTAGCGCGCCACTGGTGTTATCGACAGAAGTGTTTAACAATACCTGTGCTTCCGGTGGGTTATAGGCTTGTAATGATTGGGTATCAATAATGGCTAAACCATCTGGGCTGCCTGCTAACAACCATTGTAGATGGCGTAATCCAATATTATGATACAAGGTTTCTAGCGGCGCTTTGTAATTTTTAATCAGTTTATCCGCTTGCCATTGGCTAATCTTTTTATGATGAAAGACCCATAAAATATCTTTGTCAGGTAATAG
Source organism: Pseudomonadota bacterium (assembly GCA_039187085.1). GTDB lineage: Bacteria > Pseudomonadota > Gammaproteobacteria > Enterobacterales > JBCCZV01 > JBCCZV01. The sequence continues at coordinate 18,150 of JBCCZV010000042.1, forward strand.
ACTGTTAATGCTGGCGGTTAATTGCTTAGGCTTTTTTTCTTTTAAACTGAGATCAAAAAACTTTAATTGCTTCATACTCCCAGCTGTAACAATTTTATCGCGATAACAAGCGAGAATAGCATGATTAGCTTTGTTGGTGTAATGAGAGATTTGAAAGGCATTATCAAAACGCTTTATACCTTTATACTCAGTGCCTAAATACAAGTTATCATGACAGTTGACAATTTTAGTGATTTTTTGTGTGTAAGATTCGATGTTATCGTGAATAAGGTTACCTGCTGTATCAAATACAAAAACACCTTTATTGTAAGTGGATACAATAATTTTATTATGGTAATTGACTATCCAAGTCACCAATTTATTTTTTAATAAACTATATTCCTTTCGCCGTGTATCAATATGGTAACGATATAGCCCTTTTTGTGTACCTACCCATAAGTAGCCATCTTCAGCAACTAGCAATGCGGTGACTTTATCATTGGCGGTCACCGTTAATGGGCTAATCTTACCATTCGATAAATTCAGAATATTGATCCCTTGATCGGTACCCACATAAAGATTTTGTTGATGAGCAACTAATGCCACTACATTGCTATTACTCAATCCAGTTTGTTGATTGATATATTCAACGTGAGCAAAAGGCGCAAACATAATGCCTTTATTGGTCGCCGCCCACAAGTTGCCGTATTGATCCGTTAAGGTGGAATACACTTTGCCACTGGTATTGTTGGCACTGCATAAAATCGTATTTTGTAAGTAACAAAGCCCTTGTGGTCCAGATAATAGAATTTTTTTACTGATAGTTTGACTGGCGTGAAAGAACACCTTATCGCTGATTTTTTTATTCTCTTGGTATATACCCTGTGCAGTGAGGGCGTAATTTTTATATAAATAATACACTTTATTTTCTTTTAAGCGATATCGCATTTTTCTGGTGAGCAAATCAACGTCAATGATTCCTTTGGATGTTGCTAATTCAATACGTGATTCATCATTTTTTCTGATAAAATAAATGTAAAGATTATGAGGAACTGCTGTTAATTTTTTAATTGTGGTATCCTGATAGTAATAAACATTCAGATTAGTTGCGACTAGAAAAGAAGCATTATCTACTGGATACAAAGCGGTTATATTTTCTTGCTTCTCTAAATGTAATTGTGATTCAAATAAATCAATTTTACCTTGATGGAGTTGATAGAGTCGGTTTTTAATTGAAAAAACGATACGATGAATATCACGATGATCTAATGTTACTAAACCTAAAGCATCGTCTGCCATATGCGCTAAATGATTGCCATCGTAACAATACAAACCACGATTAGCTTCAACAATACACAACCGATGTTGATCATCAATGGCGAGTAACGAATGATCCATTATTGACTTTAATGCATTACCAGCAACGGGAATAGGTTCTAATTGTGGTGGATAAAACCGCGCGAGAAGCGAGCTACTGAACAAAAAGCCAATCAGCAAAAATATTTTTACTATTGTTTGATAAAACATAAATACCCCAAAAATTGTTTTAAATCCGCTAGCTTTATTTTTTATGTTTTCGGGTGATATACGATGATCAAATAGTAAAACAGACTAAAGTTTAAAAAAATTGGATAAACTTCCTATCAACAGATTTCTCGCATGCTCATAACGTTAACGGATAAGAAAGTAAAAAATCTAAACTTTATGATTATTTTTGAGTTTTTTTTGTGCAATCCATTCCAAAATCTATCCATAATTTCACAATCTAGCTATTTGTGAAACAAAAATCGATGGCTGTGCAAGCCAAGAATCCTGCAAATGTAGCGGTAATTATTTTTGAATTTAATCATCAAAGGCTTATAAATGTCAGTTTAACCAGAAAGGAAGTGTTTTTAATACTTTGTTTTAATCACTTTAATTATTTTGAAGTAGAAAAGAACGTTTCTACGTATCGTCATTTCAATAGCATCATCATTCAGTCGATTATTGACATCGTGATTAGGATTTTTTCTCAGGGATATTGTGGAGACACAATGTTACCTTTCATTGTTCTATTTTCTCTTTTTTGAAATTTGGTAGTTAGAGTGATTTTAGCCATACTCTAAAAACTCTCTTTTTTTTTCACCAATCATTGAAAAAAATGAATACGACCAAAACCGGTTTTTTGTTAGATAAAGCACATAGCTTTCACTTTAACAGTCATATTTCCAAAACGGCTTGGCCACCAGTATTAAACCCTTGGGCTGGTGGTGTGATTTCATTATTATACCAATTGGATCAAACGCAATGGTGGCCATTAAAGGACATCGAACAACAACAATTACGGCAAGCTAACATTTTAGTCAAACACAGTGTTGCCAATAGCCCTTTTTATCAAGCGTTATTTCAGGAACATGGAATAACAACAACCAATATGACCTCTTGGGAAGAGTGGCGACAACTGCCTATCATCGATCGTAAAATGCTGCAAGCAGCGACTAAGGATTGGCAAAGTCAAATTATTCCCGAAGATCATGGACAACAAATGGAATACTTTACCAGCGGCTCAACAGGTATGCCATTACGTTCATGCCATACGACTTTGGGGTTGTTATTTAAAACAGCGATGGTGTTAAGACAGCATCATTGGAGCCAAGAAAATACCCAATTAAAAGCCGCTTATATTCAAGAATCGTCAAATCCTCACGCTGCCAAGCTGCGTTTCGCAAAAAATTGGGAAACGCTTACCAATAATGTCATCGAAACCGGGCCAGCTATGGTGATGAGCCCTCAGTTAAGCACTGAAGAACACTTGGCTCATTTATGTGACTTTCAACCGAATTACTTATTTTCTTATCCTTCTATTATTGCCACCCTTGCCAAGCATGCCATCAAACACGGTATAGACCTGCCCTTTTTACAACAGATAGGCACTTATGGAGAAGTATTGGAACCTCATACTCGGCACCTTGTTAAGCACGCCTGGGGTATTGATGTTACTGATGGCTATTCCGCGAAAGAAATTGGTCCTATTGCCTTACAGTGTCCACATGCCCATCATTATCATGTGCAATCAGAAGCGTTAATCGTTGAAGTTTTAAATAATGATAATGAACCCTGTAAGCCAGGTGAGATCGGACGTTTGGTAATTACAGTTCTGCATAATTTTTCTCATCCGATTATTCGTTACGCTATTGGTGATTATGCTATCCCTGGGGATCCCTGTGCTTGTGGCCGCAATCTTCCGGTGTTAGAAAAAATTATTGGACGACAGCGAAATATGCTGCTTTATCCTGATGGCAGTCAACGCTGGCCTAGTTTAAAAGAAAGTGATTTAAGCCACGCTTCTCAAAACGATTTTCCTGCTATTCATCAATTTCAGATCCTGCAGCATTCTGTTGAACGTCTTGAAGCGAAAGTCGTCACCGAAAAACCCTGGTCTATACAAGAAGAACATCAAATCGTGTATTACTTAAAAAATCAACTCGGTAGCCACTGGCAGATTGATATCAGTTATCAAGACCATATTGAACGCGGTAAAAATGGTAAGTTTGAAGATTTTATTTCTTACTGTCAGGCTTAAGGTTGCTATACTTTTTCCAAGGACGTTAAAGTGAGATTTTCATGCTGGTTGAACTCTTTGAAAATGATCTCGAAGCTATGCTTCAATTCGAGAAAAAAGCGTTTCCTAAATCAATGCAGGCAAGTTATGCGCTGTATGCCCAGCGATTTCAATTAGGTCATAAGGTTTATGCCAGTATTAATTCTGCTATAGAAGGTATTATTTCATTTTCTTTTGGAAACTATGACGTATCACAACCGCAACGTATTCCTAATAATTTTTATGACTGGTCAACTCAAGTAACGCCTAAAGCTTTTGATACCGTTTTTATTTATAACCTCGGGCTCAGTCCTTTGATGAAAGGGACACAAACCGCTAAAGCTTTAGTCTACAAAGTACTTGATTTTGCTAAAAAACAAGGATGTACTCAGGTACTTGCCGAAGGTCCTATCCCTTCTTATGCAGGCAATCATCATATTAAAATAAATTTGGCGATAAGAAATGCGCTAGACTATTATGCTAAGGATGGTATTACTCCCAATCAAAAACTATTGTTTAGAGATCCACATCTTTGCCTTTATCGAAAATGGGTGAATTGTCGTATCGTTCGGGTCTTGCCCAATTTTATTCCGCAAGATGTGCCCAGTGGTGGGTTTCGAGTAATGCTTTATCGTGATCTTTTAAGTCTGGATACAGGTTTATTTGTCAGTGAAAGATATTCAAAACCAACCTATCAACACGCTGCCAATGCTTAATACATCGTTGCAAGCAATGGGCGGCAATGCACAATGGCCTAAAGCCTATGCCACCTTGAGCTATCACGATATTGCAACAGATTTTTCCAACCAGGATATTGATACCGCCATACAATATTCTGAAATCGATTTATACAGTGCTATAAAAGTTTTAGAAGATATCGTCCACCCTCTACACCATTTTTTAATTTCAGGAAAATGGCGTGTTGTTGCTCATGCTCACCAACAACGGCAAGCGGCAGCCCCAGCTGCGGCTACACCAGTTGCCTTTACGTGGAATGACTCAACAACCTGGAATATGCAGCCTATTTTTGATCAATGCAATGCATTACAACAAGTGACATTAAAACTTTCTGATCATAACGCGCTTACCAAAGGTGACCTAACCACTAATAGCGTTGTAGGTGGTGCTGCTATTGGGGTGTCTTATCATTGTCATTGCAATAATGGCAGTGCGGGTATCGCTTTTTTTTATCGTCATAAAAAATTGACGAACGATGTAACACCTGTCATTTATGATTATACGATCAAGCGTCATCAAAATAAATATGCCTGGAAAGTTTCTGATAAAGAATCGAATGCTGCTCCACCCATTCCATCAAGACTTCAATAATTATATGTTTTACCCTTTTCTGATACATCAAGGAGATTATTATGTTAAGCCAAGGTAGAGAGCTCGCTGCTATCGACTTTTCACAAGTCATTGGTGGTCCTTTAGAAGCTGTTATCACCGCACAAGCCAATGCCGCCAATGTGACCACACAATTTATTCAAAATACCGCTTTTGAAAAACCCAGTGGTAATCAAACGGATGAGCCTTTAAAACTGAAAGTTGTTCCTTTTGATTATGGACAAATGCTTGGCGCTAAAAGTGCTATAAGTGGTGGTTTGGGCGGTGATGCACTCACCATTAAAGTGCCTTTGCTAACCATGCTTCCTATTCCTTTTATTCGTGTTGATAGTATGACTATCGATTTGAATGTGAGTTTACATTCAACACAAAGTACATCCATCAAAAATGAAGCCGATGCCAGTGCGAGTGCGAGCGGTGGCGAAAATCTAGAAGTTGAACATAGCAGCTGGCAAACTAGCGTAACCGATAAAAACACTTTCCAACATAATAATGTTATTGATGATACCTATAGTTTGCGTGTGACGGTGCATGCTGTACAAGATTCTATGCCCGGTGGCATGCGTAATGTTTTGGATATTTTTTCGAATGTTATTCAACAACAATCTGCTCTCATTCAACAAGTTATGAGCGAATCGATTTCTGCACAATCTAAAGCGTTAACAGAAAGCATGAAAGCGAACTCAGCGGCACAACAAAATCCGCATTAATTTTTTTTAATGACAGTCTCTCACAAATACGTTAATGTTTCATAAGTCTTTCTGGGTAAACTATTTTTAAAAACAATTTACCAAAAATGGTGGCTTATGATTTCATTAACCCAATTTGTGGGTGCCTTTCTTCATCAACTCACGCAAAGTCGTAAAATTTCAGACAGAGCCTCTTTAAAAGTTGCTAACGATTATTTAGAAGATGACTTTTTAAGAGGATTTCCCGTTCCGCGCATGACATTTGATTCTGTTGAATTGGAATTTGGTTTTGAAGTGGCTCCTACATCACTGGATTTATTACGCGAGCCAGAAATTAGAAAAAACATCACACATAGGCTCTGTATTGCTATTACTGATCTTTCTCATTCACAAGCCTTCAAACAGTATTTTGGTGATAATTTGTTTGAGACCAGTTACTGGAAACGACATATCGATCAACTCAAACAAGATATTCATCGCATATTAAAAGAGAACCAAACTCAATATGCTTTAGTGCAAAAAAAATTAGTTTCTGCACTCGAAAATTTTTTTTACGATATTCAACAACATGCACAAGAACAAGATTTTTTGGATAGTATACGACAGCTTTTTCAAGCCCGTCATCCTTCACCGGAAAACCCTCAAAGCAATCATTTGACACAATGGGCAGAATCTTTAGTGAGTTCTGTGATTGAAGATATCATTCCTTCTGTTGTTGACAATCATCATTTTGCTGATGAGATGACTATTTTAGTGGGTGGTTCACAATTAGAGGCAAGGAACGCCGAACCTGCACATAAAGCGAAAATTGTGTTTACACGTGAAGATAGGAAGTGGGTAACAACAAATGCAAATGGTAAAAAACAGTACATACTAGATCGCTAACGATCTAATCCTTGATCACCATTGAATCAATGAGAGAAAAACCATGTTAATTGATCCGGCACAATCAGGTATGAGTATTGAACAGCTTTCCGAGTTATCGGAAGGTGGTAATATTGTAGCAACCTTTTATTTAGGTATGTCTTATCATTTAGGTTTAAATACCGAACCCGATCAAGAAAAAGCTATTGCTTGTTGGCGTCAAGCTGCCGAAAAAAATAATATGGAATCTCAATATCTACTGGGCCAACATTATTATTTTGGCAAAACCGTAGAACAAGATTATCAAACGGCTGCTAAATGGTATCGATTAGCAGCGGAACAAGGCCATGTACAAGCCCAACTTAATTTAGCAGCTATGCTGATATCCGGAACAGGAGTTAAACAAGACAATGCACTCGCTAAATATTGTTTGGAAAAAGCGGTTGAACAAGACTCTTCTGAGGCTTGTGTTACTTTGGGACGTTTGCACGAAGAAGGGCAAGGCACTCCAAAAGATAGTGCTAAAGCACAAACACTCTATGAAAAAGCTATTGAATTGAATGCTAATAATACTGATGCGATTTATTCTCTTGCTATTCTCATTAAAGAAGGACAAATTCCAGGTAAAGCCTCGATAGAAGCAATGACTTTACTTGAAAAAGCGGCTGATAAGGATCATATGCTTGCACAGTTAGAATTGGGAAAAATATTTTTCTATGGTTCTATCGCACTACAAGACTATAGCAAAAGCTATCAATGGTTATCCAAAGCGGCCGTCCACAATAATGTGATTGCGGATTATCATTTGGGTTTGATGTTAGTACAAGGCTTAGGTATTGAAAAAGATGTCCCTAAAGCTATCGAACACTTTACAAAATCAGCTAACGCAGGAATGGCTGAGTCCGCTTATGTTTTGGGTATGATGTATTATCAAGGGATGGATACAGAGAAAAATCCAGCCCAAGCTATCCATTGGTTTGAGTTATTAGCACAAAAAAACAGTATGGATGCACAGTTTTTATTAGGCACTATTCATGAAGAAGAACTAGAAAAAATTGATGAAGCCGTTCGCTGGTATACGCTAGCCGCTGAATCTGGGTGTGATAAGTCTCAATACAATTTAGCACGACTTTATCATACACACCCTAGTGATATTAAAGATATTTCAAAAGCACATTATTGGTATCAACAATGTGTTGCCTCTAGTCAAACACCCGAATTAATCGATAATGCTAAAAAGGGTTTGCTTGCCGTAGCGGTATAGTACAAGCAGTTTTTCATTTTATGGATATCACCAAGGATTGGAGTAATAAATTATGGCTGTTATAGACGATATTTTTCACTATTTTGATGCCAATCATGCAAAAATATATCATGTTATGTCGATGACTCAAGCCCAATGGGAAATTTGGCTGCAAGTCGAATTGCATTTACACCTTTTAACGATTTATCCATCCGCCTGCCGAGAAGTCAATGGTTATAGCTCACAGGGTCCTATCGACTTTGACGTTAATCATGGTGGTAATCACTGGCTGATTGAACTGAAAACACAATCCCATGGTACAGGAGGTTTTGCAGGTTCTGATGCCTATCAAGCCAATGCTAGTGATATTAATAAGCTGGACGGTGTTTTTGGCTCTAGTCTTAAATTAACAATTATGGTTGGTCGCCATATTCCTGTTAATTTATCCCGCTTACCACCGAGCCATGTGGTATCTACCGTGGCCACACCTAGTGGACCTAGCAACTTTAAAAAAATTTGGTCAGCAGGCGATAAATATGCATCCAATGGCCGAACTCATAGAACGACTTACTTTCACGCCAGTTATGCTGGAATGCAAGTTGGGATAAACTTTTGGTCTGGCAGCATTCCGGATAGCACTCAACATTATTATTACTCAACCGGTTCAGGCTGGTCATCAACGGCTCCTCACCGCGCTGGTGGTGAATATGAGAGTGTGGATTCACAGGATATGCCATCAACCCCTCGATAACTCAAAGCTTATACCAGGCAAAAACATAAGAAACGTGGTATAAGCTGATATCAATGAACTCGCTATAAAATCCTTAAATCATAGATTGATTTTATAAAATCAATCTTGATCTTCAAAAAACACTATTTTCTATCTAAGCTTATCGTCTGATATTTTCATAATACAATCAACCTTAAAGAATTATTTTTATTTTACATTTTATTTAAACTATTTAATTTACCAGATTTCCTTTTGCAAGTGCGTTTCTTTAATCATACTATTTTTCTCTGCACATTCGTTAATTGTGCAAACTCACAATAATTTAAAATAAACATTCATATTTTCAAAAGGTATCCTCATGAAACTGATCTCTTTATCAATTTGTATGTTAGGTTTAGCTTTAATGACTGGAAGCACTCAGGCTGATTCAAAAAACTATAATGCTTCGTCCTGCGTTCAATTTGTGGGTGATGGTAAAATTTTAAATTTCAGTAATATATTTAATGACTCCAGTACAACCACTATGAATGTAGATTGTGTAGCGACAAAAAGCACGAATCAACTTAAAAGTGCTTGGATTGAAGTCAAAGATTTAAGCTCTACTGAAGATATTAGTTGTAATTTAATTAGTCATTATAATGGTATTGGACAATCAGGTGGTTTTATTTGGAATCAAACGCAAAAAACATCAGGCATTAATAGTAATTGGCAAGTTTTAAATTATACTAGCTTACCTGCCAGTGATAATGGTCATTATTTTTTGAGTTGTTCTGTTCCTAAAAAAACGTCTAATGGTGCTTCATGGCTTGGTACTTACCGTATTACTGAATAACCATTAAATTTTAATAACCATTCATGCAATACATTCAACAATCATTTGAGTGTATTGCATAGTGTTCAACCAAAGGATATAATCAGCATGAAAATTCTTTATTTATCGGCACTATTTATTTTATTGCTTGCTTGTTTTTTATATTTTTTCAATCAAGGAAATAAAGATGAAGTAACAACCGATTCAAACCCACTCTACTCAATAACCAAACAAAATAGCGCAACGCGTATTTCACACCAAGTATTATCTGACATTGCCTCCATGAAAAACAGTGAGAATGAACTCAAACAGCACATGCAACTTTTACTTAAAGAAATATCGCAATTAAATAATAAAATTAACGCTATCGAAAAGCGACTTGATACAAACCCTGTTGCCGCTGTCACAAATCATCTTACTCCTGTTTCTTATCCTTTGAAAAATCCCACAAAATCGAGCAACCTCACTTACAGCGAAGCTTTTGATGCGGCCCTTTATAACGAAGAAACTGATAATGATTGGGCTTTACAAGCACAGAATCAAATAGAAAATGCTTTATCGTCTTTGCAGAATGAGGTACCTGAAGTTACGATTCTTGAAAACACCTGCTATTCAACTTTATGCAAAGTAAGCTACGAATTACCCCATACTGATAACCTACAACATCACATTAGTAAAATTAGTAATGAGCTCGTTTGGGAAGCAAAAAGCTTTAGTCAATATAAGATTTCTGAAACCGGAGAAGTGATCGTATCAGGATATTATATGCGAGAAAATCACGATTACCCTGAGAGTGTTCTTGCTTTAAGAGATATGGATAAGGCTCCAGATAATTAACCATATAAATTATTCTTAGCATCGAACACTTGGTTTTTCGATGCACAAAAACGCAAACTGAAAAACTTTTTTCATTTAGCATCTAGGATTCATCAAGAAGTTTGATTTTATAAATTCTCAGTGTGTGGGTAATTATAATTCTTATATAATTTTTAACAAAGAGTTAATTATTTCCGATCATCATCAAAGGTACAATAGTAATGTACCTTTTTTTGAAATTTATATCAGCAAATTCTATTTTTTTCATTTAAACACACACCTTTCCAATTCTACCATCAAACAACACATCTTTTATTGAAAAATCAAAAAACTTAAATTCTTTGGAAAAACCTTACAGTCTCTCACTTTCTAATTAAAATATTAAATTCATAATCGACAATTCTAATTTTTTTCATCATAAAATCACAATATTTTTTTAAATTTAACACCG
>JBCCZV010000043.1:0-28399 GCA_039187085.1 Pseudomonadota bacterium
CATTCGTCCATATATCATAACCAGTTCAGAATGATCGGCTTTGAGTGTATCAATAAGTGCAGGATCATACATAATTGTGCGTCGACGATTGTTTTTCGCCATTTCAACCCTAGCAGTGGTTTCTGATACATTTTCCTGTTTGATTTCTTTCGGTCTACCCTTAAAAAAATCCTTTATAAAAGCAAACATTTCTACAACCTCTCATTATTTAAACGATAAGCTTAAACGGTAAGCATGAGTTTAATCCTTGGCTTCTCTCGTTTTTTCAGTAGGAGTCATTAATATATAAGATTAGCTTAAAACCCAAACACTACTGAAGCTTTACTATCAATTTAATTTAATTGTGAAGCGCTTCAAAAATGAATTTTTCTATATTTTACATTTATCTAAGCCGGACAAAAAACATAAACCTTTGATTCCCAATACTCGCATACTTCGCATCTGAATCGTTTAAAAAAATTATAGGCGAGTCATACGGTGTAATAAATAATGATCACAAATGACAAGCGCAGCCATAGCTTCTACAATGGGAACTGCTCTTGGCAGAACACAAGGATCGTGACGTCCTTTAGCTTTAAACATCACTCCTTCACCTTGTTCGTTGACTGTCTCTTGATCTTGAATAATGGTTGCTGTGGGTTTAAAGGCTACGCGAAAAATAATTGGCATGCCATTGGAAATGCCGCCTAGTACACCACCTGAATGATTTGTACGGGTTCTTACTTTCCCTTCTGACTGGAAAAAAATATCGTTATGCTCAGAGCCTTTCATATGAGTTCCTTGGAAGCCACTGCCAATCTCGAAGCCTTTAGTCGCATTTATAGACATCATAGCCTTGGCTAAATCCGCTTCAAGGCGATCAAAAACTGGCTGACCTAATCCTTCAGGCACAGAGTGGCAAATACATTCAATCGTCCCTCCAATAGAATCTCCTTGTTTTCGTATTTGTTTAATGCGTGATTCCATAGCACCGGCAACTTTGCTGTCAGGACACCTGACCGCATTGGCTTCAACAGCTTCTTCGGTAATCGTCAAAGGATCAAGGTCGCAGACGAGTTCTTGTATTGACTTCACATAAGCCACAATGTTGACCCCTGCACTCTCCCACAATATTTTTTTAGCAATCGCTCCAGCCGCTACCATACCCGCTGTAATACGCGCCGAACTTCTGCCTCCCCCGGCAACATCACGAATGCCATATTTTGCGTGATAACCGTAATCCGCGTGACTTGGTCGAAATAACTGACTCATTTCACTGTAATCTTTCGATTTTTGATCTTTATTTTCAATCATTAAGCTGATCGGTGTGCCCGTCGTTTTACCCGACACCACCCCTGACAATATTTTTGCGCTGTCTGGCTCTTTACGCTGAGTGACAATATCACTTTGCCCAGGCTTACGACGATCCAGTTCTTTTTGTAAATCAACTTCACTCATCATCAAACCTGATGGGCACCCTTCAACCACAATGCCAACAGCAGGCCCATGAGATTCTCCCCAACTTGTCACCTTGAAGTGTTTACCAAAAGAATCACCGGCCATTTTTACCCTCTCTGTAACTACAATATTTTTATCAACTTTGCTTTTCTAACGAAAATGGAATTTTTTAAACTGACGTTTACAACTTGTAAACGGCGCTATTAAATTATTTTTGGTTTTGAATCACACTGATACCCAAATTTTCTAGCATTGTCCAATATTTTGGAAAGGATTTTCCCACAACCTCAGCATCATTAATTACGATTCCTTGAGTCTTTAAGCCCAATAATGACAAACTCATCGCCATTCGATGGTCGTCGTGTGTTTCAACCATGCCAGGTAGCACGTCACCGCCTGTAATTGTCATTGAATCTTCATCATAAACCGCTTCTACACCTAACTTTTGTAATTCTTGACAAGTATCCGCGATTCTATCTGACTCTTTAAAACGCAAGTGACTGATTCCAGTGATTTTCGTTTTACCTTGCGCATAAACAGCTAATACGGCTAACGTTTGACCAACATCGGGCATATTTTTAAGATCGATTTCAGAAAGTGCTTTGAGTTGATGAGGCCCCTTAATGACCAGACCTTGTGGACTATTTTTGATAAGACATCCCATTTTCTCAAGCACTTTTGGAAATTGTGCTTCGCCTTGTAATGAGTCTACATTGAATCTTGGAATAGTAATTTCACCGCCAGTAATTCCCGCAATTGCCATAGCGTAAGATGCACTCACGGGATCTGCTTCTATGGTTAAGTTCTTAGCCTTATATTGCTGACCACTAGCAACGGACCAACCTTCCGATGTTCCTTCAACGACCACACCCCAGTGATTCATTAAATCAATTGTCATATCGATATAGTTGGAAGATACGCGCTCGCCTGTCACAGTGAGCTTTAGACCGTTTGGCATATAGGGCGCAGCGATTAACAACCCACTAATATATTGACTGCTGACATTACCGGGTATTGTTACTATATTGTCTTGAACGGGTCCCCGAATTGTTAAAGGTAAGCGGTTTTCTGTTGCTTTGATAACAACACCCATATCACACAAGGCATTTACGATATCGCCCATTGGCCTTGTATTCATTTTATTATTTCCACTCACTCGAAATTCGTGGTTCGATATAGCCAGTGTCGGCACGATGAATCGAGAAAAAGTGCCACTTGCAGAGGTGTAAATGGTCTCTTGCGATGGATTAAGCTTACCTTTCACACCATCAACCAATAAATTATTACTATCCCTACGTAGAGACGCACCTAATTGTTGCCAAGCTTCAATGGCTGTCATTATATCCTCATTATGGGGAATTCCTTCCAGAAGGCTTTCTCCATCACCCAAGGCTGCCAACATTATGGCTCGGTTAGCAACATATTTACTTCCTGCAATTTCAACGGTTCCTGAAATAGATTGAGTAGCAGGCGTTAACTCGCATCGCATGTAATATCGCTCTCATAGTCGTTAAATGAACCTTAACACTATACCTTGCTTGCTATACCTGTAAAGATGTAACGCCTTCATTTAACACCAAATGCTCTTCATTCCCTCTATTTCTTACGATTTCACATTTTTATCAGTAATTATCGAGAAAGATAGAGATTAGTCACGAATTCATTATCTCTTATTTGGCTTGCTCGATCATGAAGACTACTCTGATTTTAACTAATAAAGCACTACAGCTGTTTAAAATTCAAACTATTTTAACGTACTTGGGGTGATTCTCATGTTGTTTAAATCGATACATGTCAATTTAATCGTGCTTATCCTACTTACAGGCTGTTCCTCCTCCGAAGAGGAATCACCAGCAGCTTTATCAGATATTTCTAAAGCGGCATACTCGCAAACATTGCATCCACTTTTAGTCGCTAACTGCGCGCAATGCCACAGCGAAAACTCTGTAGATCCTGAAGAGCCTTACATTGCAGAAGAAGATATTGCCAAATCATTTTCTCGTATTACTCCCTTTGTCTCTTTAGACGAACCTTTGGACTCTACAATTGTTACCAAAATCTTGGATAATCATTTTTGCTGGACAGTCTGTGAGTCGGACGCCAGAGTGTTAGGGGACTCTATAACCATTTGGAGCAACACTGCTGATTCAACAGTTAGCCTAGATAAAGATGCTTCCTTGATGGCAGGGTTTGGTCAAGAATTGTGGCCACTACTTCAAGAAAATTGCAGCAATTGCCATGATGGCTTACTGCCTACCGCTCCCAATTTTGCCAGTAATAATCTCGATGAGGCATATAACGGAATATCTTCAAGTTCCGCAATCAATTTCGAAACTCCTATCACTTCTCGTCTCGTTGAACGTATGCAGCTGGGTCATAACTGTGGTGACGAAGTGGCTTGCACAGCCTTAGCCGATGCATTTGTTGATATTATTGATCGTTGGAATGCAGGCTATATTGAATACGGAAGTGCAGCCAGCAAGTCAGCTTTTAATAATACATTTTATAATTGGGTGGTTGATAACTGCTCACAGTGCCATTCCGGAGAGCCGGAGGAAGAAGGAGGAATAGCACCCATTGCTTTTGCTCATCCTAGCCTTGATTTAGCTTACAAAATAATGATCACCAACGACTTAATTGATGCCAATGATCCTGCTCGTTCATTTATTGTTAATTACGTGGGTGTTGAGCGTCATCAATGCCCAAATGGTGATGACAATTGTGAAAGTGACGCCAAAGCGATGGAGCAAGAAATTAAAGCTTGGCTAGCTGATGACGATATTATTGGCGATCAAAAGGATATTTAAATTTATGGATAGCGAGCAAGATATCCTGCTCGCTTAAACTCGTTAACTATCATCTTCTCCGTTAATGCTCTTCAATGAAATCATTCGTCTCATGCACCCCGAAGACTACAAATCTAAAAACGTTGCTAAAAAATTGGAATGTGCTTTAGCAGAGAAGAGTATTTAGATTTTGTTGAGGAAACGATTGAAGTATTTAGTTGACATCACCAATAAATCACAAAATATTTTCAATTTTTTTTAATTGAAGCTACAGCCTACTTTACAGCTTCAATTAAAAAACTCAAATTTTTAACCCAAGACTTAGCATAATATTAGACTCGATATCACCACTCAAATGCTGGTTCCACAACAAATAAACTTTAACACCATTTGACCAACGATAAGTCACACGAGGTCCAATGAACATTCCGGAGTCAAGTTCTATATCCTCTGACAGGCAATTCGAACAATTAGAAATTGAACGGCTCGAAGACATCACAGCTTCATATCCGCCCAGAAATTCCACAGTAGCTTGCTGACTCAAAGTATAACGGTAGCCGACTTCACCAAACAAGCTAACCGATTGAGCATCAGAAGATGCACTTGAGTAGTTACCAAATTGATCAACGACGCTTTGATTAAAATCACGATTATCCGAATAAATTAAGCCTGAAAGACCAGCGCCAAAAACCCAAGAATCACGACTACCTTCCCAAGCAATCCTTATTGAAAGAGCGCTATCCTCAACACCTTCGGCTGTACTTTTTTCACTATCCAGATAAGCTTGCCCTAATGAAAAATAAAGTGTGTGTGTGGTTTCTACCGTCACATTATCTGAATCTTTATCAATAGCTGGTGTTAATTCTACTGTATTAGCCATAACCGATGACACAGAAAAAAATAAACAAGCGGTAAAAAACGACTTCATAAAAAATATTCCCTCATGTGTAAATTATTTTTAATCAAAATTTCAGGAGTGAATACTACATATTTTTTTCGTCGAAAAATAGTAATTATTAACTAATTTTTTTGGATAATAAGTGCTTTTATATATAAAAGCCAGAACAACTTGATTTAAATTTATACTATGCAATATTTAAAATACATAAATGCAAAAAATTGTTACTTAATAAACATCGTAGAATTTTACATTATCTTTAAGAATGTAATGTACAAAATTTTTTATTTCTCTAATTTAGATTGACATCATTTAATTTTTTACTTGTAAGTCATGTCGCTCATCACAATTTTTTTATCACGTAAGTTACGACACCTTCTATCTCCATTGATTCATAAAAAGACGTGGGAGCACAAGCTGGATTCCCCGGCACTAATTGTTGTTTGTTTTTATCATAAATTCGACAAACTAATTCTCCATCAATCGCGACAACAACAGTATTGCCTTGTTGTGGATATAAACTCCTATCGATCACTAATAAATCACCATCATCAATACCGACTTGAATCATCGCATTACCGGTCGCTCGCGCAAACACTGTAGCAGCAGGTTTGGAAACAACATAATCATTCAAATTCAAACCTTTAGCTTGAAAGTCTTCTGCGGCACTCGGGAAACCTGTAACATTTTGAAACATGAAATCACCTTTATACTGTTCTCAAAAACAGTATAATTAAACTGTCTATATTGTCAATTTTTACAAGTTCTCCACTTATTTTGTACAATATTTTATCTATCATTAAAATCGTTTGGTTTATTAGGAAGTTATATGTGCTTTGCATTTACGCTAGAAAAATCCATTGAACAATTATCTCGCGTTTTTAATATAAAAAAAATTTTGGATGAACCGCAAGTACCAACAACGATTAAGAATCCCAATTATATTACTCCACGATCAAACATTATTTGTGTAACTCAAAAAAGCTTTCAAACGCTTACGTGGGGGGCCTCTATTTATGAAAAATTTTTATACAATGCACGCGATGATAAATTATTGACGAGCCGATTTTGGAAAGCAGCATTTCATCAGCAACGCTGCATAATTCCAGCCGATGGCTGGTATGACTTACACAAAGAAGAGCATCAAACTCTGACAAAAATAGAAGCGCAATCAAGAGGTTTAACGTCTACAGGCAAAAGGCAATATTATTTTCATTTTGAAAACCGACCTTGCTTTGCTATTGCAGCCATCTACGGTAAAAAAACACAAAGTAGCATCATGATAACCACCCAAGCCGACACGAGCATCACACATTTACATCATCGGATGCCGGCCATTATTTCTCAAAATTATTGGGAAGCTTTTTTAGATCCTGCAACTTCTGCCCATGAAGCTTTAGCAATGTTACAACCAGTAGAAGAGTCTATTTATTATTTTGCCAGCCCCAAACCTATCGATGATTAGCTATCCAAAGCTAGCCATCGATACCCTGAAATTACAAAATCACTTCACAAACCCTGTCATATTTAAGCATCCTTTTTTACAGATTATTCTATTTATCCATCCCCCGGACACACACCAGAAATAGCAACAGGTATACCAAGCGCTGGAACTAATGGAATAGTTGTTGGTTCATCTACACCATCCGCTCCCCATAAATCAGTAGGAAGCGAGCCTATGTTACCGGTTGCTAATGGAAAATCACAAAAACCATTTTGCGATTGTGGTGGCCAGTAAATAAATTTAGAAATAGTAAACAAAGCTCTTCTCAATGCAACTGTATTTAATCGAATTTGCTCTTCCAAAGACAGAGGATCAATTAAAAAATTATTGGGTGCGATATTAGGTACACCATCAATAAATGATGTCACATCAGGTCTGAAAGCAAAGCCAAAATTTGATGTTTCCCAACCAGAAGATACCGCTCCTAGATTTTGGTAAGCAGAAGCAGAACCATCATTTAAAACGCCAGAACCTAATTGAAGTTGAGAAAAACGTCCTACAGAACCCTTTGTAACTCTTTCTATTTTTTTCATGATACTCGCTCCTAAAGCACGTGTTTCAATACCTTCAGGAGAGCTTAATTCCGCATCCGCAAAAATACTAAAGTGACGCTCTTCCGACTCAGAGTTATCTGATGGTATACACTTAACGGAAGGTAAAGCACCAAAAACATTTGGAATAAGTGTCGAGAGATCAAGCTCACAATCTGTCTTTTTCGCATCACCATGCAAATCTAAGACGTAGTCTGGCTTAAATGATAAAGCTGCAGCAACCATGGCCTGCGTCTCCACTGGCCTAATAGCATCATCTAAATTGGTATAATGATAACGGTTCAAATTATAACCATGACCAACAACGCCTGCGAAACCCTCTTCAGTATTTGCTAAAAAACCTCCTCCAGCAGACGGGTCAAGATTATTACGTGAAAAAGCACAGCTTCCAAAAAAAGGCTGAGCCACTGGCAAAATATTGGTACATTCTGGACTTGGTTCTCCACCATCTGGGTTTGCGCGAACGATAAATAACATGTTCAAATTATTTATAGGACTTCTAAAATTACCGTAACGTTTTTTAGAATAGGCTTTGATAATATTGAGTGCTGCTTCTGTACCGGCAGGTTCATTGCCATGTTGTTGCGTGATCACCATAACTTTAGGACCATAGGGATTACCCATTCTTACCGCAATCAATTCTCGGCCATAGTTGGAAAAACCAATTTTTTGAGGATCTTTATTGCCTCTTCCTTCTTTTTCAATGGTACAAATAACAGCTTCACGAGCACTCGGATAAGGATTACTATCACCACAAACATTTTTATTGACCGAATCAGGTACATTGTTTAATGGCCTATCGATATTGATTAAACCACGGTTGTATCCATTGCGAATCAATGGACCAATCTGCATAGGACGTAACGCATTTTTTTTAATTTTTTTTAGTTCTTGTTTGATCTCTTCATAAGTTGACAATCGTTCATAAGCTTCTTCAAGATTCGTTATTTCTTCTGAGAAAGCGCTTGCAATTACTAAAGATGATGAAGCCAGGATAAACGATACCGGTTTTAAGCAATCTATAAACTTTTGCTTCAACAATTTCATTGAGTACTCCTTTTATTATTTGTTATAAAAAATTCAATCTCGTAAAAATATACTAAAGATTTATCTCTCTCTCAAAACAAGCTTTTCATCAAAGCCTGGTTGTAATATATATTTCAAAGTTTACAAGTCATTGAGTTTTTTAAGGAATAACAAAAGTCTGTGAGCAAGTTCAAATTTATCATGGGCAATATAAGAACTTAACTTAAGAGGGGCAATAAATTACATAGGGACGGGAGACACCACGCAAATTTTAATGAAAGCTCACTAATATTGCGTGATGTCAATGAACAAAGAAAATTATTTTTTAGGTTCGACGCATTCCAAGTCCATATTGGTTTGCATCATAAAGTTCGACTGATACGTATGTCTCTCAGCGAAAAACAAATCGAAACTGTACGTATTACCCGGCTCAAGCCCCAAGTCGTGGGCTAACTCATCAATGTCGATGGTTCTTTCTATAACGGGATGGACACCGCCAATATTTACCGCAAGCTTACCATTAATATATAAGAATAAGTCATCATCACCCCGGAAAGTGAAAACCTCTCCGCCTTTGTAATCAAAAGTTAGATGCATTTCTAAAGTAAAATGATAGTTACGATCTGGTGTCGTTAAACCTGAGTTCCCCCAACCTAAGCCATCGATTGGGAAAAAGCTTTCATTGCGATATTCCCAAATTGTTGAACCTGGTGCTCTCGATAAAGTTAATGTCATTGGAATTTCAATGTTTTGTCCAGGACAAGCGTTGTACCACTGATTAAAGTAAAACGCATTATGTGTCGTTAACGTCCCAGACCAACCATTTTTGTAAACCGGCTTACCATCTGAACCTAAGGTGTTGCTAACGATTTCATCATCATCACCAATCACATATTCAAAATCAGGGTGAGAAGCTTTAAAGTCTCTAATCATTACAGGAACGCTACGCTTGGTCGCATCAGATAAATCACACTTAGGTGGTGGCGCTGACGCGCTAATTTTCACTGTGTCAGGTAAACTATCTAATTGTCCATCATTAACGATTAATTGCGCGACATAATCACCCGCGACTTCAGGTATAAACTCAGGACTTACCGTATTAGCATCTTTTAATGTGGCATTGCTACCATCTGGTTGGCTAATGATTTTCCAACGATAATCTAAGGTTTCACCTTCAGGATCAAAACTTTTCGAGCCATCCAAATATACTGTCATTTCAGTGTCAATAATTCGTGTTTCTCCAGCATTCGCTACGGGAGGCAAATTAATGGTTGATACAACGACTGTATCAGGTTGGCTATCCAGAATCCCATCATTAACGATAAGCTGCACCACATATTCACCCGGTTTATCGACCTTGAACTGTGGTTTTTCATCGGTATCGTCTATAAAGACCGCTGTGCTGCCAATAGGTTGGCTGATGAATTGCCAACGATAAGTTAATGGATCCCCATTAGGATCAAAACTACCGCTTCCATCTAACTTAACAATTGTATCGACATTAACTGCCTGATCATTACCTGCTCGAGCTATCGGCTGGAGATTTTCTGAGTCGATAATCACATAATCAGGCTCACTATCGACTTTACCATCGTTAACGATGAGTTGTAACTTATACTGACCGTATTCATCCAAAGTAAAGCTTGGATTGAATACATCATTGGCAGTTAAGGTCGCTTTACTGTCTTGTGGTTTTTCTACGAAAGACCAAAAGTAGGTAATGGTATCACCATCGGCATCAAAACTTTTTGAGCCATCCAATAAAGCTTGATCTCCCGGTTGTAAACTTTGATCGGGACCTGCGATGGCCACAGGTTTAACATTATTAACAGTAATAATCACGACGTCAGGTGCACTATCCGCTTTACCATCATTCACTATCAGTTGGAACTCATAACTATCAAAAGCGCCAACAATGAATTCCGGCATAACACTTGTATTATCGCTCAAAGTAATATCAGAATTAAGAGGTGCTATTACCACCCAACGATAACTCAACGGGTCACCATCAGCATCAAAACTGCCCGAGCCATCCAGTTTAACCAATTGGTTTCTTTTTACTTTTTGATCGTAACCAGCATTAGCCACGGGTAATTGGTTGGGCTTAGCAATTACTATCAATTTTACTGTATCGGGAACACTATCTACTTTGCCATCATTGATGATTAATTCAATCTGATATTCACCGATAACATCAGCAATCACGTAAGGGGTAGCTGTGGTTGCATTAACAAGAACAGCGTTGCTCGCTGCAGGCGTCGATATGATCTTCCATTGATAAGTTAAAGGATCGCCATCAGCATCTTGACTGCCTAGACCCGTTAAGTCGAAACGAGAATTCACAACCCCTTGCTGATCGGGTCCTGCATCCGCAATAGGTTTTTTATTAGGCTTTGCTTGCGCGATGATGTCCACACTGTCCGCATCACTATTGACTTGGCCATCATTGACAATTAACTGTGCTCGATAAGTTCCCGCGATATCCGTTTTCAGTATGGGGGTCATCGTTTGTGATTGTTCTAATATGGCTTTACTATTTACAGGTTTGCTAATTAGAGTCCATTGATAAGTAATCGCATCCCCGTCCGGATCCAAACTCCCAGAACCATCTAATCTGAAGGTATCCCCCTCATAACCTGTTTGATCTTGACCAGCCTCAGCTACTGGCTTTTGATTAGGTTCGTCAACCAAGGTAACAACCACTGTGTCAGCATCGCTATCGAGAATGCCATCATTAACGATGAGTTGAACGACGTAACGCCCCACCATATCTGCACTAAAGCTTGGCATAACAGAGGAAGCATCACTTAAGTTTTCTGTACTACCGCCTGGTTTTTCGATGACGAGCCACTGATAAGTTAATGAATCGTTATCAGGATCTGAAGAACCCGAAGCATCTAAAGTGAAGACATTGTTTATTAAACCTTGTTGATCGCGCCCAGCATCAGCCAGAGGTTTAGCATTCGGAGGTTTAACTGCTGTCAGCTTAACAGTATCCGGTAAACTATCTAGCTGTCCATCATTTACAATGAGCTGCACGATGTAATCACCTAACCGATCAGGGATAAGTTTAGGGTTAACCGAACGACTATCGACAAGCGAGCTCAAACTGCCAGCGGGCTTACTTAAAATTACCCAGCGATACGTCAAAGTAGCCATTTCAGGATCTGTGCTGCCAGAGCCATCTAAAGTAAAAGTACTTCCTAAATTTTGTATTTGATCCGGACCGGCATCCGCAGTTGGTTTACGATTGCTAACAGGCAATTTAACAGCATTCACGATCACAGTATCATTGTCGCTATTAATTTTACCGTCATTCACAATGAGCTGTATCACGTATTGGCCAATAACACTCGGAATGAACTCAGGCATGACAGAGTTCGCTTTGTCTAACTCTGTATTAGCACCAGCAGGCTGAGAGACAAGTTTCCAGTCATAAATAAGTGCATCACCGTCAGGATCAACACTTGCAGAACCATCTAAAATAACTTTTTGTTGTAAATTAACGGTTTGATCCACGCCCGCATTGGCAATAGGTTTGCCATTGGGTTTAACAGCCGCTATCACTTTAACTGTGTCAGGATCACTGTCTATGACACCATCATTAACAATGAGTTGAACGACATAGTCCCCAACTTCATCAGGAATAAAACTTGGACTAACAGAGTCCGCATTATTGAGCGTTGTTAGACTAGCCAGCGGTTTCTCGATTAACACCCAAGCATACGTAAGAGAATCACCATCAGCATCTTGACTACCTGAAGCATCAAGAGTTACAACAGATTGAATCAGTACAGATTGATCGTATCCAGCATTAGCAACAGGTTTGTTGTTTAATCCCTTAATCGCTGAAATAGTAACAGTATCGGCATTGCTGTCCACTTTTCCATCATTCACGATTAATTGAATAACATAATCACCTGCAACATCAGGCATTATTGTCGGACTGACGTTAGTTGGATTGTTGACATTTACGCCACTACCTGACGGGCGAGAAAGTAATGTCCATACATAAGTCAATGGATCGCTATCATTATCTCGACTATTTGAACCATCTAATGTAAACGTGAGCCCTAACGCGCCACTCTGATCGGGGCCAGCATCACTAATTGGTGCAATATTTGGTGCAGCAACTACGCTAACTATTAATGAATCTTCATCGCTATTTAGCACACCATCATTAACAATCAATCCAATTTCATAATCACCCAAAACGGTAGGAACAAAGCTTGGATCAACTTGGCTAGGGTTCGCTAGAGAAACATTAGAACCTGTAGGCTCAGATATGACTCTCCATGAATAGGTAATGGGGTCAGAGTCAGGATCAAAACTTAAGGAAGCATTGAGATTGACTAAAGTTCCAATGGTAGCCACTTGATCGACACCCGCATTCGCTACGGGTTTCACATTGTCGCCCACGTCAACGGTAATCACAATCTCGTCAGGCAAACTGTTAGTTTGCGAATCATTAACAATTAATTGAATGACATAATCACCCGCAACGTCAGCAACAAAACTAGGATTAACCGTTGCTGGGTCAGAAAGCCTGATGCTACTTCCTGCAGGTTTCGTCAACAAAGTCCATTGGTAAGTGATGATATCACCATCTGGGTCTCGACTAGCAGAACCATCTAGAGTAAAACGCTCCATAATCTCGCCAGACTGGTCTGGACCCGCATTCGCAATAGGTACTTGATTAGGCGATTCTTCTACCGTAACGGTCATTGAATCAGCTAAACTATCTTCTTTACCGTCGTTAACGACAAGTTCGATATCATAACGACCGACAAGGTTAGGCTGTATTTGTGGCGTTGGGCTGGTGCTATTGACAATACTAACCGCACCTCCTGCTGGAAAAGTTTTCAGCACCCAAGAATAAGTCAATGGATCACCATCAGCATCCGAACTATTTAAGCCACTTAAAGTAAACAAATTGCCTGATACACCCGATTGATCATCCCCTGCATTAGCGATTGGACGGACATTAGGTGGTTCAATGACAGTAATTACAACAGTATCAGGAGAGCTACTGACTTGGCCGTCATTTGTAACTAGAGCGAACTCATAACGCCCTACTGTAGACGATTCGAAAGATGGCATAGGAAGAGCAGGGTTACTTAAAACAAAACTACTACCGGCAGGCTGCGATTGAATAGACCAAAGATACGTAAGCGTGTCACCATCAGCATCAGCTCCAATACCTTCCAATATGACGGGAGTATCTTTGATAACCGTTTTGTCTGGCCCCGCATTGGCAATTGGCGCTGTGTTTGGCGGCGCAACTACAGTTACGGTGACGGTATCAGGATTACTTGTCACCTTGCCATCGTTCACAACCAGTTCGAAAACATAGTCACCTAATACGTCAGGCTTAATCGTCACTTTCTCAGCAGTGGATGTCATAGTTAAACCACTACTCATTGGCTGTGAAAGTAAAGACCACTCAAAAGATAGTGAGTCGCCATCCGGATCTAAACTCTCTGATGCATTAAGAACAAAATTACTGCCAATAATTCCCGTCATATCACCACCCGCTTCGGCAGTAGGCGCTGCGTTGGGGATTTCAGTAACAGAAATAACAAGCCTATCAGGTTGACTATCCGAAACTTGATCACTAACCACAAGTTCGAGTGTGTAAATACCCAAAACATCCGGTTTAAGATTAAACGTTGTTAATGTGGGCTCCGATAGAACCAATTCACTAGTTTCTGGTTTCCCAATTATACGCCAATTGAAAGATAGAACCTGTCCTTCGGGGTCTGAACTCAAGGCACCGTCGATGTTAAAAGTCGTGCCAATTATTCCTGATTGATCAGTGCCAGCATTCGCTATTGGTACTTCATTAATTGGTGGTTTAGCAGGCAGTATGTCGCAAATCGCCGTGGAAGTATCACGATTTTCTATACCATCTGTCACGATAGGATCGAAAGGAAAGGCCGCTACATTTTTCACTTGACTCATGGCTATGTCAGTGTAAACCGTATCTTTTTCTGCGCGCACTATCGGCGATCGACTATTTTTTAGCGGGTCAAAAACCCAGATACCGTATTGTGTATCTAAATCACCAGCCTGACTTGTCTCACTACAAAAAGCGTTAACACCATTGCTGACCGTTGAGCACTGCGCCCAGCTCACTAATAAACGCGAAGTACCATCCTGATAAGGCCAAGCAGCGCTATACCAACCTTCATTTGAAAGCTGTTCTGGATACAATTCAATAGACTCTGACAACAGAGAGGATACAGAAAATGCTCGGAAAACCGCATTAGAGCTATCTTCTTTGTTAGAATTCAGCTCTAAAAGTGCCCCCCCAAGAATCTTATTTTGTTCATGTGACAACAATAGATTCATTTTACCATTTTCTGATTGATAAAGTTTTTGCGGGGCCAAAAAAGCTTCATCACTTTCCGAAGTTGAAACTTGGCTGTAAAGTTGTTGTAAACCATTGCCATCGAGGTTGATAGCTAAGATTTCATAAGAATTTTGAATAAGCACATTTTGTTCGCTATAAACAAAAGAGTAAGCGCAACGCAGCTCACGCGGCCATTCAGGCGGCTCATTTAATCCAGAAGGCAACTCTGAAACAGAGCTTGTAGACTGCACACTAGCTAGAGTACTAGAGGCAACAGGACTGGCGCAACTAACCGGCTCGAAGCCAGTTTTCCAACGAATAAATGCTACTCGGCCATCTTTTAATAAAGTAGGCTTGACATCGTAAATATTTGTCCCAAAGGTTAATTGTTGTATATTTTCACCTTCGGCATTCATTGAATGTAAAAGTGCGGGATGTGAGCCTGGGATCACGCGTTCACACTTTTCCTCCACTTGTGGATCAGGATTAACACCGGCATTACGATCCGATGAAAAGACGATGTCGCCGGTAGAGGTAAATACTGGGTTGGTATCATTACCTGCATTGGCTATAGCGTCATCTTTAATAATACGTTGTAATGTCTTATTTTCAAAATCGTAGAGATAAATATTCCATGTTCTATGAGTTGCGTTTCTTACTCCGCCATGAGCAGCAAAGGCCAAACGTTTTCCATCGGGCGACACATTCAAATCTTTTACATCATATTCTGGCACTCCAAGATAAGATGCTAATAACTCTGTTTCAGCCGCGTTAACATCAAGACCCGAGCGAATAAATAACTTAGCACCAGGTATAAATTCAGAAGGAATGGTTAATTCTAAGGGCGAGCGGTCAATTGCGTTGTAACGCTCAATGTAACGCTCTTCTCGGTAGTTCTCCATTTGAGAAATGGAACGTTTTATATATGCAATAGGAGAAGCAGTAACCAGCTCAGAATTTTCTGATTCCAGATTTTCAGAATCACTAGAACAGCCGACTAAAAAGAAACAAACAGCGAATAAAATTTGCCCGAATTTTGTTACATCGCTACCTATTGATGACAATTTTGCGCCCATAAAACTCCTCAACATATCCCAACTTAATGCCAGCGAACAAAATGCTTATTAAAATCAATTGCTCATTCGTTAGCTATAAATAGATTAACGTATCCATTTTGCGGTGTTATTTAATCAATAAATTCGGCATAAAAACTTGTGTATGGTGACATCTATCATTATTAAAAAACCGTGTAAGAATCACATAACGAAAAAACTA
This sequence comes from Pseudomonadota bacterium, assembly GCA_039187085.1. Lineage (GTDB taxonomy): Bacteria > Pseudomonadota > Gammaproteobacteria > Enterobacterales > JBCCZV01 > JBCCZV01. Next base: position 15,830 of record JBCCZV010000043.1, read on the forward strand.
TTCACTGAACCTGAGAAGCAGGTAAAATTATTGAGTAAGTGCTTATTTTATTTGTAATATTTTGATGTACAAAAATTAGCAGACTATTTTTTTCCAAACAGAAACGGTTAGTTTCCATTCATAAATTTGCAATGCGGATAAAAGTTGACGAAAAAAATCACAAAATGAACGAGAAATAAACCCAAATCATTATGTGGAACTTTTCAACCAAAATACCGATATATTAAAGAAGAGAGGGAAGTCAAGCTTCCCTAATTGATTCAATTTTAACTGGGAACAAAGATAAATTTGTATTCTACAGAGGTGGGCACAACACCATCATTGTTACCAAAATTCACTTTCTGTAATTGGGCTAGCATTTTTTGTTCTAGGTCTTGCTCACCCAATTCGCTGGAGACTAATCTTAAATCGGAAATGCTTCCGTCTGGCTCAATAACCAAGCGAAAAACAAACTGTCCACTAAGATCCGGATTTTTTGTGCGCGCTTTATTATAAAGCTCGTATAAACGCCCTTTGTGCCTTTCAATTGTACCTCGAATGCCTTCCAAATCCCTTGTGCTTTGGGAAGATGTCGAAGAACCATGAAATTTTGTTTTCGATGACGGTGAATCAAAATCGGCAATACCGATATTGGTAATACCTTCAACTTTCTTCGTGGTATGCGCAACCAAATCAGTTGAAGAAGCTTTCATAATTTTATCATCGATTCTTATACCTTCGCTGGTTTTTACGGCTGTATTTTCTCCAAGTACACTCCTATCAGCTCGAGCAACTTTGCCGTCTTGGCTGTTAGATGCTGCTTTCTTTTTAAGCCCTCTCACATCAGATGAGCCTCGAAGCGCAGCGAGCTCACTCGCTAAACTTTGCAAACCGTGAGATTGACTTAAAGCTGCTTTTTTATCTACTGGTGCTTTAGGTTTTTCTTGTTTACGTGTTTTAGTGTTGGTTTTCGCTTCACCTTTTTTAGGTACATCTTTAGGCGGCGGCTTTGGTTTATCAGGCTTTTTAGGTTCCGCTTTTTTCTTAGGCTTTGGTTTTTCTATTTTGGGAGGTTGTTTAACCTTAGGTTTGACAACTTCATTTTTTAAAAGAACTTTAGTTTTAACAATAGGTTTCTCTGGTTTTTTGTATTCGCTTTCAAAAACCGGCAACCAAGGCACCACAAGGGAAAACAACAAAAGCCCAATAAGAGCATAACGCAGCCCTTTATAAAATTTTTGTTCTTGTTGTTCATCGATCGTCCATGGTAAGACAAGGTCAGCGGAAAGAGGATGCGCACTCATTGACATAGTTAACCTCCCTCCGTCGTCGTATTATTGCCTGTAGCACTGAAAACAGCCGCAGCCACACGATTCACAGCGAGAGAAATATCACGAAAATCATTGTTTCTACAGGTAGTCATAACCCATTGAAGCAAATCGTAAGTGACTTTTTCATCTCCCATGATAGTGATAGATAAACCGTTTTCTTTTTCATAAGCGGACAGTTCACCTCGTTTTTGTTTGAAAGCAACCAGGGCTTCTCGCAATGGCTGAAAAGCAGCTTCCGTGTTTTTTTCTAATGCTTTAACATCCACTACCTTTTGCTCATCTAACCAAATCGATTCATCACTAATCATTAATATCAACTCAGCATGTGGCGCATCTCCTGCTGAGGAGTCAGGTAAAGTGACGAATTTTGCATTTTCAAGTTTTTCACTGTCACCAGAATTGAGCAGTAAGAAGAATACCAAAATGGTAAAAATATCCATCAGAGCAACCAAGTTTAATTTGGTTGCAAAATAAGCTTTTTTTGTCGTCTTAAATCCTAAGCTAGACGTATTCATTTTATTCACTCGATTCTGCTAAAGAGATTTCAGGAAATAGCTCAATCTCTACGACACTAGCCGCAACCACGGTTTTGTAAGATTTTACAGCGTCCATAGTCGATACTAAATTTTGATAAGTCACATTTTTTTCAGACAGTATAATAACTTCACGCTTATCGTTGAGTTGCTTTTTGAGCTCTTGCATCACCAATGACAGTGTCTTAGTATCAGGCTCTTTTACACCATCGACATCTATCAAAGGAATTTCTTGTATCAATATATTTTCTGGATAAAAAACTTTATACCCTGTATTGGCAATCATTACCTCTAGTTGCGGAGGAACATCTTGATTTTCGCCAACATTGTCACTTAATTCAGGTAGTTTTATTTCTAAAACAGTAACCTGACTAAAAGTTAAACTAAGTAATAATACAGGAACCAGAACTATCATAAGATTCATGAATGAAGTAACGTCTAAATCCGCTTCATCAGTTGCTTGTTTTTTGAAGTTCAAGGCCATGACTTCACCTTCTTACTTTTTAATGTTCATTTCAAAGGGAGATTTTAATAAAGTTAACTATCTTTACCTGTTGAAGTGATATGACGATTAAATGTCATTACATTAAGAAATTTTACAGCTGCCATCTCAATACTACTAACAATTGCAGCCGTCTTATTTTGCAAAATAGCATGTAACAGTAATAATGGAATAGCCACAATTAATCCGAAAGCCGTAGTATTCATCGCAACTGAGATAGAAGAAGACAGCAGAGCTGATTTTTCGGCTGGGTCTGCATTGGCTACTGCTGTAAACGCACCAATCAAACCTACAATAGTTCCCAAAAGGCCCAGCAAAGTAGCCACATTGGCAAGAACAGATAAATAACCTGTGCGCGATTCAAGTTTAGGCATAGTTTCAAGCATGCCTTCTGACATGGATTGTTCAACCTCAACTCGGTGCTTAGTAACCTGTAACATATCCAGGCCACTACCAATGACTCTTGCAACAGGTGCTTTGTTATCGGAAGTATAAGATTTCATTTTCTCTAAGTCATTTTCTTTGAGAAAAGGTAGAAATCCATCGAAAGCTTTTCGATTTCTGAATTTTTCTTTGGTTAAGTAAATCCAACGTTCCGCCGCAATGACAAGGCCAATGACGAAAACTAGGGAAATAGGGTATATAAAAACACCGCCTTCCTGCAAAAATTTTACAATGGTATTGTAGATTTCCATTTTACTGCCTCATTAGTTGTCTGGGTTTATCGTACTTTCAAGCTTCATATCACGGTATATTTGCGTTGAGCGCGTTAAAACGTTCTTATCAACCAAATTCAGTGTTTCATCATATTTGCTACTAATGTTCCATTGCAGCTTATCGGGTGTTCCGATTCCTTGCCAAGGAATAAAATAACTCACTGTTGGTTGTTCCTTATCGCCCACGAAAGTAGACTCCAACTTAATATCAACACTATCATCATCAGCTAATACACATAACGAATTAAGACAAAATAATACCATTGCGCTCTTTTTCATTGTGTTCCAAACCCTAAAAAATGACCTATTATTTCAGATAAAACTATACAATTGAACTTGTTACCCTGAAACTGCGGCATGTTTCTCAATTTTTAGTTCTACTGGCTTCCCAGTTCGCTTTATTAGTTCCTGCAACCAGCGATTAACTTTTTTATTCGTTCCTTCTGTTAAAAATTGATAAGCTTCCATATGACGCTGTGCTTTCAATGGTTCATTCATATAAACATCATAAAGTACAGCAATATTTAAATGTGCTTCAGGAAAATCTTTCCATAGCATTAATGCATCGACATACGTAGATTTTGCGGCTTCATATTGACCTTGCCGTCTAAGATACTTAGCAAGTTTTATATAAATATTGACGTTATCAGGATTGACTTTTATACCTTGTTGATAAGCTTCAATAACTTTTTGCGATTCGTTATTTTTTGCATAAATATCCCCTAACAATGCCCAAGGCCCAGATAGTTTGGGATATTCCTTTGTTAATTTTTCTACAATATTTTTTGCTGTTTGTGATTGATTAGATTTCAATATTTTTTTGGCATTTAAGTACTGTCGAACCGCCGTTGCACTAATTTGTTCAGGCGGTTTCAAATAAGGATTCGGCAATTTAACATAAGGCTTTAATTGCTGCGTTTCAGGGTCCGTTTCTCGTTTAGGGATAAAAAACAAAGAATCTTTTCTTTCCACTAGTGTTTTGCTTAATGTCCCAGAAGCCTTATCTGACGTTTTGGCTCCCTTGGTAACACAAGACGCTATCCAATTTAAAGAGATGATAATGATTACAAATTTTATAAACCAAGACATAATGTGTACCTATCTTTATCGAATGCCATCGCCATAACTCACTTCAACTTCACTTTTGTCAAAGCGTTCTGGATTATATTTTTTCATCTCTATAAAGCTTTTCTCAATCCACTTATCATAATTGCCTTGCCATGCACGTTCCACGTTACCTAAGTGAAGCTCGGCAGCAAGTTCATCAAATGGACTCGCTTGCTCTTCAATAATTTCAGCATATATCTTCTTCTCCTCATTGGATAGCCCTTTCGGAGTAGGAGCAGCTCTTAACTCACGCGCAAACTTTTGATAAAGCTCTGCTATTTTAAAGCTCGACATGGTAACAAATTCCAAAATTCCATAGTCAGCAGCCATTTGGTAACGTTCTGTGGCACTTCTCAAGTGTTTATTTTTATTTTGAACACTTTTAGCCAAGGGCTGTCTTAAACGGACTTTACTAAACTCATAGGAAAAGTAGTTACCATATTCGATATTCGCCCAAGCAGCTAACCACCGAGAGCGCTGTGTACGTGAAGACCCCGAGTTTTTATCTCCATCAACAATACGACGTAACCAAAATAGTTTTTTAGATTCTTCTTTCGTTTTACCGTAAAGTAGAGCTAGTTGGTATCGAGCTTCCATACGATCATCAAAAGGCTGTTCATAAGTTCTAGCATATTTTTTAAAGTATTTAATAGCATCAGGATAGTTTTTACTTCTATCAAAAAATTGTGCTGCTAAAAATAATGCACTTCTTTTTACTTCATCATCGGGATCTTTTGAGTGTAATTTTAAGTACTCCTTAGCCGCTAAATGCCAGTTTTCATTTTTCTCGTAAGCAAATGCCAATTTTCTTGGAAACTCAATAGCCAACTTATGTGCAGCAAAACGAATAATCAAATCTTTGAGCTCGACAATCGCCTTATCCCATTCTTCCAAACCTAATAATAAGGAAGCAGCATCATACTGAGCTGTTACTCTAACGGAGGAATTTGGTGCTAGTTTTTTAATTTTTAGTAACTGATTTACAGCTTCAAGATTTTCTTTACTTTTAATTTTTAATTCCGAATTTTTATAAATAGCACTCGCAAGACGCTCTGTTATTTCCGTATATTCTTTGGAATCTTTCTGGGTAAGCTGACGTTGATTGAAATAGCTTTTTTCTGCTCCAGCATAATCTTGCAACTTAAACTGTGAATGCGCCATGATCCCATAAGCCGTTTTCTTTAAAGTTGGTTCAAGGTTTCGTTTACTCGAAATCAAATCACTAGCAACTTTTAAAGCACGTTCATATTGATCCAAACTGAAAAGATATTCAGCAGCATTAGTCAGCACAGAGGCCGATCGCTTATCGGTATGGTAGGTTGCTGCAAACTTCAACATACTTTCTACTGCTCGAGAACGCCAATGTTTGATTTTAGAGGGGTCACCATTCAATGTATCAATGTGTTTTTGGTAGGAGATAATGGCAGCATAACCAGAATTAGCGCCATATTGTTTACCACTACCGGTATTGTATTTGTAAGCAACAGCTTCATAATCATCGATGGCTAGAGCAAAACGTTCAGAGGAATAATGTGCTTCTGCTTTTAAATAAGTAATTTCACCAACACGATAATCATTAGGGAAGGTTTGCAAATACGTTTTATAATAATGAGCAGCTTGATCGAAAGCATCAAAAGCACGTTTTTTGATAGATTTTAGCTCAGCAGGCTTTCGTGTTTTACTTTTTTTATCTGTTAACAAACCAACAAGTTGCTGTCCTTGATTGTGATAGTGCTGAGCTAATTCATCGATATAGATTTTTAGCTGTTTTTTTACAGGTGCTTTAATTCCACCTAGATTTTCAGCATATTTTGATCCTAATCCATAATATTCAACATAAGATTCTTTTTCTTGGAGCGCTTTTTTTGGAAATCCTCCTTTGACATAAGTATTTATCAATTTACTATGAAGATCTGGCGCCTTTTCCGCGTAATTAAATTGTGTTACATAGCTTCTAAAAGTATTAGCAGAGTCTTCGTACCTTTCTTTTGATAAATAATAGTCACCTAAGTCATCGTATAAACGCCAAATATATTCTTTTCCTTGGAGTAATTTTATTTCTTTAATAGATTCTGCTCCACCAATTCGAGCTAATGCCAAGCTCATTGAACGTATCGAATCCTTAATCAAAGGCTCTTCAGACTTAGATAGTTTTTCTTTATTCTTTGATTTTGTCATCAAGGCATCAAAAACGTACGCAAAAGCATCGATACTGTCTTGATAGAAAGCGAGTTTATAATTGGACCAACCCAGCATGTAATGCGCGTAAACCCATAGTTTCTTATTTTTCAGTTGAGTAACGATTAAATATTCTTTACGAGCATTTTTGTAATTTTTTCTGTTGAAGAAGATATCTCCTTTACGGAAATGTGCTTCTGCAATGTATTTGTAGTTGGGGTGCCTTTGCGTGAGCTGAGAAAGCATTTGCATAGCTTCTTCTTGATTGCCTTCGAGATCGTAAGCCTTGGCTAATTGATACAAAACCTCGGCATTATCTGGAGAATTCGGGTATTTTTTTAGGATCTCTTTATAAGATTTAATAGCATCGAGATAATAGCTTTTTGTAGCTGGTTCAGCTTGTACTTGATTATTGGCACCTTCAATCATATACACATCAGCAATACGACGTTCTATCTGTTCCTTAAGATTTTTATCTTCGAATAAATTTAATAGTTCTTGATACTCAGCTCTGACTTCTTTATGTGAAAGTTTTTCAAACTCTATTTTCTTTTCAACTTCCGGAGTATATTCTAAATCTCCCAGCGTATTAAATGTTTTTGTTGTACAACCCGAAGTTATAGCCACACAAAATAACATAATTGTCATTAAAAACTTATTCATGGTGTCGTTTCCTCATCGACTGCATCTTGCGTTGGTTTAACAGGCTGTACCTTATCTAAGTCCATCAACATCGTATCGTAAAGTCGTGCTTTTGCTAAACGTGACTGAGCCCAGTAATAACGCATTCTATCTTCATGTTTATCCAACTCGGAATTAACTAAGTCGCGCATCACAGGTTCTAAGATTAAAATCAGACGAATAGCTTCTTTTAATTTTTCTTCAATTTTTTGATGCTTATCAATGATAAAATCTAAATAATCAACAGGTTGTTTATAAGCTCCTTCCACATTTTTCAACTGCTCCAAACGACTATCTAATAAATCCATTTGTTTTTTCGTGGAAGTCAGCAAGGCATCAAAACGCTTTTGCTCTTCCACACTTAAAGTCATTAAATACAATTTAAGTTCTTGTTGTTTTTCATGGAGTTTTACTTTTAGTTTCTCACTTTTTTCTAGAGACTGCTGTTTATCCCGTTCGAACGATTTTTGTTCTGCACTTTGATAAATGAGCCGATGTTCTTTGGCTTGAAATAACCAATATTCTAAGTTCTCTTGCAAAGCATACAAATCGGCCAGTTCTCTTAAGGTTTCACTAAAAGCATTACTTGATAATAAATCTAGGATAAATGGGGTGAGCTTTAAATAGTTGATGCTAGGTTTGGCACCATACCAATCAGAACTTTTTTTCAACGATTGAAGATTTTTTATATATTCTCGAGGCACATCGTGTTTAGCAATAATCAATCGAGCATCTTCGATGCGCTTTACTCCTTCTTCAAAAGCTTTAATTGCTAACAAATTGCTTTTTAATGCTTTACGAGGCGAACCTTCTTGTTCATAAAGATGGGCTAACAAGACCCTAGCTTCTTGTACTTCAGGAATAGCAATATCACGCTCTTCTAAAATTCTTAATGCAGGAATGGCATCATTGAATTTTTTCAACTCTATAGCTGTCCAGGCATAAGTTAGCAAAGCGCGATTAGAATATAAGCCCGTCGTTCGAATCGCGTTAAGGTAGTTCCAGGCAATATCCGTGCGATTATTTTGCAAAGCAATTTGTGCTAAACCATGCCGAGCACGATCCACTAAGTTAGCCAACTCTTCAGATTCTGCAGGGAAAGTCGTAACCGCCTCCAAACTTTCTACCGATTTTGCAATATCCCCCACCCTCAGTTGCCGTATACCTAAATTAAATCGAGTATAAGGATAAAAAGAGCTGTTTCGTGAGATATTTTTTTCGAAATTCGCTGGCAGAGTGGTGTCGTCAAGAATTAAGGTAGATAAATAATGATATTCTGGTAATAAATTCTCTTGCAGTTGACCTTTGATATTCGATAAGGCAAATTTTGCATTGACTTTATCAGCTTTATGATAATAGAGATTGGCCAAATAAAACCAAGCCCTGTTTCGAGATTTTTCAGAGCCTTGGCCGCTTAAAAATTTTTCAAATATTTTTCTTGATTCATCAGAAACACTGTAAGAAAGGAGCATTCCTCCTTTTAACAATTCACCTTCTGGACTTAAACTAATACGATTATTAATGCTTTGTGCATATTCATGTTCAACCAAACCATTGAAATAATCGCGCTGGAAAAATTCATATAGAACAACGCCCCATTCTAAATCTTCGCGACTTTGATTTTGGTCTTCATTGGCAAACGCCAATTGCCAGATCACTCCAAGAAGACTATATGCTAGTACAAAAAAAAGCCACATAAAAAGATGTACAGCATTTTTGCGAATTTGAAAATCGTTTTTTTCAATGGCTAGTAACATGATGATTACCACTGTTTCATACGAAATTGAGGTTCTTGGGTACTACCATTATCACTAACAATTAACTCAAGATATTCACTTCCAGGACCTTTGACAAAATCCAACGACTGCGCCCTTTTATAGGTACGACCATTGGGACCAATTCCTGTAAAAAAAGCCGTTGCTGTATGTTTACCTTCATTAATATTGGTTACATACAATCTTTGTACACCTCCTCTGCTCAAGGCTTCCCTTTGAGATTCAGAATACAAATGCGTTGTTACCAATTTTCCGTTAAGCTTTAATTTGACGCTTTCTAAGGTAAAGAATTGGCCTGATGACATAGAAACAAAAACAGAGTATTTGGTGCTGGATGGAAAAAGTAATTTTTCTTCCATGACCCGTAGATCTTTATTGAGTGTCACAACATCACTTTTTAATGCTTGTAACTCGCCTGAAATTCGTTTTAGTGTTGCGATAGCTTCTTTATCTTTTTCAGTGCTGTACTTAGCCCCAGTCACCGTATTTTGGGTTTCTATAGATTCTGCCCATTGTTTCTCATCACTGGGTTTCGTTTCTTCTTTGGCTAGAAGGCTCGTCGATACCAAAATCAAAGTTGCTAAAAGATACCTGACAAATGCTGCTTGCTTTAACATCTTGAGACATTTTTCCTTGAATAATTTCGAGAATCGTCAAAAGTGAAAAAATGAATAGCACATGACACGATTACACGAAATGTAAAATTTAAGAGTGTTTAAAACAAAGCTAAATGTACTAAAAACCGTTTGACTTCTGTAGGATCTTAAGCCTAAAGATGAAAGCCGTTCACAAAAAACTGACATTTTTAACGCAATGACAAATTACATTTGATATTACAACAGGTTATAGTTCTCACTTTTGATTTTTTTTGGCAAAATCCCAAATAATTACATGCAAGGTGTGACCAAGTTCATTTCTATCAGACGAGAACTACACCAGAATAAGCGCTCAAATACCAATCAAAAATTATCGAGAAAGAATATGACGCGATGTCAACAACATCGACTAGTTTCGATACTAGCCCTTGGTTATTTTTCAACCATATTATCCAACGGCGCTGCAGCGGATGAAGAACAAGACGTAACAGTTATTGAACCCAATAAAACTGTTAATGAGGTGAAATCTGCCGCCATTGATACAGAAAAATTTCAAGTGGGTGCTTATGTAGGATCTTTGGCTGTTGAAGATTTCAGCAGCAGCACGGTTTTTGGCGCATCGGTAACTTACCATGTTAACCCCCGAATTATCGCACAGTTAAACTATGGAACCACTGATGTAGGCCGAGCAACATTTGAAGATGTTGTATCGGGTGATTTCTTATCTGATGATGCAGAAATTTTTGAGTATTACAGTGTTGCTGCAGGATTTAATGTTTTTAGAGGTCGTTCTTTTATCAATAAAAATATCAAGTTTAATTCAGATATTTTTCTCACTCTTGGTGTGGGCCAAGTTTCTTTTGCCAACAATGATGAATTTAGTGCTCGCATCGGAACAAGCTATCGCGTGGTTGTGACAGACTGGCTAACTTGGAATTTAGATTTTCACAATCATCTCTTTGAACGCAATTTTCTCGAAGAGAATAAGTTAACGCAAAACCTGGAAATAACAACCGGTTTTAATCTGCTTTTCTAGGAGCATAGGAAATGCGCTTTTCTTTTATTAAAAAGTTACTTCTCTTGACTGCTTTAAGTGTTATAACAGGTAATTCAACACACGCGAATAGCTTGAGACTCGAAGTTATTGATCCCTATCTTGAATTACATACTGGACCTGGTCGTGGTTACCCCATTTTTTATGTTATTGAAGAGGGAGAATCGATAGAAGTTATTACTCGCAGGCCAGATTGGTATGAAGTTAAAACTCGTAACGGAAAAATTGGTTGGGTAACAGCCAAACAGATCTCAAGAACCTTAGAGCCTACGGGTGAGCCTGTCGATATCCCTACGGTAAGCTACGGTGATTTTTTACAAAATAGCTGGCGCGTAGGTTTTAGTTCAGGACAATTCTTTAGCGAAGAATTAGAAGATGCCAACACAGCCACTTTTTTAGTGGGTTATAGAGTCATTGACTGGTTTAGTGCCGATTTAGAAGTTGCTAAATTTTATGGTGACGATATTCGTGGTGACTATTACACTGCAAGTTTTCAATTTGAGCCCTTTTCTCAATGGCGCGTTTCGCCAGTTATCCATATTGGCGGTGGTGTGTTGGGTTTAAGCACACAACCAGAACTCGCTCCGGTAGATTTTGATAATTCAAATTTTTATAGCTATGGTCTAGGCGCAAATTTTTATTTAGGACGAAATTTTGTTATCAATGCAGGCTATCGTGGTTACACCGTATTAACAGATGAAGATGATGTGGGAATAGAAAAATGGAATATTGGTTTCAACGCTTACTTTTAATCGTTTGCTGTGCATTGCAAAGCCCTTCATTGTGGGCTGATGAGCAATTATCTAATTCACAAGATAACAAGGTTTCTACTTTAGATATTGACTCTGAATACTTTGATGCTGGCATATATGTTGGCACCATTAATATTGATGATTTCACCAGCGAAATTCTCATTGGCACCAATGCTACTTTCAAAGCTACCGAAGATTTCTTTTTGCAGTTTAATTATTTGAGAGCAGACACCACCTTGTCATCCTTTGAAAGAAGTCAAGGACGACTTTTTGAAGGCAGTGATCGTGTATTCAACCATTTCGATTTATTACTAGGTGCTAATCTATTGCAAGGTGAGTTTTTCTTTCTTGGAAATTCAGCAAAACTCGCTTCTCTCTACATTGTGGCTGGAGTCGGTGATACAGACTTCGGTGATGAATCTAGTTTTACTTACACAATTGGTAGTGGCTTTCAGATAGCTTTAACACGTAGTCTTCTGTTAAGAATCGATTATCGCGATCATATCTACAAATCCAACCTCATTAGTGAAGACGAAATCACTCACAATATTCAATTATCAGCAGGTCTGAGTATTTTATTCTAAGCTATTTCTTACTCTTAAAACCCTATAAACGCTCTGTTATCTCATTAATTTTAGCGTTTATTGGGTTAACTCAATTTTCTAGCCTTTTTAGCCGCTATCACATAATTCAGTTACGTATCCTTGTTGGATGAGTGCTATCTTTAATGAAACTATTAAGTTAATTTTAAAGAAATTTTAGCGAGACGGTGACGACCTTTTATCTAAGAAGTTGATACTTTGGTAGATATTGTTATTGCGTTTTATGGATTCAATCACACAATCTTTTTAGATAGCAACTGCTTGGTTATACCTTTCAACCTCTTTCTCAAGGAGAAAGTTACTGGATATGAGAATCATCAATGATTTAGCCGTGTGGCTGAGTGCATTTATCATTTTTTGCACGCAGATCGCTTCAGCGGATTCAATTATTATTGACGATTCTACAAATAAAATTCATATCCTTGATCAAACTTATTATCTTGTTGAAGAAAAACCACTGTCATTCGAAGACATTCTCAAAGATACCACTAACTCACTATTTAAACCTACCAAAACATTAGATTCTCGCGGTTTTGGGTATCCGGATAATGGCTTATGGATAAATTTTTCACTGTTTTACCAAAGCTCTCCAATCAATCAAGAAAGTAATAACAGAAAAATGTTGCTTGAAGTCAATTTTGCTTTAATCACGCAAGCTATTTTATTTTATAAAGATAAAAATAATGAATGGACTTCAAAAGAAGTGAGTTTAAACAATCCTTTTAATCAGCGTGAAATAGCTTACCGCAATCCAGTTTTCACCG
>JBCCZV010000044.1:0-28055 GCA_039187085.1 Pseudomonadota bacterium
TAGTGATAGGTTTTTTCTTATTTATGGAAAGCTTAAAACAAAATAGATATTATATGACTCTGTCATCAAGCAACGAATTATAGAAAATGTGCGCAAACTTGAAAAAATTGTTTTGAAAGCTTCTGAACCATCAAAGAAGGATTTAGAGAGTTAACTCCATTTAACGAACCAATATCATACCAATACATCACTTATCAGCTTTGCTCTTTATGATAATAAAAAAAGCTGTAGTGAAAAACGCAGCAATAGCCACGCTATACCTTCTTAAGAATTTAGAATTTCAAGATAGCTTGCATTACTCACTAAGTTTGAGTGACGCAGAACATGCAAAATTTTGGTTTGCTTCTTATGGTGAAGCATTAAAATATCAAATTCAATACGGTGGGAACATTACGCTTGTTGGAAATCAAGCAGTGATAAGCTAAAACAAAAAAGGACATATTTTTATATGTCCTTTTTTGATGCTTCTTACTTTTTCCAAGTATGGGGTTCAGTTTATTCAGGGCTGAATGGTAGTGATGAATGATGCAAATTGATCTTTAGTTTTCCTGTTTTGTCTTTAATATAGCCAAATGAGTATTCAACTTTAACTTCCTGGCCATCTGTTTTTGTAAAATAGTAATTTCCCATCGCCAATGCAGAGTCACCGTCCGTAATAATACCCTCATTTTCCCATCTTACTTTTGTGTAAGGGGCTAGCGCAAAACCTTTATCTTCTTTTAAATCTTGGCCAATAAAGTATGAGAGCGCTTCCTTTACCGTTCCACGAAATTGATCAGAAGAGGCAAGAGTAGGCTTGAACAGTACCGTACCGTGGTCAAAGGCGTAAAACTCTTTTAGGTGTGTTAACGCTGCCTTTTTAGGGTTTTGTGCCTTGCCAATTTTTACAATGCCTTCACCCCACCCTTTCTGCGCTTGTTCTACTTCCGCTTTAGTGATGACAACGGCATGTACGTTGAAAGTAGCAATCAACCCCAATGTCAATAGTGATATTGATAACTTTCTCATTGATAAAACCTCTTTTTGTAGCTAATGACATAGAAATAAAAAAGCTATTAGCAATCAAAACTTGATCGACAAATACCTTACCTTTTCAGTACGGCATTTTTTCGTTTTGGATCACAAATAATAAGGATATTAGCTACTTTTTGAGTTCTCAGTTATCTAAAAAGATTCCAGTATTGCATTCGAATTATCATATCCAATTCTCTTAGATATGAGCTTTTTATAAGTCTATTTTAACTAGACTCAGCAAGAGCCTAGAATGCCACCATGAAAAAATTGCGATAGAAGCTTTACAATTACAAGATGTATTTTTTACAACATCATTTTCATACTTGTTTTGTTTGGCGTTTACATATTATTGTGTTCAAAAAAGAATACAAAAAGGGTTGAATATGACTTCTATCACTTTAATAAAAAAACTTATTACCGAACCTATGATACATTTCATATTGATAGGTTTTTTTCTTATTTATGTTTTTACCGCAAGAAGAAAATCACAATGAAACTGGATTTTTTTATCAACCTGAACTTGCGAATATTAAACTTCTCGAAACGTTTTTTTCGGAACAATATCAGCGTTTACCAAACACAAAAGAACTCGCAGATTTAGTTTCTCAATGGAATCTTGAAGAAGCTTTATTTATGGAAGGTTTAAAACAAAATTTACATATTAATGATTCTGTTATCAGGCAACGAATTATAGAAAAAGTCAGCAAGCTTGAAAAAAGTGTATTGAAAGTTTCTGAACCATCAAAGAAAGATTTAGAGAGTTGGCTGCATTTAACGAACCAACATAATGCTAAGACATCACTCGTTAGTTTTGCCCTTTATAATAATAACAAAAAGGCTGTAACAAAAAGCGAAGCAACAACAACTTTGAAGTTTCTTAATGATTCCGAATTTCAAGCTTCTCTTTCAAACGTATCTTTTTATAAATCTCGATATGTTGATGCAATAAAAATGCAGTTCGGTGATATATTTATTGAAGAATTATTACAAAAAAACCCAAATGAAAAATGGCATTTATTACCTTCTACAGAGGGGTGGAAAATCGCTAAACTTATCAATCGTGAGGATACAAAAAATATTGTTGTACTTTCTGATGCTAAATTACTAGAAGCTTACAAAAGTGCACAAATAGAAAAATTATTTAAAGAGCGCTTAAACAATATTCGCATGCAATTTGAGAGTTTACATTTATGAAATATAAAGGCTTTCAATATTGTGTGAGTTTAAGCTTATTTTTATTTTGCCAACTCACTGCTGCACATCGTTTAGATCTTGTAGGTTTAATGATGAAAGAAATACAACCCGGCAGCTATGAATTTACCTTGATGGCTTCTAAAACGGTTTTGTTTTCGCCACTACTCCATATTAAAGCACCTGAAAGCTGCCAACAACAAAACTCAACACATTATCGGTGTAAAACAGATGACAGTGATTCACTTTGGCAAATAAAACATATTCCTCAACACCTGGATATATTGCTACAAATTGAGCCTTATCAACAAGACACCAAAACCTATATCGTTAATGCTGAATCACCACATTTCTCGCAAAATGTATCTAACAAGAACTCCTTGGGCCATGATGCTTATTTTATCATTGGTATTGAACATATATTATTAGGACTCGATCACTTACTTTTTGTTTTAGCACTTTTTTTTCTCATAACAGGTCTACGTTCTTTATTTTGGGCACTCACAAGCTTTACTGTTGCCCATAGTCTGACATTGATTTTATCAATGTCTCAATGGATCAAGGTTAACACCTTGTTCGTAGAAGCCATGATAGCTTTATCTATAGTATTTCTTATTTTTGAATCTACTCATAAAAGATTTACCATTACCAAACGTTACCCCATTATGATGACATTTATTTTTGGCTTATTACATGGACTGGGGTTTGCCGCGTCTTTGAGTAGCATTGGTCTTCCAGAGAACCAACAATGGTTAGCACTTTTATGGTTTAACCTTGGAGTTGAGGTCGGGCAAATCGCTTTTATCATAAACTTATTAGGCTTATCAAAATGCATTAATGCACTTTCTTTTTCATCTTATCAACGACACCTTAGCAAAACCTTTGTAATTTATGCTGTTGGTGGGATGAGTGCTTTCTGGCTCATTGAACGCACACAGTTACTTTGGTAACTTTTACAACACTGCGAGTACAATCTTCTTAATAACCTTATTATTTAAACGAACATTTTAATTTTTGATTCATCAAGCTTTCATCTTACTGACATAATACATGATTAATCTCGTTTTTTTTTGACATTCGGGGATAGTTCTATCATGAAGTTGTCACGTAGAGATTTTATACAAGCATCACTTGCAAGTTTAAGCACAATTGTCGTTTCATCAGGTTTGAGTGGTTGTTCATTAAACGATGACGATGATGCTGATCCCAGCGTTGTTGTTTCTTTCAACCATGGTGTTGCGAGTGGTGACCCTTTGAAAGATAGTGTGATTTTATGGACACGAGTCACCCCCGAGCAGGATGCCAATATCATGGTAAGCTGGGAAGTTCATGATATGTCCACCAATGAATTGGTCAATAGTGGTTCAACATTGGTGACAGAAGCCACGGATTACACATTAAAGGTTGACGCGATCAATTTATCAGCGGGTAAAACTTACCAGTACCAATTTTTTGCCAATGGTGTAGCATCACCAATGGGTGAAACTAAAACACTTCCTGAAGGTAGCATTGATGCTGTGCGCTTTGCTGCGATCTCCTGTTCCAATTATCCAGCCGGTTATTTTAATGTGTATGCTGACATCGCTATACGTACCGATATCGATGCCGTTTTACATTTAGGTGATTACATCTATGAGTATGGTGCCGATGGTTATGCAACAGAACGTGCTGAAGAATTAGGCCGCACACTGGCAGACGATAACAACACAGAAACTTTAACACTTACAGACTACCGTAAACGTTACGCGCTTTATCGTAGCGATGAAGATTTACAGGCATGCCATCAAAACCACCCTTTCATTGTGGTTTGGGATGATCATGAAGTTACAAACGATAGTTACAAAGATGGCGCAGAAAATCACGATGAGTCAGAAGGTGATTATCAAGAGCGTAAACGACAAGCTTTACAAGCTTATTTTGAATGGATGCCAATTCGTGTGACTAATCAAGGTGGTGAGTTTTCAATTTATCGTAGTTTCTCTTTCGGTGATCTTGTTGATTTACATATGCTTGATACACGCATTGAAGCGCGAGATAAGGTTATCGCATTAACAGATTTTGCTAACGCAGAAACAGGTGTTGATTTTGCTGGTTTTCAAACCGCTCTTATGGATAGTAATCGCTCTCTTTTAGGTTCAGAACAATTAGGATGGCTGAGCACACAAATGGCGACGAGCAACGCGCAATGGCAAGTTTTAGGTCAACAAGTATTAATGGGAAGAATGCTTTTACCCGGTGCCGTTGTTACTCAGTCTTTAAGTATCGAACAGTTTGGTACGATTGCGCAAACAGCAATTATCGCTCAACGCGCGCAAAATATGGACCCCACATTAACACCAGAAGAACTCGCATTTTTAGAAGCCAATCAAGTCTTATTGACAGAGGAAAATTTAGCTTTAATTCAGCTACCTGCATTACCTTATAATTTAGATGCTTGGGATGGTTTTGCCTTTGAGCGTGAAGTCCTCCTTAATACCGTTGCAGATTTGGATAAAAATTTGGTTGTCCTAGCTGGCGATACCCATAATGCCTGGGCCAACAACATCGTGGCAACTGACCCTACAAGCGGCGAAGCAAAAGCCGTCGGCGTTGAGTTTGCAACGGCCTCTGTTTCTTCTCCAGGATTAGAACAATACCTTAACCTAACTACTGCCGAAGTTGTGGCAGCAACGGAAGCTGGACTCGAACAAATTATTGGTGATTTGCAATATTGTAACCTTTCCGATAGGGGTTATATGGTTGTGAGCTTTACTGCGGAAGAAGCCAGTGCCGACTGGGTATTTGTTGATACGATTTATGATAAAAACTACTCAGTTCTTGAAGCTCGAGCAACGACAAAATCTGTTTTGCCAGGCGCTGATAATCGCCAAGTTGTTTAACTAGGGATAAGCGATCACATTGACCGTTGCTCGACATAGGTTGAGCAACGGTTTTCGGTTGTCGAGGTTATTCCACAGTCACCGACTTGGCTAAGTTACGCGGCTGATCGACATCCGTCCCTTTAATGACAGCAACATAGTAAGACAGTAACTGCATAGCAACCACATATAGCACTGGTGAAAGGTGCTGATCAATTTCAGGCAGATAAATCACTTTGATGTTTTCTGATGTCTTAATAGCAACTCTTTTATCAGTAAACACATACAGTTGGCCACCTCTTGCATGAACTTCTTCCATGTTCGAACGGATTTTTTCCAACAAAGCGTCATTCGGTGCTACAACAATCACAGGCATCTCATGATCGATTAACGCCAAAGGTCCATGCTTTAGCTCACCTGCGGCGTAGGCCTCCGCATGAATGTAAGAGATTTCTTTGAGTTTCAGCGCCCCTTCCATAGCAATTGGGTAATTGCTACCTCGACCTAAGAACAAGGCGTGATGCTTTTCAGCAAAGTCTTCAGCCAGTTCTTCTATCTCGCCAGCAATCTCAAGCGCTTCAGCAATTTTACTGGGTAGATGTTCCAAGGCACTAACAGCTTCCTTCTCCGAGAGTGTATCCGCTTGTTTACATTTCATTAACTGTACGACTAACAACCATAATGCCACCAATTGAGTCGTGAAAGCTTTCGTAGATGCCACGCCAATCTCTGCACCTGCTCGGGTCAAGAGTGTAAAATCGCTTTCTCTGACCAAAGAACTTCCCGGCACATTGCAAATAGCAAGAGTAGCGCGGTAGCCAATCGTTTTCGCTAAATTTAAAGCTGCCATAGTATCGGCTGTTTCGCCCGATTGCGAAATCGTGATGAATAATGTGTCATCTATCACAACAGGATTTCGATAACGAAATTCGCTAGCTATTTCCACTTGGCAGGGAATTTTCGCCAAAGACTCTATCCAGTATTTCGCGACCATACCGGCATGAAAACTGGTGCCACAAGCGACGATCTGAATCGATTTGAGCTGAGTGAAATGCTCAAGCATGACCTGGCTCCAAGCACCATCCAATAATTGGTGTCCAGAAATTCGACCTTCTAAGGTTTCACTAATTACAGAAGGTTGCTCATAAATCTCTTTGAGCATATAGTGGCGGTAGTTACCTTTACTACCCGAGTCATGTCGTAAATCGCTGGTCTCGAATTCCCTTGCAATCGCATTTCCTGCACTATCAAAAATTCGTGCTGAATTTCTATCAACAGCGGCAACTTCGCCTTCTTCAAGATAGAGGAATTGATTAGTCACTGGGAGTAGGGCAAGTTGGTCAGATGCCACAAACATTTCGTCAATGCCTTGACCAATAACAAGAGGTGATCCTGAGCGAGCACACATGAGTAACTCTGGAGATTGCTTATCGAGCGCCACCATACCATAAGCACCTTCCAACTGATTGACTGCCTGTTTAAAAGCTTTTTCAAAATCACCAGTAGTCTCTAGTTCTCGATGAATGAGGTGTGCAATAACTTCCGTATCCGTATCCGATTCAAAATGATAACCCTGACCTTTCAAGTTTTCGCGTATCTCATCATGATTTTCAATAATGCCATTATGGACTACAGCGATTCTTTCTTGCGATACATGAGGATGTGCATTACGCTCACTGGGCTCACCATGGGTTGCCCAACGGGTATGTGCAATACCCGAGCCTCCAGGCAATGGCGTTTCTTTATGTGCCGCTTCTAAGGTTTTCACTTTGCCTAACCGACGTAAACGTGTAATTTCATTATCTCGGTTAACAATGGCTAAACCCGCAGAGTCATAACCACGATATTCAAGGCGTTGCAGACCAATCAGTAAAATCCTTGAAACATCCCTTTGCGCTACCGCACCCACGATTCCACACATAATAAAACTCCTACATTTTTTGATTTTTTACTGGTCTTTTATAACCAGGAATAGTTTTCTGTCGAGTACGACTGATCACCAACTCACCGTCATTCACATTTTGGGTTACGGTTGTACCTGCACCAACAGTGACACCTTCACCTAGGGTAACAGGCGCAACAAGCTGTGTATCTGAACCGACAAAAACGTTATCTTTTATGGTTGTTTTATGTTTATTGGCACCATCATAATTGCAAGTGATAGTGCCCGCACCAATGTTCACATCACGACCAATTTCTGCATCGCCTAAATAAGTTAGGTGACTGGCTTTAGAACCTTCTCCCATTCGGGTTTTCTTAATTTCTACAAAATTGCCTATTTGTGTCTTGCTACTTAAGTAGGTTTGAGGACGTATGCGCGCAAAAGGACCTACTTTTACCGAACTTTCACATTCGCATTCTTCAAGAATGCTATGTGCTTTAATATGACAATTATCACCGAGTCTGACATTTCTTAAAATAACTCCTGACTCAATATGACACTTTTTACCGATCGTACAGTGACCTTCAAAAATAACATTAATATCTACAAAGCTATCCTGACCTATGTGTATATCACCGCGAAACTCAATGCGTTGCGGATCAACAAGTGTCACACCTTGATGCATCCAATGGGTGGCTTGTTGCGCTTGAAATCGACGTTCGACGGAAGCGAGTTGTACACGATCATTAATCCCTTCAACCTCTAACTCAGAGGATGGGTTTACCGTAATCACGGATTGTCCACTGTTCGTATGCAAACCTATGACATCTGTTAAATAGTATTCGCCTTGGGCATTGTTATTATCAATTTTTTTTAAGTAGTCTTGTAATAATTCACCTTCCAGGCAGAGAATACCCGTATTAACTTCTTTAATAGATAGCTGACTTTCACTTGCATCTTTTTGTTCAACGATCGCTTGTACATCGCCATTTTCACGAATAATTCGCCCATACCCCGTTGGGTTATCAAGAGTCACTGTCAATAAACCCAAACACTTACCAGAACCACAATCAATGAGCTGTTTTAATGTTTCTTCCTCAATCAGCGGAACGTCACCATACAAGGTCAAAACTTGGTTAGAGAGATTCACATGGGGCATAGCTTGCGCAATCGCATGGCCTGTACCTAATTGTTCTTTTTGCTCTGCCCAAATCAAAGCATCGTCATTTAACACTTCTTTTACTGTATCACCACCATGACCATAAACTATGACTATTTGTTCAGGGCTAAGTTTCTTCGCTTTATCAATCACATGTGAAACCAGAGGCTTTCCTGCAAGCTGGTGCAGCACTTTGGGCAAGTCTGAACGCATACGACTACCTTTACCTGCTGCCAAAATAATGACGCTTAATCCCATAAAAAATCCTTAGTTAATTAAAGCCGTATTGGTAACTATGGCGCTTTGTTGAAAAACAATCAATGGTATCTTTTAGACAAGAAAAAGGGCGGATATACCGCCCTTTTTTAAAGAGAAAAAAGCAAACAGTTACTTACCAGCTTTGCGCCGTAGAGACTGGATTGTTCTCAATTGAGCCATCGCTTCGGCCAATTCGGCTGTCGCTTTTGAATAGTCAATTTCAGCGGATTGATCGTTTAATAATTCACGAGCTTTCATTTCCGCTTCTTTAGCCGCGGCTTCGTCCATATCACCAGCACGAGCAGCAGTATCAGCCAATATCGTAATGAGATGAGGTTGAACTTCTAGCATCCCACCCGAAACATAAAATATTTGTTCTTCTCCGTGTTGAGTAATCACTCTTACGGTACCAGGAACAAGATTCGTCAATAAAGGTGCATGATTAGGCGCTATACCCAATTCACCCTGGCTTCCCATGGCAATAACCATTTGTGCTCTGCCATTAAAAATCTCTTCTTCAGCACTGACGATGTCTAAGTGTGTTGTCATTGGCATAAAAGGTTTCTCCTAGCCATCGAGATAAAATTTTCAGATGCCGCCCCCATCAAAGAGGGCGACTAAAAATTACTTCATGTTTTTCGCTTTCTCGACAGCTTCTTCAATGGAACCAACCATATAGAAAGCCTGCTCTGGCAAATCATCGTATTCGCCATTTAGGATACCTTTAAAGCCAGAGATAGTATCTTTGAGAGATACATATTTACCTGGGGCTCCTGTAAATACCTCCGCAACGAAGAAAGGCTGAGACAAGAAACGTTGAATTTTACGCGCACGAGATACGGTTTGCTTATCTTCTTCAGATAATTCATCCATACCTAAAATGGCAATGATATCTTTCAGTTCTTTATAACGCTGCAAAACACCTTGCACGCCTCGGGCTACTTCATAGTGCTCTTCACCAATCACTAAAGGATCAAGCTGACGTGATGTAGAGTCCAACGGGTCAACCGCAGGGTAAATACCTAGCTCTGCAATCTGCCGTGATAATACAACTGTTGCATCCAAGTGAGCGAAAGTTGTTGCTGGCGATGGGTCAGTCAAGTCATCTGCAGGTACATAAACCGCTTGAATCGATGTAATAGAGCCCGTTTTTGTTGAAGTAATTCTTTCTTGAAGTACACCCATTTCTTCTGCCAATGTAGGCTGATATCCAACCGCCGAAGGCATACGCCCGAGAAGAGCAGATACTTCAGTTCCCGCTAGGGTGTAACGATAAATGTTATCAACAAACAGTAATACGTCACGACCTTCATCACGGAATTTTTCCGCCATAGTTAAACCCGTTAATGCAACTCGCAAACGGTTTCCTGGCGGCTCGTTCATTTGGCCGTAAACCAGAGATACTTTATCCAAAACGTTGGAGTCTTTCATCTCATGGTAGAAGTCGTTACCTTCACGAGTACGTTCACCAACACCGGCAAATACCGAATAACCGCTATGCTCGATGGCGATGTTACGAATCAATTCCATCATATTTACGGTTTTACCCACACCAGCACCACCGAACAGTCCAACTTTACCCCCTTTGGCAAACGGACAGACTAAGTCGATAACTTTAATACCCGTCTCTAATAGTTCGTTAGTTGAAGCTTGCTCTTCATAGCTTGGTGCTTTACGGTGAATAGACATTCTTTCTTCTTCACCAATAGGTCCTGCTTCGTCAATAGGATTACCCAAAACATCCATGATACGACCTAATGTTTTTTGGCCGACAGGAACTTTAATGGCTTCGCCTGTATTGGATACTTCGATGCCGCGTTTCAAGCCTTCAGAAGAACCCATAGCAATACAACGGACAACACCGCTTCCTAATTGTTGCTGGACTTCTAGTACAAGACCCTTCAATTCACCTTCGTTGACGTTGAGTGCGTCATAAACTTCCGGAACCGCATCACGTGAAAACTCCACGTCGATTACAGCGCCTATAATTTCTACGATGCTGCCAGTGCTCATGTTTTATTTCCTCAAAATTACAAAATTCGATTTCAATGGTCGTTCGGCAGTATTCTTGCAAACTGCCCAGCGTCAACTAAACGGCTGACGCTCCCGCTACAATCTCAGACAACTCTTGGGTAATCGACGCTTGTCTTGCCTTGTTATAAATCAATTGCAGTTCATCGATGAGGTCGCCGGCATTATCAGATGCTGCTTTCATTGCAACCATTCTGGCAGCTTGCTCACAAGCGATATTCTCAACTGCAGCTTGATAAACCTGCGATTCAATGTATCGCAAAATCAACATATCAAGCAGTTCACGTGCATCTGGCTCGTACAAATAGTCCCAATGAGATTTCATATCCTCATCTTCAACAGGCTCTATAGGAACCAATTGTTGTATAGTGGGCTCTTGCGCCATCGTGTTGACAAACTTGTTGAAAACAACAAAGAGCTTATCAATGCTGCCATTGTCATAGGCATCTAACATAACTTTTACAACACCAATAATATCACTCAAGTGCGGGCTATCACCCAAGTTGCTTGTTTGCGCAATAACGTTTCCACCGAATCTTTTAAAGAAACTTGTAGATTTGTTACCAATCAGACAAAGGTCAACTTCAACATTTTTTTGCTGCCACTGCTGCATATCTTGCAGGCTTTTCTTAAACAAGTTAGCGTTTAAACCACCACAAAGGCCTCTATCAGTAGACACTAGAATGTAGCCAACCCGTTTAGTTTCACGCTCTACAGCGTAAGGGTGTTGGTATTCCAAATCACCAAGTGCTACGTGACCGATAACGTCGCGTATCTTTTCAGCATAAGGTCTAGTTGCAGACATACGGTCTTGTGCCTTACGCATCTTACTCGCTGCAACCATCTCCATCGCGCTTGTGATTTTTTGGGTATTTTTAATACTGCCAATTTTTGTGCGTATTTCTTTAGCGCCAGACATTGTTTAATTCCAACCTATTGTGACTCTATAACAAATGAAGTCGAGACTATGACGACTCATCGATGCGAGTTCATAAGAAACGCACTTCTCAATCAGATAAGAAGTACGTTTATAGTTTTACCAACTTTGTGTTTCAGTAAACTTTTTAAGAAGACCGTGAAGAGCTTCTTCAACGTCGCTGTTGAAATCACACTTTTCATCGATCTGAGCCATTAAGTCACTGTATTCACTGCTTGCGAAATCTAATAAAGAGGCTTCAAAACTACCGACCTTATTAATTTCAATCTCTTTTAAGTAGCCTTTTTCAGCAGCGAAGAGAGAAATAGCCATTTCAGAAACACTAAGCGGTGTATATTGCTTCTGCTTCATCAACTCAGTAACACGTTGACCATGCTCAAGCTGTGCGCGAGTTGCATCATCAAGATCAGAAGCAAACTGGGCAAACGCTGCAAGCTCACGATATTGTGCAAGCGCTAAACGAATACCACCGCCCAGCTTTTTGATGATCTTGGTTTGGGCTGCACCACCAACACGTGATACCGAAAGACCCGCATTCACAGCAGGACGAATACCTGAGTTGAACAAATCAGTTTCAAGGAAGATCTGACCATCAGTAATCGAAATAACGTTAGTAGGTACGAATGCAGAGACGTCACCAGCTTGGGTTTCGATAATAGGTAATGCAGTCAAAGAACCCGTTTTACCTTTAACTTCACCATTCGTAAACTTTTCAACGTACTCGGCATTAACACGAGCAGCACGCTCAAGAAGGCGAGAATGAAGATAAAAAACATCACCTGGATAAGCTTCACGACCAGGTGGGCGACGAAGCAACAATGAAATTTGACGATAAGCCCAAGCTTGTTTTGTCAAATCATCATAAACAATCAAAGCATCTTCACCACGGTCTCGGAAATACTCACCCATCGTACAACCAGCAAATGGTGCGATGTATTGGAGAGCAGCAGCATCTGATGCAGAAGCCGCTACAACAACCGTATGAGCTAACGCATCATTTTCTTCTAGTTTACGAACGATGTTCGCAATAGTTGATGCTTTTTGACCAACAGCCACATAAATACATTTAATACCTGTATTTTTCTGGTTGATAATCGCATCAATAGCGATAGCTGTTTTACCAACTTGGCGGTCACCGATAATCAATTCACGTTGGCCACGACCAACTGGAATCATAGCATCGATAGACTTGATACCTGTTTGCACCGGTTGATCAACCGATTGACGAGCGATAACGCCAGGTGCAACTTTTTCAATAGGTGATGAAACCGTTGAAGTCAGTTCACCTTTACCGTCAATAGGTTCACCTAAAGCATTAACGACACGACCTAAAAGGGCTTCACCTGTTGGGACCTCTAAAATACGGCCCGTACACTTGGCTTTTTGACCTTCTTTAATACCCGAGTAGTCACCGAGTACAACAGCACCAACTGAATCTCGCTCAAGATTCAATGCCATGCCATAACGGCCGCCAGGTAGTTCGATCATTTCACCTTGCATTACATCAGCAAGGCCATGAATTCTTAAAATTCCATCGGAGACACTAACAATAGTGCCTTCGTTACGCGCTTCTGATTCTGCGCCAAAATCAGAAATACGTTTCTTGATGAGTTCGCTAATTTCTGATGGGTTCAGTTGCATATTCATGCTCTGTATTCCTCAATTACGATTGCAGCACTTCGGTTAATCTTGAAAGCTTACCTCTAACGGAAGCATCGATAACAAGATCTTGGGCTTCAATAATCATGCCGCCGATAATGCTAGCGTCAATTTCGACGTCGAGAGAAACCTCTCTGTTAAACTTCGCTTTTAATTTGTTAGCAATGTTCGCTTTTTGCTTCTCATCAAGTGCTATAGCCGATATGACTCTAACTTTTGACGTCTTTTCGTGCTCATTTTTTAAATGGACAAATAATTCAGCAATAGCCGGTAACACCAATAAACGATCATTTGTGGCAAGTATACGAATAAAATTGGCAATACTATCGTCAATTTTATCGTCGGCAACAGACAAAAAGAACTCGATGCGTTTTTGAGGATCTAAGTTCGGATTGTTGATAAGTTGCTTTACTTGTTCATCGCTGCTAATCATCGCGAATAAGGCTAAGATATCGGCCCATTTTTCCAACGAATCTTGAGAAACAGCGAAGTCAAATGCTGCTTTGGCGTAAGGTCTTGCAAGGGTACCGTATTCTGCCATGACCTTTTCCTTATCAGTTAAATTTCAGCAACAAGCTTATCGATGATATCGGCGTGAGCTTTTTCATCAATAGTTCTCTCGAGCACCTTCTCCGTCCCAATCATGACCAAAGAACCTAGCTGACTTCTCAACTCGTTTTGTGCTTTGGTACGCTCTTGCTCAAGCTCGGCTTGTGCAACAACTTTGATTTTGTCGGCTTCTTCTTGCGCGTGATGCTTGGCAGCATCAACGATTTGCGCGTGACGCTTATTGGCTTTGTCAACGATTTCCGCAGCTTGCGCTTTCGCTTCTTTAATGACTTCAGCTGCACGCTTTTGCGCAAGCTCTAAATCTTTTTCTGCGTTATCAGCTGCTGCTAAACCTTCAGAAATTTTTGCTTGTCGCTCTTCAATTGCACCAATCAGAGGCGGCCATACGTATTTGACGCAAAACCACGCAAAGAAAAAGAAAGCAATTGTTTGTCCCCATATGGTTGCATTAATATCCATTGATTGACTCCTAGTTGTTAAAGTTCGAACCGGAGTTGTTTATTAACCGCCTAGAGCCGCTTTAAACTGATCAATGAAAGGCGTAGTGAAAGCAAACAACAAGGCAATCGCAACACCAATCATAGCAATCGCATCAAGAAGAGCAACAGCGATGAACATTTTGGTTTGTAGCATAGGCACCATTTCTGGTTGACGAGCTGCACCTTCTAGGAATTTACCGCCCAACATACCCATACCAATCGCAACACCTACAGCACCAAAACTGATCAAGATTGCAATAGCAATGATTTTGTAGTTAATAATTGTACCAATGACAGCAGCGTCCATAATATTCTCCTAAACAAGAGTTAATGATTAAAAATAAAAGTAAAAACTTGATGATTACATTTCTTTATCTTTTCTAGTGTTTGTCAGCCGCCAAGCTTAAATAAACAACTGTTAACATCATGAAGATGAATGCTTGTAGCGTGATAACTAGAATATGAAATACCGCCCAGAAAAAATGTAAAGGTAATTGATACCAGCCTAATGTAGCTATAAGAATAAACACCAACTCGCCAGCATACATGTTACCGAACAGACGTAGAGATAAAGAAACAGGTTTAGCAAGTAGAGCGGAACCTTCGATGACAAGATTGAACCAGGATAACCAAATAGTGTTAAAAGGTGTCATGGTTAATTCTTTGGTGAAGCCGCCAACACCTTTAATTCGGATGCTGTAAATTATGACCAATAGGAAAACAGATAAAGATAGTGAAAAAGTTGCATTGACATCAGTACTTGGTACGATTTTAAGATAGTCGATACCAACGGCTTGCGCTGCATGAGGCACCCAATCAACAGGAATTAAATCCATAAGGTTCCATAAGAAAACCCAAACAAAAATGGTTAAAGCTAGCGGAGCGACCACTGTACTCTTACCCGGGTAAGTTTCTTTGACAATATTATTAACGAAATCAACTAGCATCTCGATAAAACATTGTAGTTTGCCTGGAACACCTGCAGTGGCTTTACGTGCAACACTACGAAAAATGCCGATGAATACAAAGCCTAGAAGCACAGAGAAAAACAAGGTATCCACATTGAACGTCATGAAATTCCCTTTACAGACTGGGTTTTCTGTGGAATTCCATTGCCAACCCTGCTCAGTGTGACAGATTTGAAGGTTACTCAAGTGATGTTTGATATAACCTGAAGTCGTTAGTTCACCGCCTGCGCTCATACACCTTGTTCCTAAATCGATTTCAGTGGTTTATTGTTAAGTAGTGGTACAACACGATATACCATTAAACCCAATATAAATGTTAATAACATCGGGGTTGGATCATCATTGAATAGAGCTAGGCCTGTGCAAATGACGCCTATCGTGATCAATACTTTAATCACTTGCCCTATATAAAACGATCGCAAAATAATTCTCGCTCGAGACGCACCTGAAGTGGCAAAAACTTTCGATGCGAAGTACCAATTGGGCACGACACAAGCTATAGCCCCCATCAGAGAAGAAAGCGCAGCGGATTTGTCTACCAATAGGTAATAGGTCGCAGCGCAGACAATACAGACTAGGCTTTGAATTGCAATTAATCGGTTAGCCACTCTACGGCCATTCGTCGTAATCTGTAGGGCCATCATTTTATCCAACAGCTTACTCGATATAAAGAAAAGATCATTCTTTAAACTTGCTAATATTTCCTGACCTTAAGTCTAAGTATTCGTGAATAACCCCCTATTTTTAGGGGAAACAACGCTTCTCGCCCGTATCGAGCACAACATAGTAGCGTTCGATCGAAAACATGACACTTAAGGTGAATTATCTATTAAGACGTCGAGATTATATAGACTCGACCTGGTGAGCGCAAGTTAAAAGCTACGTACAAACTTTATAAAACTTTCATAGTAATTTTAGGGTTTTACTCCGAGGAATCTAATCCTAAATGCTCAAGAATACCTTCAAGAATATCTAAATCCGTATATTCTACAACCAGTTTCCCTTTTCCGCTCTTATTGTGGTTGATTTTCACCGGTGCACCTAGCTTTTCACTCATTGATTCTTCTAACCGAGTAATATTAAAGTCTGACACGGGAGCATTTTTCGATGAACTTTCAGCGGGCGGATTCAGCAGTTTTTTTACCAATCTCTCGGTTTCTCTAACCGTATACTCTTTTGCCGCTATTACTTTTGCCGCTTTTTTTTGTTCTTTAACATCTAATGGCAGTAACGCACGGGCATGACCCATTTCTAAATCGCCACGTTCAAGCATGGTCTTAACTTCTTCCGATAATCCTAAAAGGCGTAATAAGTTAGTCACTGCCGTCCTGGATTTACCCACTGCTTCAGCGGCTTGTTGTTGCGTGAGTTGAAATTCTTCCATCAAGCGCTTTAAAGCTTGAGCTTCTTCGATGGGGTTAAGGTCTTCACGTTGTATATTTTCGATAAGCGACATAGCAATTGCCGACTCATCAGGTATATTTTTAATGATACAGGGGACTTCGTGGAGTTCAGCAATCTGTGCGGCACGCCAACGCCTTTCACCCGCTATAATTTCATACTGGTTAATAGCGATGTAACGAACAACGATAGGCTGGATCACACCTTGCGCACGTATAGAAGCGGCTAATTCTTCCATACTATCATCGGTAAATACTTTACGAGGTTGATAAGCTCCGCTTTGTAGAAACTCGATAGGGAGCTCTTTTAAAATACCATCTTCGTTTTTTTCTTCTTCAATTCGCTCTTCGCTATCAGAAGGTTTTGGCTTTTTTATTAACGCATCAAGCCCTCGACTTAAGCCTCGCTTTTTAACCATGTTTTTTCCTTACGCTGAATTAGGCTGACAATACTTTACTGCTGTCTTCTCGCCGAATCATCTCTCCTGCTAGTGCTAAATAGGCTTTCGCACCATTGGAGTTTTTATCATAGTACATTGCGGGGATACCATGGCTAGGAGCCTCAGCCAAACGGACATTACGAGGAATAACACTCCGATAAACTTTGTCAGGAAAATACTCATGCAGCTGACTCGAAACATCTTTAGCCAGACTATTTCGAGGATCGTACATGGTCCGTAATATGCCTTCTATGCAAAGAGAAGGGTTTAAATTCTCTTTTATTTGCTCAATAGTATCCAACAAAGCAGCCAGGCCCTCTAATGCGTAATATTCGCATTGCATAGGGATAATGATCGAGTCAGCGGCTACCAAGGCATTGATTGTAAGCATATTTAGGGCAGGTGGACAATCAAAAAAGATGTAATGGTAATGGGATTTGATAGGCTCAAGAGCTCTTTTAAGCCGGTACTCGCCATTATCTTGATTGATTAGCGCAACTTCAGCGGCGGTTAGATCACCATTAGAAGGCAATAAGTCATATTTTGCAGACTCGGCAAATAACATGACTTCAAGAGCATCTCTCTCTCCTACTAATAAGTCATAAACCGAACGATTTATCTCATGTTTATCGACACCGCTACCCATAGTCGTGTTACCTTGAGGATCCATATCGACCACCAAGACTTTACGCTTTGTAGCAGCTAATGAAGCAGCAAGATTGATACTGGTGGTGGTTTTCGCTACACCGCCTTTCTGATTCGCTATTGCAATTATTTTGGTCATTTTTCTTGCTACCTGATTAATCTAATGCAGCTATTTTAGCTTTACTCAACAAAATTTTATAGCATTCAGCGCGCAAGGCAAAAATACAATTCCCGAGTTTCAGCCGTTATTGTATTTTTTTGATGCAAACTAATCGTCTATCAGCCGCTAATCCCGGCACCATTAATGTATAATTATTCACCATTTGGTAACCATCGGGAAGCTTTTCTACTTCCTGGTCAGCCAATTTAGCTTTCATAGCATAATACAAACCCTGTGGTTTAAGTAAACCCTCGCAAAGACTCAGCATTTTAGGGATAGAGGCGAAGGCTCTGGAAATCACACCATCAAATGGTGCAGATTTATCCAAGGCTTCAATTCGCGCATGAATAGGTTGAACGTTTTTTATGTCCAGTTCGCTGATGACTTGACGAATAAAGCGTATTTTCTTGCTGTTACTGTCCACCAAGGTAAACTGGATTTGGGGAAGGTGGATCGCCAAAGGAATACCCGGTAAACCTGCTCCCGTTCCCACATCAACAAACGACTCTCCATCAAGATACTGCGCAACACTCAAGCTATCTAAAATATGCTTGGGTAAAAATTCTTTTTCTCCAATTGCTGTTAGATTAAAAGCTTTGTTCCATTTTAAAAGAAGCGTTAAATATTTTTTTAATTGCTCCATCTGCTCAGGGGATAAACAGATCTTGCATGTCTGCAAATGACTGATTAAATGATTAAGTTCCATAAAAATTGATCAAATTTGTTGTTTAAGGACGAATGAAAAACAAACCTAAAACCAAGCGGTAATATTCACTTGACTATTATTAATCTGAATTTTATTTTTGTGGGCAAATCTACAGAGTAGATTAACATTTTTATAAAATTGTTAATACGTATATTCAATTGATAATCTCAGGGATAAATAATGAAAAGATCTTTAGTCATAATTTTTTGCCTACTGTTTTCCACTAACTTACTCGCCAAATTTCAGTGTGATGTTACGCTAAAACACATCATCGTTTATGAGAATGGTGATGTTAGTGTTTATCATACAGGGAGAAATGCATGGACATTTATTTGTAATCTTAACGGCACATGGAAAAACGTAAACACCGTAACCTGTGCTATGTGGACCAGCATGCTGCAAAATATTCAACAAAATAACCAAAAAGCACTTTTTTATTATTCTGAAGAAGGTAGTTGTGGCACATTGCCAACTTACGAATCCGCTCCCGCGCCAGAATATATTGGCACAACACCTTTAAATCAATAGTAAACACAACTTATTCACAATATCTTTTTGTTTTCCAGAAAAAACGAAATGGAAAACAAAAAGTATTTTCCAAAGTAAACACTCTTTTTAGTACTTGATTTCTATCAAAAATTAGTAAAGAAAATTCAACTATAATAGCGATATAAGCAAAAAACAATAACCCGGTTTTGCCTACTACTGAGCCTTTCTACTACAGCAAACCCTCTTAAAACGTCTTTAGCTCTGACATCATTAATTAAGCTACTTGTTGGTGTACTAGCCTAGCCTTAAATACAAAGTATAAATCTTCAAATTTCAGTAATTTCTCGCATAAATTCAATATTTTATAGGTAGAGTTAATCATGCTTTTAAGAAAGTGATTAAATTTTATAAAAATGGTTTAAATTTTTTTATTTAACGAAGTAGGAAAACTCTACCTATAATTTAAGCCATAATATTGACTCATTTTTTTATTAAGCTCGATTTTTTTTCGTAGGAGAATCCACGAAATGCTGTAATCTCTTTTTAAAGCTGTTAATTAATATTTTCAATTGATAAAACCAGAGAGAAATGATGAAAAAATCTTTAGCTATAATTTTTTGTCTACTGTTTTCCAGTAACTTACTCGCCAAATTTCAGTGCAGTGTTACGCTAAAACACATTATCGTTTATGACAATGGTAATGTTAGCGTTTATCACACAGGGAGAAATTTATGGACATTTATCTGTAATCTTAACGGTGAGTGGAAAAACGTAAATACCGTAACCTGTGCTATGTGGACCAGCATGCTGCAAAATATTCAACAAAATAACCAAGAAGCGCTTTTCTATTATTCTGGAGAGGGTAGCTGTGCCACATTACCAACCTATGGAGACGCTCCAGCACCCAGTTATATTGGCACCACGCCTTTAAAGTAGTATTAAACTAAAAATTTTTTCCATACTAAGCGCGTTTTCGTAACAACTGTTTTTTCTTTAAATGCACTAGCAAAATAGAAACAGCGGCGGGTGTGATACCAGAAATTCTACCGGCTTGTCCGATAGTTTCGGGTTTATAATCCGCTAATTTTTGCGCCACCTCGGCAGACAAACCTTTTATATCCGCAAAGTTTAGATCCGCTGGAAGCTCGGTTTCTTCATGTTTTTTGAGTCGTGCAATTTCTTCGGTTTGACGTTCGATGTAGCCTTGATATTTCGCTTGTATTTCTACTTGCTCTAGAACTTTTTCGTCATCACTAAAAGGGCCTAATGCATCAATTGTCGTTATTTTTTCCATATCCAATTCTGGACGTTTCAATAATTCCAACAAATTATATTCGCGAGTCAGTGAGCTAGGTAACCATTGCTCAATAGCTGCTGCAGTTGGGCTACCCGCTTGGACCCATAGTTTCTTAAGTCGCGCTTCTTCTTGCACAATAGCATCTTGCTTACGGTTAAATGCTTGCCAGCGTTTTTCATCAATCAAACCCAGTTGTTGTGCAATAGGCGTCAAACGCGCATCGGCATTATCTTCACGTAACAACAAACGATATTCAGCTCGACTGGTAAACATTCGATAAGGCTCATTGGTACCACGTGTTACTAAGTCATCGATGAGTACACCCATATACGATTGATCACGCGTGGTAATCCAAGGCTCTTTATCTTGTACTTGTAATGCTGCATTCACACCAGCCACTAAACCTTGAGCCGCGGCTTCTTCATAACCCGTGGTACCATTGATTTGACCAGCAAAGAACAGGTTAGCAATAAATTTACTGCCTAACGTTGCTTTCAAATCTCGAGGATCGAAATAATCGTATTCGATAGCATAACCTGGACGCGTAATATGTGCATTTTCAAAACCTTTGATGGAGCGAACAAAATCGAGTTGTACATCAAAAGGTAAGCTAGTGGAAATGCCATTAGGATACACTTCTTGCGAATTAAGACCTTCGGGCTCGATAAAAATTTGGTGTGAATTGCGATCACTAAAGCGAACAATTTTATCTTCTATTGATGGACAATAGCGTGGTCCCACTCCCTCAATTTCACCACTGTACATGGGTGATCGATCCAATCCGCCACGAATAGTATCGTGGGTTTTCTGATTGGTATAGGTAATATAGCAGTCCACTTGCTTTGGATGCTGCTCGGGGGATCCCATAAAAGAAAAACAGGGTGTCGGTGTATCGCCGGGTTGCGCTTCTAATTCTGTAAAATTGATAGAATGTGTAGCAATACGTGGAGGAGTGCCTGTTTTTAAACGCCCAAATCGGAAAGGCATGTCTCGTAAGGTGTTGGCTAAACCAATGGAAGCAGCGTCACCGGCACGCCCACCTTGATACTGACTCTCACCAATGTGAATACGACCCGATAGGAAAGTACCCACTGTTAAGACCACAGTTTTAGCCGAAAATATCAGTCCCATTTGGGTAACCACACCGGATACACGGTCATTATCCATAACCAGATCTTCAACATTTTGTTGAAATAAGTCGAGGTTAGGCGTGCTTTCTAAAACATTTTTAATCGCTGTTCGGTAAAGAGCACGATCTGCTTGCGCTCGAGTGGCGCGAACAGCAGGACCTTTGCTACGATTAAGTATACGAAATTGAATACCCGCTTGATCGATCGCTTTGGCCATAACACCGCCCATGGCGTCAATTTCCTTGACCAAATGGCCTTTTCCTATTCCGCCAATAGCAGGGTTGCAAGACATTTGACCTAAGGTATCGATATTTTGCGTTAAGAGTAAGGTTTGGCTTCCCATGCGGGCAGCAGCCAAAGCGGCTTCGGTTCCGGCATGACCACCACCGACAACAATCACATCATATTTTTGTGGATATTGCATTGAGACTCACCTTGCTTTGCTCTTACGTGTATTCACAGGCTACACCGCCTTGTGGATAATCGCGGAATTATACGTTAGAAGCTCGTTGATTTTAAAGACACTCATTGCGAATTCGCGCTATTATTTAGGAAAATCCAGATAAAAGACTCATCTAACAAAGACACGGAATCACTCCATGGGCAAGTTTATTAGCCGTTTTATCCTTTTTTTAGTATTTTTAATCATCATTATTCAAGCTATTGTTCATTTTAAAATCAGTCGAGATTTGGCCACACCACTTAGGCTCGCCGAAATGGGCACTCAAGCAAAAATCAGTCATGGGCTTATTTATGTTAATTATAATGGTGAAATTAGTATCACTCAGGTAGCCGTTGATGCGGCTCATTTAGGCATGAATTTAACCCTGGATGCCATTAAATTCAAAGGCCCTAGCCTGCTAGAACTTGCTAATTTTAATTTTGCGGGTTGGCAAACCGGAAATATTCCTGAGCAAATGTGGTTTGCCTTAAAAGGTGGAAAAATTGTTTTAGATCCTCGTATTATCGATGCGGCCTCCATCCAATCTAATGACATGGATCTTTGGGGAAGCTTGGAAGTCTTAGCTTGTGGAAGCATCAAACGCTTCGAGCTCAGTGATTACTTAGCGATGGGATATAGTCGCATCCATTTTTTTGGCGATATCAGATTCGATATTGATAAGATCACCAATGAAGTTTTAATTGCTTCAAATGCTACAGCATTGAATATGTCCCAAGTGGATTGGGAATTAAAACTCGGACAAGTGCAGTTTGATAATATATTGCAACCGCCTATTATCAAAAGTTTTTCTTTTCATTCACAAGATTATTCTTTGGTGGGCAGCAAAAATCGTTATTGTGCGGAATTGAGTACTTCAAGCGAAGCACAGTATATCGAAGAACACATCAAGCAACTGGACTTAACCCTCATGTCCTTAGACTTTCCACTGAGCCAAGCCATAATTGACGCTTATCGTGATTATTTAAACGAACCTGAGAGTATTCGCCTTGTTTTCGCACCCACATTACCCATGCCCATACAAGAAATAGCCAGTTACCCTTTGGCGAAAATTCCCGAAATACTCGGTGCCCGTATCGCGATTAACGAGCAGGAAATCAAACCACTTATCGATACTGAACGCCAACTACCTCCCGAAAAAATTGCTCAGTTACAATCCACTTTTAGAGATGTAGATGACGACGATTCAGATGATAATGATGAAAGCCAAGTCATTCGTCTACAAGGCTACACTTTCAAAAGCACGACTGTTGAACAGATGAGTAATTACTTGGAGCACGAAGCCAAGATATGGACAAAAAATCGTAAGTTTTATCAAGGTGTTATTCGATCCATGAATAAAAACTACCTAGAATTTGCGGCCAAAACGGACAACGGCACCTTAACTCTACCCATTCGTTTACAGGAAATAGAAAAGGTTGAAGTGTTTCGTTGATTGGTTGTTTTTTATTCTATTTGGGTCAAGAATGTGAATTAATGCTCTAATTTTTAATATTCCTACTGCTAAGCTTCTACCCTCATAACTTAGCGAGGAAACCCATTTATGCAACAACGCATTGCTTACCTAGACGCGCTACGCGGCTTTTTAATGACACTAGGGGTATTCTTGCATTCAGCCCGAGTGTACGACTCCAAGCAATCTTGGCGTATTGCAGATGGCAACTCTTCAACATTTTTTGATCTGGTTGTGAGCGGTATTCACAGTTTTCGTATGCCGGTATTTTTCGTGATTGCCGGATTTTTTTGTTGGATGGCACTTGAGCGGTTTTCTCGTTCACAATTTCTGCAAAAACGTTTAGTGCGATTACTAGTCCCTTTGGTTTTTACAGCCTTGACGCTGAACCTGTTTCAATACTTTTTTGTCAATGCTTGGGTTAACACTTCTGGAACCGAAGTCAGTTTAAGTCATTATTGGTTGACGGGAGAGTGGGTCTCCCATTTGTGGTTTCTTGTTAACTTAATTATTTATCATGGTTTAGCAATAGGCGTTTTTTATGCTTTAGCACAATCACCTTGGATTACAAGAATCGACAAACATAAAAACACCATTTTAATGGGTGTCTTAGGAGTGCTATTTATTTATCCTATCGTTTTAGGTTTTGTTTTTAGTCTTTTGCCCGCATTGAACATTATGTTGTTCAATCAAATTCCATTCGAATCATTACTTTTTTATATCCCTTATTTTTTTGTTGGGGCCGCTTTATTTTGTTTTCCACAGTTTTTAACATTCTTTGATAGCTACCGTTTTTATTATCTGTTATTGACATTACTCATAATAACTTTGCTAGCATGCATTCATGCCTTTATTCCTTCAGGACTTTTTCTTACCATTATCACTAAGCTCAGCGCATTTTTACTGCCTTTCATTCTTTTGGGATTGCTGGCTTCATGGGCTAAGTATTGGTTTGATGGTGCAAAGCCTTGGGTGAGAAATTTTTCTGATGCTTCTTACACAATTTATATTACCCATCACCTGTTAGTTATTCTTGTAGGCTTTGCATTAAGCTTTGTTAATGTTACTATTTTTATCAAATATATATTGTTAGTCAGTGCAGTAACCTATTTGAGTTATACGTTCCATTATCGC
The DNA here is from genome assembly GCA_039187085.1 of Pseudomonadota bacterium. Lineage (GTDB taxonomy): Bacteria > Pseudomonadota > Gammaproteobacteria > Enterobacterales > JBCCZV01 > JBCCZV01. The sequence goes on from JBCCZV010000044.1 coordinate 24,321, forward strand.
GTTGTTAAACACAATAGGTTATTAAGCTTTCTGTTTAATGGTAAATCGCTTAATAAAAAGTCAACGCCTATGAAAGCTGCGCAAGCGATTTAAAATAATAAGCGGATGAAATGAATATCCTATGAAAATAGTTTTTTCGCACGAAAATCGTTTGATTGTAGAAAATGCAAAAAACCAACTCAATGCTGAAGGAATAAAAACACAGTTAAAAAATGAATTTTCAGCCAGTGGTATTGGTGAGTTATCGCCTTTTGAGGCTTGGCCAGAAATTTGGGTGCATCCCAACGATTTTTCAAAAGCTCAAGCTATTTTAGAAAAAACCAAAGAAGGATCAGTGGCAGAAGTTTGGGATTGCACTCAATGTCATGAAAAAAATGAATCGACTTTTGCGATATGTTGGAACTGTCAAAACACCAAAGAATAAATATTGTTTATTCACTTTTTTCCTGATTTAAAAGCCAACGCCAAGTGGCATCATTACTATAAGCCGCTTGCCATGCATAATGTCCGTCAACGGGAAACACCGTCATTTGGTGATCACCACCCATTTTTTTCAACGCCTCATGCCACTGTATTGCCGGCTGAATCGAAACCGTTTGATCGCCTCGATTGTGAAAAAACCAGGAAGGAATTTCCGCCATCGCATTCAGTTCTTGGTTTTTTTTTAAAGGATGTAAAGCAGCAGCAACGGGCACTATAGCTGCAATAGTGTGCGGATGGCGATAGACATATCTTACCGTTATACCACCACCGGCACTAAACCCTGTCATATAAATTCTTCGAGGATTAATATGGCTTGCATATTTTTTTAAAATGTAGGTAACAAAAGGATGAATATCATCTTTTTTCCAATTTTTAAGCTGTGCTGAAATAACAATCAACGGATAATCTTTACCTTGATGAATCCATTGTGGTAAGCCTTGGGTTAAGAGCCCTGGTAAATCTGTACTACCATTTCCCGAAATCGCATTGGCGCCATTCCAATAAAACAGCAATGGGTATTGCGTAGCTTCTTCAAACCCTTTTGGTAAATATTCGTAATAGCCTTGAGGGTTACCTTGAGTATCCAAAACAATAGGCGTGTGCTCACCCGCTTCACCTACAACACCCGCAATAAACGGAGACTGAATGCTATGGCAACTGATGACAAAACCCGTTAATAAAAATAATTGAATCGCTTTGATAAAGCACATGCTTGATGTCATTTTTGCCAACGCGCCCGATGATAATGTTTTGTACAAATGGCATCAAAATGTAAATCATTTTGTTGGAGATAATCGCGATAGGAATCAATATCTTCTTCTCGACCTTGCAGTTCTGGTGAAACCAAGCAAAGTTTATAGCCAAGATTTTTGAGTTCGTCATAACTTGTTCGTTCTAGGGGTAGTTTAGTGAAACAATCCACCCAAACCCATTCCACTTTTCCAGCCATAGCTCGCAATGTATCGAGTCCTTCATATTCGGAAAACCGCACAGCAGAAGCAGTAATACCTTCTTGGGCCAGTAAATGTATCATTGGAAATGAACTATCTAAGAAGAAATAATTTTTAATGGCATAATGTTGCATCAAAGCTAATACTCGATGTTCAATACGCTCACTCTTGATATTGAGAATCATGGTGCCATGTTCGTAAGACTGAAGATAGGTTTCAAAGTCTTCTCCTAACATAAAAGGATCGTGCTGAAGAATGAGCTGTTCACCATAATCACGTAAATCTAATTCGACACCAAAATCTTGCGGTAATTTTTCAAGTTCTTCGAGCGTATTGATACGGTGAGCAATGTATTCCATAAATGTATTCTCGCTAGTTCTTTTCTTTAAATCCTTACAGTTTACGTTTAAGTTCCCGAGAAAACGCCATAGTGCGCTTAATAAATTTCCATTTAGAAGTAAGTCCAGTATTCCACTTGCTTTCGCCGTGTTCGCGTTCCGGGAATTCGACAGGAAAACGTTTGATATCCAATTTTTGCAGTTTTGCTTGATACAAAACGAATAAATCTAATGAAAAATCATAGGGTGCTTGAGTTTGCCACGATGAAAAAAATTTCTGATGAAAAATATTCGGTTGTGCATTAATGTCCCAAAGTTTTTTTTGTAAATATAAGGTCTCAAACAAGCTCATACCCATCGTGAAAAATTGATCCATCCATGGACGTTTTTTGCGGTCGCCTTTCACATATAAAGTTTCTGAAGATGTGTGTGACTCAATAATATCTAATGCACGTACAACATCGTTAGGTGGTGTTTGTAAATCGGCATGTGTCCATCCTAAAAATTCACCTCGAGAGGCTCTCAACCCCGATAAAATACCAAAGCCATAACCCTGATTTTTTTTGACATCAACGCGTTGAATAAAAGGGAAATGAGGGATTAATTCATTCATCACGACGGCACTTTGATCGGTAGAGCCATTATTCACCACAACTAACTCAATATCATCTCGTTGAATGACATTCTTAAAGGCTTCAAATAACTTCGGCAAATTGTCAGCTTCATTGTAACAAGGGACAGTAATGGATAATTTCATGGCAATTCAAGGTTATGATGATTCAATCGATAAATATACGCTAATCCTTTTTCCCCTTGTACCTTATCCAATAACTGAAAATGGTTATTATCTGCCAAAGCTTGTGTACGGATTAAATAGTAGGCCTGATATTTTTTGGCAATCGCTGCTAATTCTTCGACACTCCGCTGATCGATTCGGCCTCGGGAAATAGGTTGGTATTCATACACGTCTTGATATCTTTCATACCATTGATGATAAAATTTTTCAGCAAATGGAAAATCTTTGCTCACTACAATCGCTCTTCTTGCCAATAAACGTAAATTTTGATTATTAGCAGCCTGTAATTCACTCACAATCACAGCATCTTGCGGCGTGTTTTGATATATCCATTGATAAATAGGCGGTTGATTATCGAAAGTGGGTATATTGATTTGGAAGCGGTATAAGGCAAATAACAAAGCCACGATGAAAGCGGGTAGCATAATCACGGACAATGAATGATAGCGAAACAGTGTATCCAACCTCTCATCAATCAATTTAAATAGATTTCCCCACTTATCGCATACCATGGTTAAGAGTAAAACCACAAAGAAAATAGTTACTGGTAAAGTTAAAGGATGGTCATCTGGGAAAACAAACCAAGTCAAACCCACCGATTGATAAGGTAAAAAAGGCAAATGTAGTGCAAAAAACAGGATATAATGTCCATTCGCCAGTTGATATTCTAAATATTTTGCGTAGACCAATAAAAACACCGGCACTAAAATAGGAAAAGCACGCAAAGGAATTAATGATACCGTGGTTCGTGTCGGATACCAATCCACAAAAATAACATTCACTATCAACCAAAAAAGTGTATAGCCAAGAATCGGTATGGTATAAAAATCTTTGGTTTCATGAATATCAATCGTTTCACAATCTCGCGTTCGCTTTATGCACCAAAGCATATACAAAAATCCAACTAAATAAACACCGAATCCAATCCATTTTTCGCTATCTATTTTTGCGGAAAAAAAGTGATGAGAGTGTTTAAATAATGCATTAATTTGAATAAAATCTTCATTCGATACGCTTTTCTCATAAGGTAAATATACCCAAAGAAAGGTTGCTAAAAACAATAACCCGCCAATGTAAGCTCCTGGTTGTTTAAGAGCACTTAAAATACCGCTAAAACCCCATCGAGCCATAAAGAGCACTAACGCGATGATCACACTGTGCACACCAA
>JBCCZV010000045.1:0-27494 GCA_039187085.1 Pseudomonadota bacterium
ATCGATATGTATAATGCTACTGGGCATGAAGGGGGGCTTGCTGGATTATTGACTGCGAACAACACCAGTCATCAAGGCAAAAGCATGGATACACTGTTGGGTGAGAAATTCGCCGCCGAAACGGCATTTCCATCAATACAGCTAGGTGTGGCCAGTACATTCCAAGGCGGTGGTACTATGACTTACCTGGCTGGAGGGGCCAATGTATCCTATGAGGACGATCCCTTTAAGGCTTTCGGCAATATTTTTGGAGCGAGCACCGGTGGTGAGAATGGTGGCCCTAGTCCTGAAATTTTACGCAAGCAAAGTGTGGTTGACAATGCGCTAAAAGATTTGCAATCCATGCAACAAGAATTTGGCAGCTCAGAAGCGCAAAAACTAGAAACGAGTTTAGATTCCATTCGACAAGTGGAAAAACGTTTAAATCCACAGCCAGCGAGCGGTGCTGTAAGCGCTGAATGCAACCCTGCAAATTTTAACGCTGGTGGTTTTCAGTACGTCGAGGGAGGCTTCTATCCACCAGTACCTCACAAGGAAGAAAATTATGTGGGTGTGGGTGATTTACAAAGTGAGCTAGCCTTGTTGTCCTTGCAATGCGGTATGACTCGTGTTGCCTCTATAGGCTGGTCGCATGCAGTAAGCCCAACGCGTATCCAAGGTGTAGCCAATGGTACTGGGAACCATGATGCTTCTCATAGTAATGGCAGCCCCGAGTGGATCGCGATTAAAGCATGGTACATGCAGAAAATCGCTGATCTCATGATTAAGATGAAAAATACTCCAGATACTGATGGTCGGAGTTTACTGGATAATACCATCGTTATGCATGTGACAGAGTTAGGTCATAGTAATTTTCATGATAGTAAGAATATGGCATTTTTCCTTGGCGGTGGTGGCGCGGGCACTCTAAACCCCGGTCGTTTACTCAGTTTTCAAAATGAAAGTCATGCGAAAATTCTGGTCGCTTTAGCCAACACAGCTGGCATCGAGATTGACCAGTTCGGAGATCATGGTGGACAGGGTAATGGGCCTTTGCCTGGCTTATTGAGGGCGTAAGTAATAAAGCAATAACGATGTAGCAACGTTGGAAGTTTAAAGCTGTAAGTCATTGGACTTACAGCTTTTTTTTTGCTCGAACTTTATCGACACGTCTGGTAATGATTTGCATTCGAATTCATAGCGTGAGGCTGTTATACTCAACGCTTTTATTTCATTCAATCAGGAGCCCATTATCATGGCAAGAGCATCAGCGAGACATATTTTAGTCGAGAGTGAAGCACAGTGTAACGAGCTGAAAACATCAATTGAAGGTGGTCAAGACTTTGGTGACGTTGCGAAGGCACATTCTAAGTGTCCATCAGGTGCGAATGGCGGCGAACTCGGTGAATTCGGCCAAGGTCAAATGGTTAAAGAATTTGATGAAGTGGTTTTTAGCGGAGAGCTTAATACAGTTCATGGTCCTATCCAAACGCAATTTGGTTACCACTTATTAGAGATCACTAGCAGAACAGAATAAGAGTCGTTCTCTATAACTAGTGAGGGCTTGGACATCATTGATGAACAAGTCCTAAACTCTTTTTACTCAAATTTTAATTACTTAAAAAAACGCGAATAGCTCATCAGTATACCTAAACTCGCATCGTCTTCTGTCAGCGGGCTGTCGGTGATCGCATTGTCAAACCAAGTGTATTCGAAATTTAAACGTGTCATACCTCCCAGTAGAATGGGTGTAGAAACCCCAAAGCTTATTGATGGATTGATAGCTTTTTCTCCTTTGTAAAAAGGTCTTTCAGGAGTGGCTTCATTGGTTCTGACGCCATAGTAATAGTCTACCATATCACTATCTTGATACTTGATGTGTAGCCCTGTGTCGAAGAAAACCGGTCCAAAGCGTAACTTATGGTTGATACCTGCATCCACTTCATAGCCATCTGAACGATCCAATAAATCGTGAGCGGCAGAAAGTGCAAAGGTCCAAGCTCCTTCTTCCAAGCTCAGCCCGACTCCTCCATCCATAGATAATTTTCTATCTTCCATGCCACGAAAAAACTCACTATCGTCTTCATCGAAATCATCAAAACGTGGGGACGCTTTTAAAGAGAGCGTCAGTTTTTTTGTTTTGTAAAAATGATAAGAGATAAAAGGACCAAAAATCTGCCAGCGTTCTCCCATGTAACCAATGATTGGAATCACATTAGTATCTGAGCTAAAGCCTTTGTAAATTTCATCGTTAAAGCTAATACCTAATCCATAAAGAAAGCCTTGGGGAGGTTGACGAGGTGGGTTTCTACCTTGGGTATCTTTGTTAGTTTGAGAGTCTGCTGCCGCTGCCGCTACGAGTAAAATCTGTAAAACGACAGCGAGTAATGGTAGAGCTTTCATTAATTTTTGTATCCTGTAAGTTATTTAAAGTGACTCATAAGATTTTTTACGGATTACCTACAGGATGAGTTTATTTTTAGAATTGATAGCTCACTTTTAGATAAAAACGTCGAGGTAAAATCGGGCGACCTACAAAAAAGTCACTTTGCACTTGTCCAGCACCTTCACGAGGTGAACCTTCTGTTAAGCCTTGTTCATCCAAGAGATTGAAAACAGTTAAGCCGATACGAATACGTCTTTCAGGTTTAGGGTAAAAGCTGTAACCCGCATTTAATCCCATAACATTGTATGCATCAAACTCAATCGTATTGGTATTGTTACTGAAAGCTTCGCCCACATAATTATTAAATATTGAAAAGTCGATGTTCTCGTCGTCATAATTTAAACCCATATTAGCAATTAAACCGGGGTTTCTTTCGGGTTCGTTGCCTTCGAGATCTTCAGTAATGGTTTCAGAAGAAAACTCCGTGTATTCCATATCTTGATAGGTGATAGCGAAATGTGTACTCCAGCCTTCTTGAAATAGCCAAGTTGCTGATGCTTCAAAACCATAGGTTTCTGTTGCAACTGAGGTGACCTGCTCGCGTATACCACCGTTAGGCACATTGACGAAAGTGACACTAAAACGATCATCCAGTGTGACATAAAAAGCTGATGCTCGTGCTCGAATGCTATCATTACGATATTTAATACCAATTTCTGCCTGTTGGATCACTTCTTCATTGTAAGAGCTGGTTTCATTAAGATCGCTGATCTGCACCGTACGCAATTGAGGAAAAAAGAAGCCTTCTGAAAAGTTAGCAAACCCACTAAAGTTTTCATCGAAATGGTAAATACCAGCCAATGCCCAGGCTAATGCATTATCTTTAACTTTTCCGCGCCTTGCACTTAACGAATCAGAAACAAACACCGTTGAAAGCTGAGAAGGTAAAGTAGGTGATTCGTCAACCACGGTTTCCACGCCGGATATCTTTGTGGTTTCACCGTCCATGCGTTCAAAGCGTATGCCCGCATCGAAAGACCAATCTGCGCCATCAATTTGATCGGCCACATAAAGCGCTGTTCGCAGTGCTGTATTGGTGTTATCAGCACTCACGCCGCGACTTTGTGTGAGGCCATTATTCGAGATAACTAATTCGCTACCCGGTGTCCCCGTCAAGCTTCCATCTACATCAGTAATAGTCGCATTAATGAGTCTTGGGTCATCACTAAAGTCAGCTAAGTAACCGCTAGTTACGTTATAGTCTTTAGCTTCTGCGCGAGACATAAAAGTACCAAAGGTAAAATTATGTTTCACACCTCCCCACTCTAAGTTATGAAATAAATCGAGTTCAAAGGTAAAGTCCGTAGCAGGTCTTTCACGATCTACAATACGATTTCCGAATACAAGATAATTGCTTGGAACCGGTAAACCCGTATCAACAAAGGTAAAGGTGGCATTGCTAGCATCATCGACGTTCTCAGTACCAAAACCACGTGCATCGATGTAATCTTCGATACTGCTAGGTACATTGTTAGTCAAAGCATCGCCGTCGAGGAAAAAATTAAACTCATGATGATAGTCGGCGTATTTGGTTTTCATATTCATGCGCCACTGCTCACTCAGCTGTTCGTCGTACTCGAATGACAGCATTCCTCCTTTCGTTTTCACTCCTTCTCGAATGTTGGTAGTGAATAATCCGCTGTCGGGTGTATTATAAGAAATATTTTCGGCATTGACGGTTTGCACACTAAACACTTCAGCGCCATCATTGCCAGTCGTCCGTTCTTGTGAGTTGCCATCGATAGGAAAAGGTAAATAGAATTGAACGTTATCATCAATTGCTTGGAAAGCAATGATGTAATACCCCGAATCATCGGCAAATGCTCGTCGGAAATTTCCACGCAATTGATACCCTACGCTAGGTAAGCCAGTACGTATGGGGCCTTCATCATAGCGATAGTAACCTGAAAGTGCGAAACCATTGTTACTGTCATCTTCAAAAGTACCGTTGGTGGCGAAATCAAAACGACGACGACTTTCTTCAGCTACCTCATATTGAATATGTGTGGAAGCAGGGTCTTCACCAGTTTTACTCATGTAGTTAAAGATGCCAGCTATGGAGCCTGGACCAAATAAATTAGACACACCACCACTCACAAATTCTAAGCGTCGTAATCCCAAATCATTGCGCATATACACATCAAATGCTGATGAATTTAAACCGAATGTACTAAATGAGGGGATGCCGTCATAGAGTAAGGGAGTAAATTGGTATTGGCCTTGAGAAGGTAATCCAGAAACAACGATGTTGGTCGCCACCTCACCACCACCACCTTCGGTTTTTACACCAGGAATATAACGCAAAATATCAGCCTGAGAATTGCTGGTATAATCCAATAATTTATTTTCATCAAATTCAGAAATAACAAGAGGTGTATCGTGTGCTGTTCTTGCTACACCGGTTCCTGTTGAAATGGTGATGTTCAACAAATCAGACAAACTCATATTCATCGCTTCATTCACGTCTAAGTCATCGACAGCATGAGTTGTATGTGCACCAATGATTAATGGAGATAAGGAAAAATACAGCCACGGTGTTTTACGATGGTTGTTGTTAGAAAAATTCATGAATCAAGCTCCGAAGAAATTTTGATCGGTTAAGTTCAGATAAATTATAGATGGCAAGATAAAAAGTGTACAAAAAATACACAATTAATTGGATGTTTTTTAAGTGACGTTTTAATGAAAAAAAAGATAACAGCGATAATAAAAAATTTAGTTTGTTGGTGCTGTGTCGGGAGGAGGTGTAACTGACAGCTCAGAGCCATCAGTGGTGTTACCGCGAACGATACGAATTTCAACACGACGATTTTGTGAACGTCCTTTTGCAGTCGCATTGTCTTCTAAGGGTTGGGTGTCAGCGACCCCGCTGACTTCAAAGCGACTAGGATCGAGTTCTTTTGTGCGTAATAATTCATGAACTACTGAAACAGCACGAGCTGAAGACAGCTCCCAATTAGAACGAAACCTTTCGGTTTCGATGGGCAAATTATCTGTGTGCCCCACCACAAAAAAACGACCTTCTGTATTTTTTAAAATTTCTCGCAATTTCGCAATAATGGGTCGAAAACCTGCTCGAATGCGATCCGAGCCTGAAGTAAAAGACCCCTTTTCTTTGATACGAATAATAACAACTCGGCCAACGGTTTCGACTTCCAGTTGTCCTTTGCCGATTTCTTCTGCGATTTGTTCTGCAATGCCTTTAGCTAATTCTTCGGCAGCGTCAAGTTGTGCTTGTAACTGTTCCAAGTTCATTTCTTGAATTTCTAAGGAACCTAGCTCGGTATAGAACGCCGTGTTTTTTTCTTCGCCATCGCCTTTATCAGTGAGATCACCAGCGCCTTCGATTTCTTCCTCCTCCTCAGTGAACTCCAAGACATCTTGAGTAATTTCCTGAGTATGTTGCATAACCGTTTCAACAGGTGTTGGGTCAGGTTTTCCTGGGCTAAATTCTTGAGCAATAACACTCGTACCTTTAGGAATGTCCTTTACTTCCACTTTATTCTGAACACCAAATGCAAAACGCATAGAGCCGGCGAGCTGTTTAAACTTGAGCACATCCATTTCTGAAAAGGCGAGTAACAAAACAAAGAAACACATCAACAACGACATGAGATCGGCGAAAGTCCCCATCCAGGCTGGTAGCCCTTCGGGGGGGCAATTACATTCTTCTTCTTCGTCACTCATGTCAAATTAACCAGAATCAATCTTCAGAAGCAGGACGTTTGCCGGAAGCCAAGTAACCTTGAAGAAGCTGTTCTATAACGCGGGGGTTTTGTCCGGCTTGAATACCGGTTAGTCCGTCAATGATCAGCTTTTTGACCAGTTTTTCTTCGTCCATGCGTAGCTCTAGTTTGGCGACTACTGGGAGGGCGAGCATATTGGCTAACATAGCACCGTAAAGTGTGGTAAGAAGAGCGACAGCCATAGCGGGACCTATGGATTTGGGATCATCCATATTGGATAACATAGCAACCAGGCCTATCAATGTGCCAATCATGCCCATGGCAGGCGCGACATCACCTAGACCTTTAAAAATATTTTTTCCAAGTTCGTGTCGAGAATATTCCAAAGAAACTTCTTTATTCAGTATATCTTTCACCACGTCACCGTCGTGGCCATCGACCAACAAACCTATCCCTTTTTTCATGAAAGCATCAGGAACTTCTGCTTCTTCGAGGGATAATAATCCCCCTTTTCGAGCGGCATCAGCAAGCTCGACGATTTTTTCAATCAACTCTTGAGGAGTGGGTAATTTAAACATCAAGGCTTTCATACCGACCCCAAAACCACCAAAAAACTGACCAAAACTGAATTGCATAATAACGACAAAATGGCTGCCAATCAGAACGATGAGGATAGAGGGAACATCAATGAACATACCAAAGCCGCCGCCAAGAATCATCGCCATGACGACCATCGCTGAGGCTCCTAAAAATCCAATTAGCGTTGCTAAATCCACTGCCTACACTCCTTCGTTTACAACGTTGCTTGACCAGCCTGGTAATGGAATAATAAAAACTCTTGTCTTAGAGAAAGATTAGTTGTTTTTTGCCCACTTTCCATAAATTCAAACCCTAGGATGTTCCATGACTGATACGAAAGCGATAGATTTTGAGAAAGCGCTCAATCAACTTGAGTCGACAGTAGCTGAGATGGAAAAAGGAGAATTGACTCTAGAGCAAAGTTTGCAGGCCTTTGAGAAAGGCGTAAACCTAGTCAATCAATGTCAAACCGTATTATCAGAGACTGAGCGTAAAATTGAAATCTTAACAGCGGAGGGGTTACAGCCACTGCAACCACAATCATTTGATGCGAAAGACACACCAGAGTAAAATCTCGCGTTCGCAGAGATTTTCATTGCTCCTTTTTCATCCAACATGGGTCAATCCTTGGTAATGAGTTTACAAGAAAAGTTTGAAGGCTATCGCTTGCGCGTTGACAACGTACTAGAGACAAAGCTTCCTTCGGTTCAACAAGAACCTTGTCGTTTGCATGAATCTATGCGCTACTCCATTTTTGCGGGTGGTAAACGAGTGAGGCCAGCTTTGGTTTACTTATGTGGGGAATTAGTCGGTGCACGGTTACAAGATTTAGATGGCTGTGCTGCTGCTGTCGAAATGATCCACACCTATTCCTTGATTCATGATGATTTGCCAGCCATGGATGATGATGAACTACGCCGCGGCAAACCTACCAATCATGTGGCTTTTGATGAAGCAACCGCCATCTTAGCGGGTGACGCTTTACAAACTTTGGCATTTGAAACCCTAGCTAGTCATTCCTTGTCTCCTGATATCGAAATGAATCGCGCACAAATGATACGACTGTTAGCGAAAGCAAGTGGTTCTCTTGGCATGGGCGGTGGACAAGCAATGGACTTAGATTTTACGGGTAAAACACCGCATCCAGATAAAGTTATTCAAATGCATCGCATGAAAACGGGTGAATTAATTTGTTGTAGCCTGTTATTGGGAGCCATGAACCAACCCAAGGTTAAACCAGAAGAAATACAGAAGCTTACACAATATGGAAAAGCGATAGGCTTAGCTTTTCAAATTCGTGATGATATTTTGGATATCGAAGGTGATAGTGCGGATATTGGCAAACCCGTGGGTTCTGACGTCGATAAAGACAAATCGACCTTTCCAGCCGTATTTGGTATGGAGAAGGCAAAAAACTTAGCGCGTGATTGGGTTGAGCAAGGATTAACGGCAGTGGCGAAGCTGCCTTACAATACGCAATTATTAGAAGAGTTTGCGTATTATCTTATCGACAGAAATCACTAACGACCGGGGAGCACAATGTTAGGATCGCCGAGAAACTGTTAATATTGTGCTGGTTAGGTAGCTGAAACACATGCTACCATCGATTATTAGGCATAAAACCAATTCACTCAGCTTGCTTGTAACGCTGTGAGTATGTATGCCAAGGTTTTATCAGACTTAGAGAAACTATGGACAAAGAAACTTACCCGCTTTTATCCAATATCCAATTCCCAGAACATTTGCGATCTCTAGAAAAAGATCAACTGGGTGAAGTGGCTGATGAGCTTCGTAACTATTTGATAAACACGATCAGTCAATGCGGTGGCCATTTTGCTGCTGGTTTGGGCACGGTGGAGCTTACCGTGGCTCTTCATTATTTATTCAATACACCCGAAGATCGCATTGTGTGGGATGTAGGGCACCAAGCCTATCCTCACAAGGTATTAACTGGCAGAGCTGAAGAGCTGGTTAGTGTTCGACAAACTGATGGTTTGCACCCTTTTCCATGGCCTCAAGAAAGCCCCTATGACACTTTTGCAGTAGGGCATTCAAGTACTTCCATCAGTGCAGCTTTAGGTATGGCGATTGCTGCAAAGCAGCAAGGTTCAGATCGACAAATTGTTGCTGTGATTGGCGATGGTGCCATGACGGCAGGAATGGCATTCGAAGCTTTGAATCATGCTGGTGCTATGGACGCCAATTTGTTGGTCATACTCAATGATAACGACATGTCGATTTCAGAAAATGTCGGCGCATTAAACAATTACTTGGCGCGTTTGCTGTCAGGGCGCTTTTACTCCACCTTTAAAGAAGGCAGTAAAAAAGTGCTCAAATCTATACCCAGTGTTTGGGAGTTTGCTCAAAAAGCTGAAGAGCACATGAAAGGCATGATTGTCCCCGGTACACTGTTTGAAGAGTTAGGTTTTAATTATATTGGCCCTATCGATGGACATAGGTTAGTGACACTCCTAGGAACACTTGAGAATATGAAAAAGCTCAAGGGGCCACAATTGCTTCATGTAGTGACTAAAAAAGGTAAGGGCTATCAACCGGCTGAAGAAGACCCTATTGCGTATCACGGTGTTTCTGTCTTCGATCCAGCGAAAACGAAATTACCTAAATCAAAGCCAAAGGTGACCTATTCCAATATTTTTGGCCGGTGGTTATGCGACATGGCGGATAAGGACGACAAACTGATTGGCATCACGCCTGCCATGCGCGAAGGCTCCGATATGGTGGAGTTTTCGAAACGTTTTCCCGATCGTTACTTTGATGTCGGTATTGCTGAGCAGCACAGCGTCACTCTTGCCGCCGGTTTAGCTATTGATGGCTTAAAGCCAGTTGTGGCAATTTACTCAACCTTTTTACAACGTGCCTACGACCAACTGATACACGACGTTGCCTTACAAAAATTAGACGTCTTATTTGCTATAGACCGAGCGGGTATTGTTGGCGGAGATGGCGCTACTCATCAAGGTGCATTTGATATCAGTTATTTGCGTGCTATTCCTAACTTGGTGATTATGGCTCCTTCGGACGAAGCTGAATGTCGCCAAATGCTCTACACGGGTTACATTTACGAGGGCGCAGCAGCGGTTCGTTATCCTCGTGGTGTAGGCGTTGGTGCTGTACCTAAAGACGCAATGGAAGCGATCACCATTGGTGAGTCTAAGTTAGTAGCCTCTGGTACCGGCATTGCACTGTTGTCTTTTGGCGCAGTTTTACCGGAAGCACAGAAAGCTGCCGATTATTTTGGTGCAACCTTAGTAGACATGCGATTTATCAAACCACTGGACGAATCTCGATTGCATGAATTAGTACAATCCCATGACTTAATTGTCACTGTGGAAGAAAATGCCGTCATAGGTGGCGCAGGAAGCGCAGTCAATGAGTTTTGTCATCATTCTGGATATGTTGTAGATATTTTAAATTTAGGCTTGCCTGATAAGTTTATCGAACACGGCGACCCCGAGACGATCAAGAAGCGTCACGGCGTTAGCGGTGAAAGTTTCATTGCAACGATCCAAAAGCGTTTAGATCTGCGCAAGAGCTTGCAAAAGGCTAAAGCCTAGTGGTAATAGTCAATTAAGTCATTAATAGCTCGCTAAGATTTAACAACACTCATTAGCGAGCTGGCCTTTGAACAAATCAATAAGTAATTCAATGTTGTGTACTGAAGGATAGTTGGGTCTAACAATAAAAGCGATTCGCCTATGAGGACCTGGCTCGCTCAGCTGTATTTTCTTAAGTCGTGTATTACTGGCCACTAAGGGTTCTATAGCCATTTCCGGGACTAATGTTGAACCCATTTTATTAGCCACAAGTTGTACAAGCGTATGCAAACTTGTGGCATCAAGGTGATGGTTCGATTCGTTAGACATGTGGCAAGCGGCTAAAGCATGATCTTTTAAGCAATGCCCGTCTCGTAACAGCATCAACTCCATGTTGTTGAAATCTTCCTGTGTCATAACTTGACGCTGCGAGTACATGGAGTCTTCATAAGTCACAAAATAAAATTCTTCATCCCAAAAAGGAAAGGTAAGTAAGCCATCTGTGGCATAGGGAAGGGCAAGAATTGCCGTATCAATTTCTCCAGAACGTACCATTTCGGTCAACACATGCGATTGTTCTTCGACAATACGTAACTTCAAATTTGGATATTTTTCAGCAAGCACCGGAAGAATTTTAGGTAATAAATAAGGGCCTATGGTTGGAATGATACCTAAAGCGAAAGGGTAACTTAATGGGGCTTTTTGCGCTTCAGCTAATTTATGCAAATCATCAACTTGCGAAAGAATCGATTGTGCTTTTTCGAGCACTTTCTCACCTAAAGGCGTGATGAGAACTTTCTTATTATCGCGTTCGAATACCTGAAACCCGAGTTGTTTTTCCATTTCGGTCAAAGCGCCACTTAATGTAGATTGTGAGACAGCGCACATTTCTGCCGCTTTTTTAAAATGTAGCGTTTTGGCAACTGCCAACGCATAACTGAGTTGTTTCAATGAAATCATAAAGAAGCCATTTTCGGTTTGTATTGATTTTTCCGAATCATATCATCGATAAAACCCAATTTATTCAAGTCTTATCATTATTTATGATGTATTTGTCGCCACTTAAACAGACAGTTACATAACGAGAAGCTTATGTAACTAGCAGGTGGCTTGAAATATGACAATTTATTGGAGATAAAAAATGGCACTTATTAACACAAAAATCAAACCTTTCTCAGCTTCAGCGTTTAAAAACGGTGAATTTATCGAAGTCAGTGATACGGATTTAGCCGGTAAATGGTCAGTCTTTTTCTTCTATCCTGCGGACTTTACTTTTGTTTGTCCAACAGAGCTTGGCGATGTGGCGGATCACTACGAAGAGTTGCAAAAATTAGGCGTAGAAGTTTACTCAGTATCGACAGACACACATTTTACTCACAAAGCTTGGCACGATGCTTCCGATACTATCGCTAAAATTAAATACACTATGATAGGTGATCCTACAGGTGCTATCACACGCAATTTTGAAGTTATGCGTGAGAACCAAGGTCTAGCTGACAGAGCTACCTTCATTGTCGATCCTGAAGGGGTGATCCAAGCCATGGAAATCACTGCAGAAGGTATTGGCCGCGATGCAGACGATTTATTACGAAAAGTTAAAGCTGCACAATACGTGGCTGCACATCCAGGTGAAGTCTGCCCGGCTAAATGGAAAGAAGGTGAAGAAACCTTAGCGCCATCGCTTGACTTGGTTGGCAAAATTTAATTTTTAAATAACATCTCACCAGTCACGCCGAACAACCACGGAGAAAATATAATGTTAAACAATCAAATATTGCAAAGCTTAAAAGCCTATATGCAAACTTTGACAGCCGATGTGGCGCTGGTTCTGCAGACTGGTGAGCATCCGCAACGTTCAAAACTCGTCGATTTTTTAAGTCAATTAGTTAGTGTTTCGGAGCGTCTAAGCTTACGAGAAGAGAACACGCAAAACAATTTACGAAGTCCTATTAGTTTTGGCATCGAAGTTGACGGAAAAAATACGGGGGTACAATTTAGCGGGATTCCAAGTGGTCATGAGTTTAACTCATTAGTCCTAGCTATTTTACAAAGTGCAGGCACACCGATTCGTTTAGACGAACATCTAGTTGCGCAAATTGAAGCCATTGATGCGGATTTGCATTTCGAAGTTTTTGTGAGCTTAAGTTGTCACAATTGCCCAGATGTTGTGCAAGCCGTTAATCAATTTGCATTAATTAATTCCCGTATTTCCAGTGAAATGATAGACGGTGGACTTTTTCAAGAAGAAATTGAACAGCGCAATATACAGGGTGTTCCGAGTGTCTATCTGAATGGTGAATTGTTTGCTAATGGTAAAATCAGTACCGGTGAACTGGTGGCTAAATTAGTTGAATCTGTACCGAAAAAAGCATCAACCACTGTATCAAGTCGTTTACCTTTACAAGATGTAACGGTAATTGGTGGTGGTCCGGCGGGCGTCAGCTCAGCCATTTATAGTGCACGTAAAGGTTTAAAAGTCACATTAATTGCTGACCGTATCGGCGGACAAGTTAAAGATACCATGGGTATCGAAAACTTAATCTCGGTACCAAAAACTACGGGCCCGGAATTGACCGGTTCTTTGTATGAACATTTGAAAGAATATGATATTACAATTAAAGAGCATCTCAGTGTTACTGAGGTTCAGGACGATACAGTAAAAGTCATTAAGCTTTCCTCGGGAGAGGAGATTCGTAGCAAAACGTTAATTATGGCAACAGGCGCGCGCTGGAGAGAGTTAGGCGTACCTGGTGAGCGTGAAAACATTGGTAATGGTGTGGCTTATTGCCCGCATTGTGATGGGCCTTTCTTTAAAGGAAAAGATGTGGCGGTGATCGGTGGTGGTAACTCGGGTGTGGAGGCTGCTTTAGATTTAGCAGGTATCGTAAAGTCCGTGACTATCGTTGAATTTGCGCCAGAGCTCAAGGCAGATCAAATACTGATTGAGCAGGCTGAAAAACGTAAAAATATTAAAATTGTTAATAATGCAGCCACGCAGTCTATCGAAGCGAATGACGGCAAAGTACATGGTTTTGTTCTACAGGATCGAGATTCTGGACAAACGAAAAAAGTTGATGTTGATGGGGTGTTTGTACAGATTGGTTTAATTCCTAATAGCCAGCTTGTTGAAGGGTTGTTAGAGTTAACGCCTTATGGCGAGATTGTGATTAACGAGCAATGTCAAACATCAACTCAGGGTATCTTTGCTTGTGGTGATGTGACAACCGTACCTTACAAACAAATTGTGATTGCTATGGGCGAAGGCGCGAAAGCTTCACTCGCCGCGTTTGAATATTTACTGACATTAGATGATGCGCAATTTTCAGAAGAAGAAATAGCAGCATGATCGACATCATAATGAATGATAATTTTCTCTAGCCATTGATGCCAAGGAAGGCGTTCTTTTCAACAATATTTTTCTACTAACTATAACATTTTTCAATCGCCTTACATGAGTAATGCATATTCATATGTATTCTAAAATAGGCTTCGCAAGCGATGCTTTGACCGTTATTTGTTGATAAAAAAAAGCCCAGCGATTGCTGGGCAACAATGGTATGTTTGGGGTTTTGTGTTCATCAACACACACTAAGGGGAAAAAACAATGACATCAGTGGGCACAATAAATCTTGCAGGTCTTACAACAAAATGATTGTGTTATGTTGTCATCACTTATTCTGACCCACGAAATCGAGACAAGTTCATTTCCATTGAAAAAAAATTTCTATTTTTTAATTTTTTTATGTGGCTCTGTATTTAACGACAAGGAATTCAATGGCAACAATGCAGTAACTAACCATTTCGTGAACTAGTGCGCATCATCCCAGTGAAGACCATCACCTATATCAACCAATAATGGAACATCTAAAGGTAATGCCGAAACCATAATATCGCGAATAGCTGGCTTAAAAGTTTCAAAATGTTTCTCAGGTACTTCAAAAACTAATTCATCGTGAACTTGCATGATCATTTTAGTTTCGGGCATGTTTTCGGTTAACCATTTATCCACTTGTATCATCGCTAGCTTAATAATATCGGCTGCTGTACCTTGCATGGGTGCATTGATGGCTGTGCGTTCTGCTGCTTTTCGGCGCATCGCATTGGATGCTTTGATTTCGGGCAGATATAATCGTCGCCCCACCAAAGTTTCAACATAACCCTTTTCTTTCGCTTGTTGTCTCGTGTTTTCCATATAAGTTTCAACACCGGGGTAACGCGCAAAATACGTGTGTATATAATGTTGTGCTTCATCGCGAGCCACATGTAATTGTTTGGCGAGGCCAAAAGCAGACATGCCGTAAATTAAACCGAAGTTAACAGCTTTGGCGCGTCGTCGCTGTTCAGCATCGACTTCATCTTCAGTGACACCAAAAATCTCACTGGCGGTGGCCCGGTGAATATCGCGATTTTGAGAAAATGCATCCAGTAAACTAGCATCTTTCGAAAGGTGAGCCATGATGCGTAATTCGATTTGTGAGTAATCGGCAGCAACAATTTTATAACCCTCAGGCGCGATAAATGCCTGACGAATTCGACGCCCTTCTGCTGTTTTGATAGGGATATTTTGCAAATTAGGATCACTTGAAGATAAGCGGCCGGTTGCTGCTACTGCTTGATGATAAGAGGTATGCACACGTCCTGTGCGGGAGTTAATTTGTTCAGGTAGTTTGTCAGTGTAAGTTGATTTCAATTTGCTCAAAGAGCGGTATTCTAAAATTTTCTTCGGCAGATCGTAAGTTTCAGCTAACTCCTGCAAGACATCCTCTGCCGTAGAGGGTTGGCCTTTGGGCGTTTTTTTAATGATAGGTAAAGCTAAATCATCATAAAGTACGGATTGTAATTGCTTAGGAGAACCTAAATTAAATTCACTACCGGCTAATTCAAAAGCATCTTGTTGTAATTGCTCAAGCTTAACAGCAATTTCTTGGCTTTGGGTGTCTAAGCGCTCTCTATCAATGGCAACTCCATGGTGTTCCATTCGCATTAATACCGGCATGACTTGCAATTCGATATCACGATAAACCGAAGATAAGGTTGAAGAAGTCTCTTCTAACTTATTGATTAAAACCTGCTGTAACTGCAAAGTGACATCAGCATCCTCTGCAGCGTAAGGCGCGGCATCTTCAAGAGCAATTTGGTTGAAAGTCAGTTGCTTTTTGCCTTTGCCAGCAATATCTTCAAAATGGATAGTGGTATGATTAAGGTGTTTGGCGGCTAACGTATCCATATCATGACGATTAGCGACACTGTTATAAACATAAGAGGCCAGCATGGTATCATCGCGTATAGCCTGCATAGTGATGCCATAGTTTTGTAGAATATGCATATCGTATTTGAGGTTTTGGCCGACAAATTTGCGTTGCGAAGCGTCTTCGAGTAAAGGTTTGAATGCAGATAAAACGCTGTCTCTATCCAATTGTGTGGGCGCACCCTCATAATCGTGTGCTAGAGGAATATAATAAGCTTTAGCGGGTTCATAGGACACAGAAATGCCTACGAGTTCTGCATCCATGTAATTCAAACTCGTGGTTTCTGTATCAAAAGCGACTAAATCTGCGTTGCGAATTTTCTTCAGTAGTTCGTCAAACTCTGCTTGAGTAAAAACTGTGTGGTATTCACCTTTTTGTGGCTGTGGTTTTTCTTCTTCTGCAGTATTTTTATTCAGTTGGTTTAACCAAGTACGAAAACCAAATTCGTCATACAAAGCTAATAATGCATCGGAATCAGGTTTGCTGATTTTTAACTGCTCTAGAGTAAAATCTAACGTCACGTCGGTTTTTATCGTGGCTAATTCACGTGATAGATAAGCCATTTCACGATTATCTTGTAATTTTTTAGCGAGTGATTTGGCGCCACGAATGGTGAGTTGAGGAACAGATTCAAGGTTTTCATAAATGGCTTCAATGCCGGGATAATTTTCTAACAAAGCAAGAGCTGTTTTATTACCCACTCCAGGAACACCGGGAATGTTATCCACACTATCACCCATGAGAGCCAGAAAATCGATAATATGCTCGGGTGGGACACCAAACTTTTCTTTAATGCCAGGAACGTCGAGCTTAGCATTTTTCATCGTATCGATCAGTGTGACATGCTCTGTCACCAACTGGGCCAAGTCTTTATCACCGGTGGATATAACGGTTTCTATACCTTGTTCGTTGGCTTGTCGGGCTAAGGTGCCGATGACGTCGTCGGCTTCCACGCCTTCAATGGCGTAAATAGGAAGCCCCAAGGCAGCAATCATTTGGTGGAGGGGAGCTATTTGCTCACGCAAATCATCTGGCATCGGTGGGCGATTAGCTTTGTAGTCCGTGTAACGCTCGTGACGGAAGGTTTTGCCTTTCGCATCAAAAATAACGCCCATAAAATCCGGTTGATAATCGGCAATTAAGCGTTTTAACATGTTGATTACGCCATAAATTGCCCCAGTAGGATGACCTTCTGGGTTGGTTAAATTTGGCATGGCATGATAGGCACGGAACAAATAAGACGAACCATCGACTAATATCAATGGAGAAGTAATGTTTTTCATAAGATAGCCCAGTTGAAACCTAAGGAATAACTTATCAAGTTATGCAAAAAACGCTATTATTCCCCATTCACAATTTTTGTAAAGGAATTGATGATGTACCGACACGGTTCTTATTTAACCATGATGGCTCTTTTATCGGTGTCATTTTTTGTACATGCTGAATCTACACCTAGCGGCAGAACTAAGCCTGTAGAGGATGCACCCAAGGTTCAGCAAGGTAATGTCGTTCAACCCCAAGTTAAAATTATAGAAACACTCAGTCACTCGATGCAGGAATACCGAATCAATGGGATCATTCGTGCTATCAAAATCGAGCCTAAAAGTGGTGCTCCAGCCTATTATGTCGTGGATAGAGAAGGTGATGGTACCTTTGAACCAACGGGCCCGGATACTGATGGTAAGCTTTCTGTGCCTGAATGGGAGCTCTTTAGTTGGTAAACGACTGATTCTCAGTCTTTTCTTAGACTGAGAATCAAAGGATTTTGCTAGTAATAAGCTTTACTAAAACTGCTGATTTGTGGAACCTTTTATGGTTTCTCAGTGCATTGCTCTCAAATCTTTTTTTGCGCTTAACAAGTATTTAAGTCAATTTTTGTTGGTTGGTTTTTACATATCATCCAATGAACTTTGTATCCCACCTCGATTAAAAACCCGGATTTCTCCACCGTTTGTTTATCCTTATTGACTGAAATTATAAAAAGTGGCAATTAAAAAAATAAAAATCGTAAGCTCGCTATTTTTTATAAATGCATTAAGCATTGTTTTTTATAATGTTTCTGTTTTAGAGTAATTGCCTGGTTGAATGGTTAAATAGGTGATTTCTGTGAAAATAGTGATTCACTTTCTCGACGGTATTGTCGATGTTATTGGTCGAAGTGTGTCATGGCTGTCTTTGTGTATGATACTGGCGATGCTTTTGTCTATCATACTGAGTTTTTTCAAGGTGAATGTTATTGCTTTGCAAGAATCTATCACTTGGATGAACGCACTATTGGTTTTGCTAGGCGTAGCTATCACGTTGCAGCACAATGAACATGTTCGGGTCGATATTTTTTATCAAAATTTTTCTCCTGCAAAAAAAGCCTGGATTGACTTACTGGGGCATTTAATTTTTTTAATACCGGTGTGCAGTTTTATTTTATGGATGAGTTGGCAGTTTATTGTCAACAGTTGGTACGGTTGTGAAGCTTCGAGTGAAGCAGGTGGACTACCCGCACGGTATTTAATACGTGGTTTGTTTCTATTGTTGCCTATTTTTTTATTGATACAGGGAATTTCTCAAGTCATCAAACAATTTGACTTTCTTATGAGACAGGCGAGAAATCATCCAACTCATTTATTATCTCCTCGTACTCGTTTTTATTGCGAAATTTTTTCTCAAATAACAGCAATAATTTTTTTGTTGAGTGTTACGATTTTTTCTATGCATTGGATGACGGGGTATTGTGCGCAAAGAAATGATGATCTTGTTACGAGCTTTGCGTTTATTTTGGCGTTAACTCTATTATTTGGTCCGGTTCTATTCGTTAGTGTGAGAATGATTATACAAAGTAAAATGACGTATCTGTCGTATAAAAATTTGGAGAAAAACTAAGATGGAACCTGTTGCTTTCGTTTTATTTGTCGTAGTTTGCTTGTTATTGTTATTAGGTTTTCCTGTCGCTCTAACCTTAGCAGGTACTGCCGTGCTATTTGCTTTAGGGGGAGTGTTCTTTGGTGAAATCAATATTGCTTTACTAAAAATTTCTTTTTTACGTTTAGAAGGGATCTTAAGTAACCGTATTCTGTTGGCCATTCCTTTATTTATTTTTATGGGTTTTATGCTAGAGCGTGCCAAAATTGCTGAGAAATTACTGACTTCTATGTCAGAGTGTTTTCGGGGGGTGAATGGCGGATTGGCCATGGCTGTGACTTTGGTGGGGATGTTATTAGCAGCAAGTACTGGCATTGTGGGAGCGACGGTCGTCACTATGGGATTATTATCATTACCTGTGATGTTAAAAAAAGGTTATGACCCGCGTTTAGCTACCGGTATTATTTGTGCCTCGGGTACACTAGGTCAGATTATTCCACCCTCTATTGTATTAATCATTTTAGGCGATGTCATTAGTAGTGCGTATCGTGATTCCCAAGTAGCTGGAGACCCTGTGTCAGTGGGTGATCTCTTTGCTGGAGCTTTGATTCCTGGTTTATTATTAGTTTTATGTTATTTGTTGTATCTTTGGTTGGTCGGTATTTTTCGGCCCCAGTGGGCTCCAGCGTCAAGGTCAAATGAGACTTCAGAAAATACTCAACTCGCTTTTGTCAGCTTATTGAAAAGTTTATTCTTGCCTTTGATTTTGATTTGTATCGTATTGGGTTCTATTTTGTTGGGAGTGGCTACACCCACAGAGGCAGCAGCGATAGGTGCCGCGGGCTCTATTTTACTGGCTAGCCTCCAGGGTGAGTTTTCAATTTCGCGTTTGAAAGAAGTTATGCTCTCGACGACCAAATCCACATCGATGGTGTATTTGATTCTGATTGGAGCATCGATCTTTGCAGCTGTTTTTCGGATGTTTGATGGTGAAAACCTTGTGCAGGGTATCTTCGAGCAAATGCCTGGTGGTGTTTTTGGTGCAGTGATCCTGGTGATGGTCATGATTTTTTTATTGGGTTTTATTTTAGATTTTGTCGAAATCACTTATGTCGTTGTGCCATTGGTCGCTCCTGTTCTTATCAAAATGGGAGTTGATCCGCTCTGGCTAGGTATCATGATTGCTATCAACTTACAAACGTCGTTTCTTACCCCACCTTTTGGTTTTGCGCTTTTTTATTTGCGAGGCGTTGCGCCAAAAACCATTACTACCAATCAATTATATGTTGGGGTTATGCCTTTTATTGCTATTCAATTATTGGTATTGATCATGTTAGCTATCTGGCCTCAATTGGTGACTTGGCTACCTGGGAAATTATTTTAAGGCAACCGCATTGATAAATATTTCAAGTGAATGATTAGCAATAGACTTTTGCCTGTCCCTCTTCCTTATCCCAGTATGGCCAAAAGCAGTGACCTGGTGAGTGGTTCCAAATCGGTAAAAATCAATAACGCCTCCGTGTGTTTAAAAAACTCTAACTTAGCGAAATCTACCGGTGATCAAGTCGGCAGTGGCGGCGGTGTGATATCAGGTAAAACCGGTGGTAAAGCAGAGCCTCTCAGTTATTCCTTTGATGTCAAATTCGAAGGTAAGAACGTGGTCAGAAATCACGATATGTTTTTTTCTAACCAAAAAAACACACCACCCACACCGATTATGCAGGCACCCGTTATAGTGTCAGCAGCGGTGAGTGATACACAGGAAGAAGAAGTAGACAAATGCCCTTACTGTGACAAGCCACAACACGATTTTGCTCAGCATTGGGGCAACTCAGTCGGCAATGGTCAACGATTACGAAAAAATATCATTGACCCTATCGAAGACCATCCTTGGTATACAGGAGCGCATGCTTTACAGGCACACCACTTAATTTGTAGCGAAGCGATGGACGACGACGATTGGCCGGAATATTGTCGTCAGTTTGGATACGATATTAATCACCCAAACAATGGTGTGATGCTGCCCAATGAAATGGCACTGGCTTGTCAGTTACATGTGCCTTTACATCGTGGCAATCATGAGAAAGGGATGGCGGATGGTGTTTCTTATCCCGACAGAATTAAAATCAAGCTCGATACAATAAAACAAGATATCGAAGCTGGAAAATATTGCGATAATCTATCAGCTTTAGTGGATACTTTAGATCGATTTAGTAAGAGAATTTTAAAGAAAATAGATACATTTAAATGGACCATTACAAGCGATGGTAAAGACTATGCATTGGGTAAAATAGGTTGTGCGGGTGTCTCTAGCTTGACTAAAAAACCTAATACGCCTTGTCCGCATGATCGCGCTCATGGCTTAACTCAACAAAACACTACAACAAGTTTACCTCGCAAATCTAGCCCACTAATAATAGGAAAATAACACTATGCTACAAGATGAATATTATGTCATTGAAAGAGAAAGCAATGATAATTATCCTCTATTTTCCTGGGATCAGCGTAGTGGAAAGTTTGGCTTAGGGAAGCCGATAGAAATTAAAGAACCAGTGAAACTTCGTTTAGGTGAACCGATATCAGCAAATTTTGAATGGGTAGATTTTCATAGGCTTCCTGCATGTGTATTTTCAAAGCGTATTACGGATGTGCTGAAACCCATGCAACTATACGGTATTCAACTCGTTCCTGCCAAAGTGCGCAATCCGAAAGGACTTTCTGATGAACCGCGTGATTATTGGTTTATGCATGTTTGGAATCGTATTACTTGTTTGGATAGAGAGCAATCCGAACTCGATATTGATGAAGTGGATGGTCGGATTTGGAGTATTGAAAAATTAGTTTTGGATGAGGAAGTATTAGGACTGGTTGAATTGAAAAAACGGCAAGTCTTTGAGTTGACCGAGGATACCTCAACACTATTAATTCATCAAAGCGTGAAAGACGCGATTTTATCCGTCAACCCTGTTGGCTGTCGCTTCTTTAAAGCCACAGAATGGAACAGTGATATTGTTTTTGATTAAAGCTTATTAAAAACACCATTAACGATGACGTTATAAAAAAAATACGTGTGTGTTTTTAAGAATTAATCAAGCATGTTTTTTTAAAACAATAAATGATTTCTGGATTTTAAATATTGGAATTAAGAAATGGAAAGTTGAAGTAAAAATAAAAGACAAGAGTAAAAATGAAGGAGTTGGGGGGAGGCGTGAATAGACACACCTCAATTCCCAAGGTCTTACTTTGAAGAGCTCATTAAGTGCAACTGGTGTTGATTAGCCCAGTTAATCACTTCAACGCGATTGCGTGAGTTGGTTTTCTTAAAGATACTATACACATGTGCTTTAACGGTATGTGCACTAATATTTAACTCGGTAGCAATTTCTTTATTTCTTGCGCCTCGAGTTAGCAGACCGATAACGGCTCTTTCGCGTTGAGTTAGCGACTTGAGTGCCTCAATTTGCTCTTCGTTCGTTTGATGTTTATCTTTCATTGAACTGACTAGCAGATTATTGACAACTTCGCTTAAAACAGTACGACTGAACCAGAGCTGGCCTTTAACAATAGCACCAACACCTTTTACAACCACATCAGGGCGCTCATCATTAAAAAATACACCGTCTAAACCTGCCTGCAGTGCATTGGTTTCGATAAATTTATTGCGTTCGACGTGCAAAAGTGCCACGCGATGATCCTTAAGCAACTCGTTACAAACATTTGGCACACTATACGCGCCTGTTTGATAAGTTGGCCAATCAACAAGGATCAGACGATTTTCTTTGTCTTCTTGCAAAAAATTGTGATCGAATGGATTACTGATGACAGAAGAGGTATAACCCAGAGATTGGAACAAAAATTCGAGTCCCTTAAGCTCTGGCGCTTCGGTGTTGCCGGCAATGACAACTTCAAAATCACTCATCATTCTCATTGGGTGATTCCCTTAAGATTATTGTTAATTATTAATAGCCCTGATAAATCAGACTACTGACTTATTAGGGAGCTTTCGCGAAAGCCTTAACTATTCTTCCACGCATTTCCTTCTAATCTTTTTCCCTCACGGCATCTACTCAAAAAACTGCAGGGTATTGCTAATAAAAGTGGAACTCATAAGAAAGGTTGGCGAAATCATCATACTAAAGACTATATTTGTTTGTCCATGGCAATGATGCGTAAACTCCCCAACACGTGCACCTCATTAAAGTCGAAACTGACAAGCCGAGCGCTAGTTTTTTGTTAGAGTCAATCACTACTGATAGATGTTCGTAGGACTCGAATTCAAAAACCACTTTGAATAAGACTTCAAAGTGAGGACACGTATTTAAGTATAGATACAATTTTGTGCTTTGAAGAAAAAATTTAAGTACTTTTTTTAATGTTTAACAAAAAAGACTTAATAAAAAAGAACCTGACCATAAAATAACCAATCTAGTTAAG
The DNA here is from genome assembly GCA_039187085.1 of Pseudomonadota bacterium. Classification (GTDB taxonomy): domain Bacteria; phylum Pseudomonadota; class Gammaproteobacteria; order Enterobacterales; family JBCCZV01; genus JBCCZV01. Next base: position 22,784 of record JBCCZV010000045.1, read on the forward strand.
AAGTTTAAGAAGAAACGACATTTTGTGGCTGATTTTCATGGAATGCTCGAATGTTTTTTGCAATGGTATTGATAAGCGTTTGCCTGGCTTCTCGACTCGTCCACGCCGTATGAGGTGTGACAATACAGTTGGGAATGTCTTGTTCCAATAGAGGATTCCCATCGATGGGAGGTTCTTGCGTTAAAACATCCATGCCAGCACCACCAATATCACGATTTTTTAAAGCGACAGCTAAATCCGTTTCGTTGATAATGCCACCACGTGCTGTATTTATTATCAACGCATTTTTTTTCATTTGAGTTAAAGCTTGATGATCAATCAGCCCTTGGGTTTCAGGGGTTAGTGGGCAGTGCAATGAAATCACGTCAGACTGTGCATAAAGCGTTTCTAGTGGTACTCTGTCTTGAGAGCCATTGTTACGCAAATCACCTATTAATACCTGCATCCCAAAAGCTTCTGCGACTTTGGCGACAGCACGACCGATATTACCATAACCAATAATTCCCATAACGGTGCCTGAAATTTCAGTGACTGGAAAATCCAATAGACAAAAATGCAAACTATTTTGCCAAGCGCCGCGCACGGTGCGGGCGTGATATTTGGTGAGTGATGTTCGCAACGCTAAAATTAAACTGAAAGTGTGCTGTACAACGGATGCTGTTGAGTAATTACTGACATTGCATACGGTGACACCAAAAGCTTTAGCGGCCTCTAAATCAATGTTGTTGTAGCCCGTAGCTGCGACGCAAATCAATTTTAATTTACGAGCGCTTTCCAATACATAACTATCGATTTTCACTTTATTGGTCACAATAACTTCCGAGTCTCTTACGCGAGATTCGATTTCTGCTAGAGAAGTGCTGTCATAATATTCCCAGTCATCCATGCTGGACTCAAAGAGATTCCAATCCAAATCACGAGGAGCAACTGTTGCTCGATCTAAAAAAACGCCTTTCATTGTTAATTTACCTCACTGCTATCTAGTATATGTGCGTTTGATGCTATCTCTATCATAAGAGTTTACAAGCTGGATGCAATTTCGTAGGCTTGCACACATGGCAAAATAGTCAGGTGAGTGACGGCTAAATTGAGGAAAGTTTGCGCAACCATGATAGATACTAAGACACTAATTCAGCAATTAAATGAACCACAACGGGAGGCAGTGACGCATCCAGAATCTCCATTATTGGTGTTAGCGGGTGCGGGCAGCGGTAAAACACGTGTGCTTGTGCATCGAATTGCATGGATGGCGGCTGTCAATAGCATGTCGTTGCACAGCATATTAGCTGTGACTTTTACCAATAAAGCTGCAGCCGAAATGCGTTCGCGTGTTGAATCTTTATTAAGCCAAAGTACACGTGGTTTATGGATAGGGACTTTTCATGGTATAGCGCACCGATTACTCCGTTTGCACCATAATGATGCTCAATTACCCGAAGCGTTTCAGGTTTTAGATACGGATGACCAGGTGCGTCTCGTTAAGCGTATTATCAAAGATTTGCGACTCGACGATAAGCAGTGGCCAGCCCGTCAAACCACTTGGTTTATCAATAGCCACAAAGAAGAGGGACGGCGTGCCGTAGCGATTCCTGCACATGATGATTTTACTTTGACCCAAAAACGCATCTATGAGCATTATGAGTCCCAATGTCAACGCAGTGGCCTTGTGGATTTTCCTGAACTCTTGTTGCGCACCTTAGAATTGCTCAAAGAAAATCCAGAGCTTGCTGAACAATACCATCGACGCTTTCAACATGTGTTAGTGGATGAGTTTCAGGATACCAATGATATCCAATATCAATTGATACGCGCATTAGTCCCTCATCAAGGGATTACAGTGGTGGGTGACGATGACCAATCCATTTATGGGTGGCGAGGTGCACGCATAGAAAACCTTAATCAATTTACACAAGATTATCATCCTGCAAAAACGATACGTTTGGAGCAAAATTATCGCTCAACTTCAACGGTTCTACGGGCTGCTAATGCAGTGATTGCCAATAATTTGGATCGCTTAGGTAAAGAGCTTTGGACCAGTGGTGAAGCGGGTGAGCCTATTGTGCATTATCACGCTTTCAATGAAATTGAAGAGGCGCGTTATGTGGCAGAGTCTTTGCGTGAATATCATGAACGAGATTTAACCTTTAATGATATGGCTGTTTTGTATCGCTCTAATGCACAATCCCGTGTTCTTGAGGAAGCACTAATTCGAGAACGTATCCCTTATCGTATTTACGGTGGGCTACGCTTCTTTGAACGCGCTGAAATTAAAGATGCATTGTGCTATCTACGTTTAATTTTCAACCGCAATGATGATGCTGCTTTTGAACGTGTTATTAATACGCCAGCGCGTGGTATCGGCGAGAAAACCTTGGCTATTATTCGGGAATTTGCTTTAAAACAAGAGTTATCATTATGGCAAGCGGTTACACAGCTTTTAACAACCACTGAATTATCAGGGCGAGCTAAATCCGGCTTCTCGCAGTTCGTAGCGATGATTAATGAAATGGAACAAGTCGCTAACCAGTCACTCTTACATCAACTGGTAGAGCACGCGATTCATGACAGCGGTATTTTTCGCATGTATCAAGAAAAAGAAAAAGGCGAAAAATGGTTATCACGTAAGGAAAATTTAGAAGAATTGATTAATGCGGCACGCGAGTTTGATGAGTTAGCGGAAGAAGAAGAGGCTATGTCACCACTGGCTTCATTTTTATCCCATGCGGCATTGGAATCGGGTGATACTCAGGCAGAAGCCGAAGAAGAGTGTGTGCAGTTGATGACCTTGCATTCTGCAAAAGGTTTAGAGTTTCCAGTCGTTTTTATGGTGGGTATGGAAGAAAAACTTTTTCCTCATCAAATGTCATTGGATGAACCAGGTGGACTCGAAGAAGAGCGGCGTTTATGTTATGTCGGTATTACCCGAGCTATGCAGTTTCTCACCTTAACCAATGCAGAAAAGCGTCGTTTGCACGGAAAGGAAGTGCATGCTAGTTTATCGCGGTTTGTGCGAGAGATCCCTGATGACTTGATCAAACCCATTCGTATTACGCGCAGTTGGCATGGTGCGCAGCAGGCTTCTTATCAACAAGCTTCTCCATCGCAATCAGCTCGTTCAGCAGGTGCTTTTCAAATCGGCCAAAACGTTTCTCATCCTAAATTTGGTCAAGGTATATTGATTGATTTTGAAGGTGAAGGAGATACCGCGCGATTACAGATTAATTTTGAGCAAGCAGGTATTAAGTGGCTCATACGTTCTTATGTCGAGTTGGGTTAGGGAGTAGAATCCTTTCCCAAATCAGGGTTATTGAGCATTCAACGGCTTAATAGGCTTTTGAAAAAAGAAGTGAATTTTTTGGGAAACACATTTTTTAATGAAAGGGTTTCACATTGTTGGAATGATTGAAAGGATTTGAGGGCTTCAATAAAAGCAGGAGCGACTTCATCTTTATTTACTTCTTGTCGCTCCCAGTGTAGTGTGATGATCTCTAAATGTTGCCGTTTTCGATGCACTTTGCAGTCCATTCGCCCTAAAAATTTATCACCATAAAGTAAAGGTAATGCAAAATAGCCATAGCGACGTTTTGCTGCTGGCAGATAACATTCCAACTGATAATCAAAACCGAATAGGGTTTTTAGTCGCTCCCGTTGGATGATGCTGTTGTCGAAAGGCGAAAGAATTTTTAAGCGCTTTTTGAAGCGTTTCAAAGGTTGTTCAAGTGCTCCTGCTTCAACCAACAAAAATTCACCGTTGTGTGTTTGGTATTGCTCAAGGTCTTTGCTAGCCAATCGTTCATTAATCAAATATTTAACCATTTGACGAAGTTCTGTACTACGTCGTAAATAGGTTAAACCTTTGAGTGAAACCACACCATAGTAATTGAGTTGTTGATTAATAAGGTGTTCTGCCCATTCTTGCAAGCTTGGTATTTGGTGATTAATGCTAGGAGGTAAAACGCGTTCGGTTAAATCATAGGTTTTCTGAAAACCTTCGCGATTTGACACCATTAATTCTCCTTCCATATAGAGTTGTTCCAGTGCTTTTTTTGCCGGTTTCCAATCCCACCAACCTTGACGTTTGGGTTTATGGCTTTCTAAATCTCGAGAACGTAATGGCCCATCTTGTCGAATACGTGTTAACAAAGCTTGCATGAGTTTTTTATCGGGGTTTTTATACCAGTGGGTTTGACCGCTTTTAATGGCATTTTTATAGGGCAGAGAAAACCGAAAGTCATTGATAGGCAAAAAGGCCGCAGCATGGGCCCAATACTCAAAAATTTTACGCGTGGTTAATAATTCATCGAGCATCGAGGTTTGGTATCGCGGTACTCTATTAAACAAGGTATGATGATGGGCGCGCTCAACAACAGATATTGTATCAATCTGGACGTATCCTAAATGATTGATGGCATGGACTACCCCTGATAAACCGTAGCCAAAAGTGTTGGCTTGGAGGAGTCCTTGAGCCGATAAAGCGATGCGGCGTAAACGTTGCCCATCCTTTTCAGTTAAGGTTTTAGTCATTTTCAGAATTGTTCATAGTTAAAAGGTTCTATGAATTTTCGATCTTTTACAAGATTAGCGTTATTAAAAGTGACAATCGAATAAAACTTGCACAGATTGACTTCGGATATTTAAAAATAAGATTTTTCAAGTTTATATTATTTTATTAATTTCAATAGATATTTTGCAAATTTTTAGCTAAAAAAAC
>JBCCZV010000046.1:0-27424 GCA_039187085.1 Pseudomonadota bacterium
ATTTAATAAAAACAATTGCTTATTTGGTTTCTAACTTGTGTTTATCAATTGATCTGGCTTGAGGGTTTATTGTTATTTATGTTTTAAAAAATGGGGATGATTAGAAAGAAATGACATATTCATTCATTTTTTAACAATGGATTGAGGAGTTACCCCAAAGGTTTTTGGTATTTTATCCACTGGATATTAAAGGTCGCTTTATTCGAGTTATCCCTCGTCGTGTTGTCGATAAAATTTCTCATTACCTGTGGATCAATGCTTTGGTTAGGTTTAAACTGTGAGACCTTTTCTACTAATAAATCTCAATAATTCAATTGCTCGCCTTTTTTTAGAGGGAAATTTCGAGGAGAATCGAGTGAGTAACTCACTTTGGCAAAAATGTCTCTATGTATTGAAAGAAGATCTTGCTCATCAAGAGTTCAATACGTGGATTCGGCCCCTACAACATAATGAACAAGACAATATGATTGTCCTTGGTGCTCCTAATCGCTTCGTACTAGATTGGGTACGTGAAAAGTACCTTGGTCGCATTAATCAGTTTTTGAATGAAGAAATTGTCGACAGTAACGAAGTGCCACAAGTTATTCTTGAGGTAACCAAGAAAAAAGAAAAACGTGTTGTAACCCCGGCGAACAATAAGATTGTGAGCAAGCCCGTGGTTACGCCTATCAGTGCACCACCTGTTCATGTTGTTGCAACGAAAACCAAAACTAGAGTGATTGAACAACCCACTGAAAAAGTTGTGGAAATCAATCACAAAAGTAACGTCAATAAAAACTTTACTTTTAACAGTTTTGTTGAAGGAAAAAGCAACCAGTTAGCTCGGGCGGCGGCGGCACAAGTATCACTTAATCCAGGAAGGGCATATAACCCTTTATTTCTCTACGGTGGTGTGGGGCTCGGTAAAACTCACTTAATGCATGCTGTGGGTAATTCCATTTTAGAGAAAAATCCAGGTGCAAAAGTTATTTATCTTCATTCTGAGCGTTTTGTCGCTGATATGGTCAAAGCATTACAGACCAATGCGATTGAAGAGTTTAAAAACTTTTATCGAACGGTTGATGCGTTATTGATAGATGACATCCAATTTTTTGCTGGTAAAGATCGTTCCCAAGAAGAGTTCTTTCATACCTTTAACGCGTTAATTGAAGGGGAGCAGCAGGTTATCTTGACTTGTGATCGCTATCCAAAAGAAATTGAAGGTCTGGAAGAGCGTTTGAAGTCTCGCTTTGGTTGGGGCCTCACTATGTCTATAGAACCTCCAGAGCTAGAAACCCGTGTAGCTATTTTAAAAAGCAAAGCAGAACAAACCGGTATGGCTTTGCCCAATGAGGTTGCTTTCTTTATTGCAAAGCGCATACGTTCGAATGTCAGAGAGTTAGAAGGGGCGTTAAAAAGAGTGATTGCTAATGCGCATTTCACTGGCAAATCCATTACGGTTGAGTTTGTCAAAGAAGCACTCAAAGATTTGATTGCAGCCCAAGACAAAATGATTAACACCGAAAATATTCAAAAAACCGTTGCAGAATATTACAAGATTAAAGTCTCAGACTTATTGTCTAAACGTCGAACTCGATCTATAGCTCGTCCTCGCCAAATCGCCATGGCATTATCTCGTGAACTGACTAATCAAAGTTTGCCTGAAATTGGTAATGCATTTGGGGGTAGGGATCATACAACGGTTTTGCATGCTTGTAGCAAAATTAAATCATTAAAAGAAACCGATCCTGACATTGAAGAAGATTACACCAATCTGTTAAGAACCTTATCGAACTAATTTTTTGAGGGGTATATTATAAAATGCAGTTTTCTCTACCCAAGGCCTTATTAATTGGTCCGTTACAGTTAGTTTGTGGGGTTGCCGATAAAAGAGGTAGCTCTCCTATAATGAGCCATTTGCTGGTTTCCGTTAGTGAAGGGCAATTGGTTTTAACGGGGACTGACTCTGAAATTGAGCTAGTGGTAAACATTAACTTAACTGGAGAACACACACCTGGTGAAACAACCGTACCGGCAAAAAAATTATTGGATTTAGTGAAAAGCTTTCGCGATGAGGAAGAGTTGAGGCTGGTATTTGATAACGATAAAGTCCAAATATTGGCAGGAAAAAGCAAGTTTTCTTTAGTTACACAACCGGCCGCTGATTTTCCCAGTATTGATGATATGGATACGCATTTATCGTTAAAAGTGGAGCAGTCCAAATTTCGCCATTTGATTAGCTATACACAGTTCGCTATGGCGCAACAGGATGTGAGGTATTATCTAAATGGCATGTTGATGACCGTAGAGGGTGAAACAGCACGCTTGGTTGCAACCGACGGTCATCGATTAGCACTGTGTGAAGTTGAGTGTGTCAGTGATATCAATAATAGTGAGAAAGTTGCTGTCATCATTCCTCGTAAGGCTATTATTGAAGTTTCACGTTTATTTGTCAGTGAAGAAGAAACCTGTTCAGTTTTTGTGGATAACAATCATATTCGTTTTCAGACCGAGCATTTCTGCTTTACGAGTAAATTGGTGGATGGAAGATTCCCTGATTACGATCGCGTTATACCTAAAAATTCTACGTATTGCTTAGCAATGGATAAAGTAGAATTCAAAGATGCATTAATCCGCGCTTCGGTATTGTGTAATGAAAAGTTTAAGGGAGTCCGTTTGTTATTTGAGCCTGGTCAGCTTACCGTATTAGCCAACAATCCAGAGCAAGAAGAAGCACAAATTGAGCTCCCCATAAATTTTGATGGGGATGCTATTGAAATCGGTTTTAACGTCACTTATTTGCTAGATGTTTTGAATGCTATCAACTCTGAACAAGTTCGCTTATCCTTCACAGATGCTAATACCAGTACTTTAATGGAAGAAGTGGATGGTAGCTCTGCAAAATATGTCGTCATGCCGATGCGCCTTTAATTTAAATACTCACTAAATTAAAAGTTCATCGCTAAAGCATGGCAATAAAAAAGCTCTATTTACAAAATTTTCGAAATATTGAAGAAGCTTATTTAGAGTTAGGAAAAAACTTTACACTGGTTCATGGTGATAATGGCAGTGGTAAATCCAGTGTTTTAGAATCCTTATATCTTTTGGGGTTTGGTCGTTCTTTCCGTAGTTCATCACTGGGTAAATTAATTCAATTTGAAAAAGACCATTTAAGTATCGGTGCTTCATTAGCTGCTGAACAAGGTGGTTTAGACTTTCCTGTAGGATACAGAAGACAAAAAAATGGAAACACGGATGTTACAATTTCTCGTAAAAAAGCGCCTAGCGTTACTCACATTGCTAAAATCTTTCCTGTTCAAATTCTAACTCCTGATACCTTTTATCAACTGATGACAGTGCCCAAATTGCGCAGACGATTTTTTGATTGGGGAGTGTTTCACGTGAAACATGACTTTGTACATGAGTGGAAAGGATTTAATCGACTCTTGTCACATCGCTCGCAATTATTGAAATCGCAAAGTCAATATGACAAGTACCTGTCGGTTTGGGATAAACAGTTTGCAACATCTGCAGAGAAAGTGACACAGCAAAGAAGTGAATACTTTGCAGCGTTCGAAAAACGCGTTGGTGATTATTTACAGCGTTTTGGATTACATCAAGAGGTTACACTAACTTTTAGAAGTGGTTGGTCTGACACTGATAAAGAAAGTTTACTGTCACAATTACAAGAAAATTTTGAAACGGATTACCGACAAGGCTTTAGTGGTAAAGGTCCGCATCGTTTTGACTTGATTCTTAAATCAAATGGTAAGCTGGTGGCTGACTCATTATCTCGAGGGCAGTTAAAGTTATTGTTTTACGTGTTAATGGTTGCTCAGATCATTGAAGTGAGTGAAAGGACCCAGCAAAGAGTTACACTCTTGATTGATGACTTTACAGCAGAATTAGATCAAAGTAATCAAGAGTTAATCGTTAACGTTCTAAAAACCTTAGTAGATTACACACAGTTGGTTATTACCATGCTTGACGATTCTATTTTATCATTGCTTAATGAGTGGAAACTTGTTGATGATAAAGTAAAAGTGTTTCACGTGAAACACGGTAAGTTAACGGATGTTACACAACCCATAATCAAGGAGAGGTGAGTATTTTCGGTAAGTGTTGATATAAGTTGAATTCAAAACAGAGTAGAATAGTGGGAATTATCCTTGTGATAAAACCCAATAATCACAATAGGCTAGCGTTGATAAAGTTAATCAGGAAAAACCAATATGACTGATGCTCAAAATTATGATTCTTCAAGCATTAAGGTACTCAAAGGCCTTGATGCGGTCAGGAAAAGACCTGGTATGTATATAGGCGACACGGATGATGGTACAGGCTTGCATCATATGGTGTTCGAGGTAGTGGACAACTCTATTGACGAAGCGCTAGCGGGTCATTGCTCTACTGTTTATGTCACCATTCACACGGATAATTCCGTCTCAGTTGTAGACGACGGACGAGGTATTCCTACGGAAATTCATCCTGAAGAAAATGTGTCTGCCGCACAGGTTATCATGACTGTTTTGCATGCTGGTGGTAAGTTTGATGATAATTCTTATAAAGTCTCAGGGGGGTTACACGGGGTTGGTGTCTCGGTTGTCAACGCGCTGTCTGACGAACTCAAGCTTACTATCCGTCGCGAGGGCAAGGTTCACGAACAAATTTACGTCAACGGCGAACCCCAAGAGCCGCTGAAAGTGGTTGGTGATACTGAAAAAAGTGGTACAGAAATTCGTTTTAAACCGAGTGACGCGACCTTTAGCAACATCGAGTTTCACTACGATATTCTTGCTAAGCGTCTTCGAGAGTTGTCTTTCTTAAACTCAGGTGTTTCTATCCAGCTCAAAGATGAAAGAACTGGCAAAGAAGATAACTTTACTTACGAAGGTGGCATTAAAGCCTTTGTTGAGTTCTTAAATCAAAATAAAACAGCTATCCATAAAGAAATCTTTTATTTCAATTTAGCTCGAGAAGATGGCATAGCAGTAGAAGTTGCTATGCAGTGGAACGATTCTTTCCAAGAAAACATTTTTTGTTTTACCAACAACATTCCACAGCGTGATGGAGGGAGTCATTTAGCCGGTTTTCGTGGTGCACTCACGCGAACCTTAAATACCTACATGGATAAAGAAGGTTTTGCCAAAAAGTCGAAAGTGTCCACTACCGGTGATGATGCTCGTGAAGGTTTAACGGCAGTTATCTCCGTTAAAGTGCCAGATCCTAAATTCTCCTCGCAAACCAAAGATAAGCTGGTTTCAAGTGAGGTAAAACCCGCTGTTGAGCAAGCTATGTCAGAAAAGCTTGCTGACTTTTTGATGGAAAAACCCAACGAAGTTAAGCTGATTGTTTCTAAGATTATTGATGCAGCAAGAGCGCGAGAAGCAGCACGTAAAGCACGTGAAATGACGCGCCGTAAAAGCGCATTGGATATTGCAGGTTTGCCTGGAAAGCTAGCAGATTGCCAAGAGAAAGATCCAGCACTTTCTGAACTCTACATTGTGGAGGGTGATAGTGCTGGTGGCTCCGCAAAACAAGGCAGAAATCGTAAAAACCAAGCTATCTTACCTTTGAAAGGTAAAATTCTAAACGTTGAAAAAGCGCGTTTTGATAAGATGTTGAGCTCACAAGAAGTGGGTACATTGATAACGGCATTAGGCTGTGGAATCGGGCGAGAAGAATTTGATCCAGAGAAAACCCGTTATCATCAAATCATTATCATGACGGATGCGGACGTAGATGGTGCGCACATTCGAACATTATTGCTCACCTTCTTCTATCGTCACATGCGTGAGTTGATTGAACGTGGTTTTGTTTTCATCGCTCAGCCGCCACTGTATAAAGTTAAAAAAGGCAAACAAGAGCAGTACCTAAAAGACGACGGCGCTTTGCAAGAGTATCTGACCGCTATCGCTCTGGATGGCGCTCAGTTGTTTGTGAGTGCGGATGCACCGGCTTTGTCTGGTCCGGCATTGGAAAGCTTGGTTAAGCAATACCGTGAAACGCTTGCGGATATCCAGCGTATCTCTCGCATGTACCCTGAGCAAGTAGTTGAAGCGATGACGATGATTAAAAGCATCCAGGCAGACGATTTAAATCAGCAGGAAACCATACAAAACTGGCTCACAACTTTAGAAAACAAAGTCGAGGAAGTCTTTGGTGATACAGGAACGCGCTACGTCTTTGGCTTGAAAAAAGACGAAGAGCGAGATGATTTCATTCCTTCGGTTACGGTTACACACCACGGAATTGATCGCACTTATCGATTCCAACGCGACTTCTTTAGCTCACGAGAATTTCAAAAAATTCGTGCTTTGAGTGAAGAGATAAGTAGCTTGTTAGAAGACAGTGCGTATTTGATGCGTAATGACAAACGGATTGAAGTGACTCAATTTAGAAACGTCATTTCATCATTAATGGAAATTGCTAAAAAAGGTCAAAGTATACAGCGCTACAAAGGACTAGGGGAGATGAATCCAGGTCAGTTGTGGGAAACCACTATGGACCCAGAAACACGCCGTATGCTACGAGTAACGATTGAGGATGCGGTAGGTGCAGACCAACTCTTTACCACGTTAATGGGTGACCATGTTGAGCCTAGACGAGACTTTATTGAGTCTAATGCGTTGCAGGTTTCTAATTTGGATGTTTAGAGTGTAAGGGACTAGGAGCTTGTGCCAGTGTTAATGCCTAGCTCCTTATGTCTCATCAGCACCTTAAGGCCATTAAAATTGTAAAACCTCCTACCTTTAAATTTACATTTCATTCATGTCCGCGTTGGGCGAGAATGTTCCTGATCATTATGGAGCATTTTCAACGTTGTAATAGATCTCATTTAATTTGAACTTAAATAGAAAGCACTTTTTCTCATTGTCTATTAATATTGATTTTTGATTGATTGTTCTTTTTTTGAAAAATAAATAAGCTACAAATAATAAAATGAGCAGAGTTGAGCTTGTAGCGTCCCCAACTCTAAGTGTTCTTATCTCGACATTCATGCATCTCACATAATAGCAGAGGAAATGTTTATGATTAAATTAAGTATTTTGTGTTTATCGTTGACGATATTAGGTTGCTCAACAATGTCTGGAGAGGCTCATCAAAATTGCGAGCCTAGAGAGATACCTCACTCCGATGGTTTAGTCGCAGAGGTGCTGGCCTCAGCTGCTAACCGCTACCCTGAACATCACCCTGAGTTTCAGACCAATGATGATGCTCATGTTCAGAACACTCATCAACAAGGCTCTGATGATCAAAAAGGTTGCGATACGATGCGATGGACCAAGGAATCTAAAGCCTTTACAAAATAATCGATCAGCATTCTTCACTTTGAGTGTGTTGGTACACTCTAAACTAACACACTAAAATATTTATGATTATCAATGATATACCATTCTATTTTTCCAGCCAATTTAAACCATTCTCTACTTTTCCTTTTTCAAAAGTTCTTGTTTACATAAATTTCATCGTGTAATCTGGCCCGCTGGCTCGAATTTAGTAGAGTCTTAAATGGCAAGAAATGAGCTTATCTGTTTTTCGTAAAAGCGGATTTTGGCTCATTATGTCCAATCTATGAAAGGGATTATTTCGTTTTGCGTACAATCAATAAAACCGAAAAGCCTATCATTGATTCGATAAAGGAAATTAAAGTAGATAATGGCTTTGTACAACGAATAAAAAAAGATAACACGATTCCAGAGCAGGTTTTTAAGCTACAAGCATTGCATTCAATAGGTTGTATAAAGACTTAAAAATTTAGCTTCACATAAACTGCATCAGTTATTTTTTTCCGTTGAGGATAAAGATTTTAATTGGTTAGATATGGATTAAATAAACATATAGCCGCTCTAAAAGCTTTGAGTATCGGCCTCGAATCGAGAGATTTTTAAACGTAAATGTAGGATATGTAAGCATGTTAATTCAATTTTTAAAGGGAACTCTTTTTTAGGTATTCACCTAAAGGAGAGTAAAATGAAAAGAGAAATACATCTTATAAAAGCATTTGGTAAAAACCAATATGGGTTAGCGGAGGTTCCACATAAAATATCTGGTATTCAAATCTCAAGAATAGTTATTGGAGAAGAGTCTGGATGTTCATTTTGTTTCCCTCACGGTTATGAAACTATTAATAGCCATGATGTTAATCGACAACGTTGTTGGAAAAGACAAAGACGTACACAATGGAGACTGAATAAAGAAAAAATTAGTCGGTAAAACATAAAGGCTGGCAAAAAATTGCTGGCCGTTTAAAAATCACTATGTATTAATGGTAAGTCGTGATAAATATGTTGATGTATCCGAGATAAATGGACTATGAAATCAACTACGCCCTCTATTTGAACGCTTTTTACACAAAAGTAGTTTTCTAAAACTTTCTCATTTTGAACGACTTGTAACCATTGATACTTTAAAGTAGTCTGACCTCTTGTTGAAAATTGAATAAACAACAAAAGTTAACTCAATGAGGTGAATGGTTGTGCTTTCAAAAATCGTGACAAATGAACAACAGATTAAGTTATCTACGAGCTTAGGTCATGTTTATACGAAGCTTTGGACGCCTCAAAACCCTATCTCAAAAACACCCATTGTCCTGTTACACGATTCTTTAGGAAGTGTTGCTCAGTGGCGCGACTTCCCCGGACAAATATCACAACAACTCTCTTGCCCTGTTATTGCTTATGACCGTTTGGGATTTGGTCAATCCAGTGAACGCAAGGCATTGCCATCAAACCGTTTTATTGAAGAAGAGGCAGAAGCCTACTTTCCTCAAATTAAGCAGGCTTTATCTTTAGAAAAGTATTATGTTTTAGGTCATAGTGTGGGTGGTGCTATGGCAGTTTGTATTGCTGCCAAGGATAAAGATTGCCAAGGCCTTATAACCATCGCTGCTCAAGCTTTTGTTGAAGAGAAAACACTTGAAGGGATTCGACAGGCAAAGCAAATATTTAAAGATGCAAATCAAATAGAGAAACTAGAAAAATGGCATGGTTCAAAATCACAGTGGGTATTGGATGCCTGGATAAAACGATGGTTGTCAGATGATTTTCGAGACTGGAGTTTGAAAGAGGTTCTTCATCAAGTCACATGCCCTGTATTAGCGATTCATGGAGATAAAGATGAATATGGTTCAAATGCGTTTCCTGAAATCATCGCATCAAAAACACAAGGCCCACAGGAAAAAGCAATACTAAAAGACTGTGGACATTTACCTCATAAGGAGAAAACCTCTGAAGTAATGTCACTCCTCGTTACTTATATTGACAGCAACCGATGATAAGGGATTGGATGCCAGTTATTCGCCGTATGGACAATATATTATTTTTCATCGTTATTTGGGCAAAACATGTGTGAATAAGTTGTGGGCAAAAAACTGGTTTTCTTAGCCACAGAGCCTTGTAATGAGCTGAGGTATCAAAATCAATGTTATGACACCTAATGCGTGTGGATTTTGGAAAAGCACTAAAAAATTCGCAAGAACCTCAGATGTTGCTGTGCTGTCAAAATTTTCAAATCCTTTGTTATAAAAAATAATGTGATTTATGCCATTAATGCGAAGCACCAGTTGTGGTCTTACGATCTAAATCAGCAAACCTTTTCTATCCTTGCGAGTGTTGATGAAGATATTGATTATTTGACAGATATTAACGAAACACAGTTATTGACGACACTAAAAGTATCGGCAAAAAAAGAAGTCGTGGAATTATCGCAGTAACTTATGATGAGATGAAACTTGCCGATAATGTCAATAGCAATGGATTGTTACTAAGCTTGATTGAGTTGCAACGTATTTTTGAGTGATTAATAGGTAGGGACTTAAGTCAGGTTAAAATGAATCTAGTTGAACAGGTTATGTTATGAAAACGGCTAAATCAACGAAAGATTATAGTGTTCAAACAAAAACACAAGTTCAAACCGAAGAATTTTCTCGACACATAAAACGTATCATCGTTATGTCCCGCCACAAGCTTTTAAAGCGTTGGCAAATCAAGTTAGCATTTTTTAAAGATTTAAATTGCGAAACATTTAAAATACTGCAGCAAGTCGCCTCAGAAAAACCTGGCATACTCAATCAGCCTTTTGACTTCACTAATAGTGGATCGCAAATTGAGGTCGTAAAGCATAATTTAGATAATAAGGATTATCTTTATCTAAAAAACACATTGAATGCCAATGTGAAATTACTCAGAGCAACCGATTTTTTTAATCAATATGTCGCCGATAAACACAATGCAAAATTAGGATGTTTACCGATATGTAAAAAGCAAGATATAGCGGGACGTTTATTGATACTTTCAATGATGAATGAACTACGTGAATGGATGAGTCTATAAATCGAACAACCCAATTTCACAGTTTTTATCGCTTGTTATTAAGCCAAATCCTTTGTAACCTTTTGTTCGAACATAAATAAAAAGGCAAAAGAATGAATTGGAAACCTTTTATTGTCATCATTAGTGGTTTAGCTATAGGTCATTTATCGGTGTACTTGACCGGATATCTGGCAGCTATAGCCATCCCCCAGAGTTATTTTGACTGGTTCAATGAAAACGTAAACTCAACGGCAGGATATATAACTTTGTTGACTGCCCAGTTATTTTTGAGTCCCGGTGTATTCATTTTTCTCGCTGTGTGTGGGTTAATGTTTTCTAAACAAGCAAATGGCATTGCTTCTATTATCCTCTTTTATGTCACTTTATGGGTATACAATATTTTCGGGCTGTCTTTGATTTATGGAGGATCATTAATGCCATTTGATGAGATTTTCACAATGGAAGGTTTAATTTATCTCGTGATTTCTCTTGGCATGTTAACGGCTGGATATCTTTTTGCCAAAAAATTTAGGCAAAGCGATGACAATGCTTTTCTCTGAAACCGGTTTGTCGTGTAAAAAATCGAGCATGCGAGTATGAATTTCTGGTGAAGACATATAAAGATTATGCCCAGCATTTTTTACCGTAATGTGTGTAAGCTGTGTAAAATCAGAAACGGCTTCTTTTAATATAAGTTTTGTCATGTAAAGTGCTGCTAAAAACCAATAGCGGTATAGTATTATCAATACATAAGGGAATACAATGGTTTATGTGTATTTAGCGATAGCAATTATTGCAGAGGTGATTGCGACTAGTGCTCTGAAGGCTTCAGATGGTTTTTCTAAATCAGTTCCTAGCTTTATTGTTGTTATCGGTTTTGGTGTTGCGTTTTATTGTTTATCAATCGTGTTGAAGTCAATACCTATTGGAATAGCGTATGCGATTTGGTCGGGTTTGGGTATAGTTTTAATTTCTCTCATAGGTTGGTTGGCTTTTGAGCAAAAACTTGATTGGGCGGCAATTGTTGGAATCACTCTGATTATTTGCGGTGTTCTGGTCATGAATTTATTTTCTAAATCGATTAATCATTAAGATAACTCCGCATCTCTTGAGCGTACAAAAATGCCAGAAGCTTTCAAAGAAAAATTTAACATCCCGTTGGTTAAGGAGATGGCTCAACATATTCATCGGGTTTGGCCCGATTTCAATAAAAAGGCTTTTATTAAAAAATCCGTTAATCAATTGGAATCTTTAGAATTAAAAGATCGATATATTCATATTGCTAACGTGTTGCATGAATATTTACCGAAAGATTTCAAAGAGGCTGTCGCTATTCTTTTACAGTCATTAGCGCCTTATAATCAACAAGGGCCGGATGATACAAAAAAAGGGATTACTGGTTGGGGGACTTTACCACTGAATCATTATGTAGGGCAAAATGGGCTGGATGACTTTACAAAGTCCATGGCTTTTTTGAAAGAATCAACATCACGTTTTAGCGCCGAGTTTGATATTCGTTTTTTTCTAATTCACCAGCAACAACGCACCGTAAAACTCTTAACAAAGTGGGCGCGCGATAAAAACTATCATGTGCGACGTTTGGTTTCGGAGGGTACGCGTCCACGTTTGCCTTGGGGAATTCAACTCCAATCTTTCATCGAAGATCCTGCGCCTATTCTGCCTTTGCTTGAAGCCTTAAAGGATGATCAAGAAGAATATGTACGCCGTTCAGTGGCGAATAATCTCAATGATATTGCTAAGGATCACCCAGATTTAGTCGCTAAGATTGCCAAAGCATGGTTGGTCGATGCGGATGCCAACAGAAAAAAGCTAGTCAGACATGCCTGCCGAACATTGATCAAACAAGGACATAAAAAAACCTTAACAGCGTTGGGCTATACAAAACCTAAGATAAGCATTGAAGCATGGCAGATTCTCAATTCCAAAGTTAAGTTTGGTAATGCACTTGTTTTTGAACTGACCATTAAATCGACGTCAACAAAAACACAAAATCTTATTATTGATTATGCTATTCATCATCGTAAAGCCAACGGCTCCACATCACCCAAAATATTCAAATGGAAAGTGATCAGCCTCAAAGCCAAAGACACATTACAGGCTTCCAAAAAACATGCGATAAAAAAAATTACGACACGCGTTTACTATAATGGAGCACACGCTATAGAGTTGTTTGTCAATGGAGATTCTATAGGTAAAAAAGCTTTTGAACTCGTCGATGTAAAATAAATCGCTAGTTTTTGATATCTTCTTTTTTTACTATTTTTGTAAAATGATATGAGATAAATGCCCAATACCCACACATCATGTATATACATTACACTCTCGGCGTACGTTTGATAAAAACTCAAAAATTTTCCGAGAGGTTATTAATGAAACGATTAATTTATGTCTTATTGATATTACCGACAAGTTATGTTTTTTCCGCAGATATGAAGCTTCCTGATGAAACCGGTGGGAATTTTCATGACCCTGAGCGTTTAGTACAAAATTTACCTGAAGATCAAGCCGTCACACTGAATTATCAATTTTCAAGTTTGCCACTGACCGGTGAGGCAAAAGTGATACCTTGGGTAGGAGGTTATTGGCCAAAATACTTAGACAGTGTCAATTACCGTTGGGATGGTGAAAATAGTGTATCAGCTATTGAAAAGTATGCTGAGGCATTTGACGTGAGAGATTACTATGGTAACAAAGCGAACCTTGAAGATCCTATCTCACTAAAATACGGCATTGATGGCAAGCGCTATACGTGGCCAAGCCCACAGGCGTGTTCCACAACAAACCGCTATTGTGGCTATGGAATGCGCTGTGCCATCCGGCAAGGAGAAACGGAAGGGGTTTGTACGGAAACATGGGAAGGAATTTGTCATGCGTGGGCTGCAGCAGCGATGTCGGAACCAGAGCCAGTGAATCCAGTCACCATTAATGGTGTGACCTTCAAAATTAATGATATCAAAGCATTAACCACATTAATGTACACACAAGGGCGACAAAAAAATTACATGTCCTATCCCTGTAAAAAAAGTGATGCGCGAGGTGAGATTCAATACGATCAGTGGGGCAGGCCCTCTGCTGATGACTTTGAATGTGCCGATACGAATCCCGGTGCCTTGCACGTTATTGCAGCCAATTTTTTAGGCATTCACCAACGTTCTTTTGTCGAAGATAGAATCTTTGATGAGCAAATATGGAATCAACCGGTTCGTGGGTTTGATGTATTAGAAACACGATCAGTCAATGCAGAAGAAGCCATGCAATTAATGGCCAAAGGTACAAACGTTTTTGATGTGCCAAAAACTTACCAATTTAACGACCGTGCTGTCGCTTTTCAATATGTTAAAATGGATTTACATTATATTGCAGAATCACCTTTGACGGTGGATGGTAACTTGTCCGATCGCGTCGATGAGTTTACAGAAACCGATCGATACGAGTATCTTCTAGAGCTGGACGCAAAAGGAGAAATTATCGGAGGTGAATGGCTCGGGCGTTCTAAAAGAAATCATCCAGATTTTATGACATTAACCTATGGCCGCAGTAACCAATCTATTATTGGTTCGATTGAATGGGAAGATGTAAAGTTATTGATTAATCAATCTGTGCAATAGCATGGATTAGAAATAGCTTTCTTTTCTTAAAGCTCCTCAAGGTGTCCCATCCAAGACCGGATAACGGGGTCTTGGATGGGATTCATATTATGAATAACGCTTAACGATCCTTTTTGACAATAAAAACCCGATTAAAAATAACACACCAAGATTAAAACTGCCGCCACTCGAAGGTCTAGAACCGGTAAACATGGGTTGTGATTCATCGGCACGTGTAGGTGCTACGGGTTGTGCTTGTCGTTGCTCGCGTGCTTTCTTTTCCTTTTGCAAGCGCTGTTTATTCTTATTACCGATTTGATATTGCGACTTGACGGCTTCTTCAACGACCAGCATCGAAGTGTAGGGCGTAACAATACCGTACTGAAGCGCGATATCTGTAATAGCTTTTTGATGATCTTCCGAAGGAAAATCTACCATTTTTTCACGTAAATCCATAATGGTTGCAAACGCCCATAAACGTTCAATTTCTGGATTAAGATGTGAAGTGTTAGGCATGTTAATTTCTGTTGAGTAAACTTTTTCTTGATGGTTAATTGTCCCTGTTAAACGCAGCTGAGTGGTTCCACCATCACGATAATGACCAAAAACCACTAATTGTTCTCCACGATACAAACTACCTATGCGCTCGGGTGTTAAATCAAAGGTATCAACACCCGCCATTGATAATTGCAAATTATGAATCGCATGATGCGTTATTTTACTGCTAGCTTGTAATACTCTTCCTACAATGTCATCACTATTCGATACATTCATTGAAAAACCACCCGAATGTTTTGTCATGGCTTTTAATAAGGGCTTATTTGCGCTGTTACCCATCACAAAAGTAAATAAACGCACATCAATCGTGTCTAATAGCTCAATAAATTTTTTCTGCTTCGTCTCACCAACATTAGCCACACCATCGGTTACCAAAATAACGCCTGATGGTCTATCCTGATCTAACCCTTTTAAGGCTTGATGTAAAGCTTGGTATAAATTGGTGCCGTTACGAGGTTGGGTTTGCTTTAATTGAGAAATCATTTGATTAACTGACTCCGGCGATACGGATTGATACCCGTTTGATAGATCTGTTGTTTTATTGTCAAATAACAAAATCCGAAAACGATCTTGTGCACGTAGTTTACCAAGAGCTTGTGAGACGCCATCCAATAGCGTGTGGTATTTGCCGTGCATTGAGCCTGATTGATCCAATACAAAAACCCAGTCGATGCCAGTAGTAATGGGTTTTAAATCATCACCAGGTGTGAATGTCATCATGAAGGTACCCGTTTTATTGGCGTCAGGTTTGTAAGTCACTAAATCAACACTGCCGGGTAAATCCGCAGGATGTTTCCAATAAACCACAATGTCTTGATTAAGCTGCGTAGAAGCATAGGCTGTGGTGTGAGCTGGGTGCTCTTCAAGAGATTCTTGGTGATTAGCTTCACGATGCAAAGCTTCAAGTTCTTGCGTAACCGCATCTAAAGCCGGTTGTATTTGACTGTTAGTTAATGACACTTGCCATTCATTGCTTGATACTTGCGAAATTTTCGCCTGTGCATGTTTTGGTAAACGTATCGCATCGATAGGATAGGCAGAGCGCAGTTTAAGTGTAAAGCTAAAAGCTTTTTTGACTTTATCATTGGTGCTCCAAAAGGCGTTAGCAGCTTCATCAACGCCGCCATCTTCTAAAGGATACACATAACGCCCTACATTGTGATCCACAAAAGCCGGTTGAAAATAACGTAGACGGACTTTTGTGTTTTGCTGGGCTTTGATGGGTGACACCGAAGTTTGAAACGTTTTATAACCGTTTTGTTCTGTGATACCAACATGACGACCTTGTGCTTTTTGCTCGTTATAAATTTGTTTAGCCCGTTTTTTTTCAACCACTTCACCTGTTACTGGGTTGCCGTTAATCCATACAGTCAGTTCGCCCACCGCTGCTTGTTCGGGTACAGGAAAACTATAAATGGCTTCAAGATCTTGTGCATGAGGGTTATTGAAGGTTTGCGTAACAGTAGTAATAGCAAAACCATTTTCTATAAGCGTTTCTACGTGGTGTTCTTGCAGCTCTAAGTCAGGCAATCCCGAATTTTTAGGTGTTAACAAGCCCGCAGCATGGCTAGCGGGTAAAAAGCTGATAAAAATCAGTACTTTCAAGAAAAATGAACAAAAAAATGTAGGTTTCACGAAACTTTCTCCTGTGTAGCGTGTTGCTGAAAGACAGAGAAAGTTTCTTATAATGGAGCTTTAAATGGTATAAAAATAAAAAAAGTACCGTTTTATGATACTAAAGGTGAAAAACTCTAGAAGTTGATGGTTGATTAAAACCTGCGCTTTCATCATCAGTAAAATTAGGAAAGTCGGTTAAATCACCATTAACGTGGGCGCGTCCAATATTATATTGGCTAAATGAATCGCACCCTATTTCTAAACCAATGAAAATAATTAGTTTTTATCCGTTCGTGTTTTTTATTATTCGATACGAGGTTTGCGGGTATCGATAACCGCTGTCGCGGACACTTTATCGTGAATGGCTTGTCGATTAGCATCCCAATAGACCTGAATAAAACCAAGTAAACCGGTGGCAAAGCCCGCGGCATAACCACCAAAGCGCTCAAATGCCGCCCACAAAGAAATTTTTTGGCCATTGAGCTTGATAACCTGAATGCCTAATAGCCGCTTACCCAGCGTTTGACCCTGCCACCAAGCCAGCGCAAGCGTAAAATATAAACCCATCCAGCCGGCTGTCAGCCCAATATCATCCGCCAGTGATTTTAAAAAACTGAGAATACTAAAATTTGATGCTGTATCTGATGCGTTTTGACGGTCTGAGTCAACGGGATTCGATAAATGTGCTTCCGTTTCGGCTGGCGTTGAGGCCGCACTCTGCTCCAAAGCGACGTTAGCTTCTTCATCATCAAAGTGATAACTAATCAGTTGTCTATCACTAGTCACGGCGAGAACCGTGATAAAAATGATAGAGCCAATAAGCCAGTAATAGATTTTTCTCAACCACTTTACAGAGACTTTCGATAAATCAATCACGCGGATGGAGGCGCTAGTCGCAAGAATAGCCAGTAACAATTGTGGAGCAGAGGTCAGGATAGTCACAATTAACGCGTCAATCAGCACTGCACTTAATCTTCGCAATGGCGAAGCAAGAGGTAATCCCAAAAGTTCGGGTGCCACTTTAAAAGCATAAGGTGTTATATGCGTTTTGGGATCTTTATTGGGTGTGATTGGGGGCTCGTGATTTAAAGAAATGTCTTGCTTTTCTGGTGGCTCTGGCAATGTCATAGTTTGAACGTTATTGATGAATGAATGTTTAGATAAAATAAAGGATTCGTTTGTTTAGAAGAAACCAAATTATGTGAGTCATTATTTTTAACACTCTTTTTATGGAAATTCTATCTCTTCGCATTGTGTTTGAATGCTTAGCAGAAATTTAAGTTAGTCCACACTTTATGTGTAGGCTTCATGATTTAAGTAATTATTAAAAATACATTCGTTCATATTTTGTATGAAATGTGAATAACCTTCTTGCTCTTGTAAATAGTAAAGATTATCATTTGTAACTTTGTTATCACGCGAACCTTCGTGATTCGCACATTATGCCTTCTCATATAAAGTGGTTATCGGGTGAGATAAATCATGATGCAACACTCTGTATTGATGCAAACTTATCTGGATTGTAAAAATGATCTGTTACAGTTCCTAAGTCGTCGTACGGGGTCACAGTCTTTAGCGGCCGATTTAGTGCACGATCTTTACCTCAAGTTAAGTCACATGAGTGAAAATCGTTCAGTCGATAACAATCGTGGTTATTTGTTCAGTATGGCAGCAAACCTGGCTACCGATCACGAGCGTGTAGAAAATCGCCGCCGTCAGCTTTTGCAGCAAGCGAGCGGTTCAGTTTGGTTAGAGGCTGATGAGCTGAGCCCTGAGCGTCATATGATCGCGGATGCTGAATTAGCGTTTTTGGCTGATGAAGTCGCTAAGCTTGAACCTCGTTGCCGCAAGGTGTTCTATCTCAACCGCTATGAAAATCAATCTCAGGCAGAGATTGCTGCCCAGTTGGGGATTGGTCTGACAACGGTTTTTAAAGATCTAAAAGTAGCCATGACGGCGTTGATGAAAGCTCGGCGAAGATTTCATGCATCCGAAGCCAGCCATTGTGAATAATTTTGTGGTCATAAAAATTGCACCTAAAAATGATGAAATGGGTGCCCCTCACTCGTCTTATCTTTAAACACCATCGAAAAATTGACTATGAAAACAGGTTCTGATTTGCCACAAACCCACCCCCATGCACAAGATGCAATAGATGAGAGAGCACAAGATTGGTTTTTGTTGCTTAATTCTGGAGAAGCCAATGGTAACGATCGTGTTGGCTTTAATGAATGGCTACAGGAAAACCCCTTGCATGGACAAGCCTTTAAAGAATGCGCTGCCTTGTGGGAAGACATAGACGGCTTGAAGGAAGCATTTGAGTTGTTAGAAAGTGATGAAGTAGTCAGCCATGATCATGTTGACCATAGTTTAAAATCGCAAAATGTTAAAGTTCTTAAGCAACAACCTACCACTACAAGGTTTTTTTGGGGGGGTGCCTTAGCGGCTTGTTTTGCACTCATGGTTTTTAATCTAACCAGCCTATCAACCATTTGGAGAGCGGACTATCGCACAACAGTGGGTGAGCAAGCGCAAGTAACATTGCCCGATGGTTCTACAGCTTGGCTCAATACCAACACAGCGATTGATGTCGATTACAAAGATGGGCGTCGGGAAATTACTTTGCTCAAAGGTGAAGCAGAGTTTGATGTCCAAAAAAATCCAGATTCTCTATTTGTAATCCACGCCAACGGTGGACAGGCCGCAGCTTTGGGCACGATTTATTCGGTGAGAAAACGGGATAACAGAGTAGATGTTAGGGTTAGTGAGGGCGCTGTGGAAGTTATTGCTCCACGTTTATCGTCCACCCAAAGGTTACCAAATCCGGCGCTTCAAGGCCGAGTGATCGTTAGAGAGGGACAGCAAACCCATTATACGCGCAACAAACCACCGATCGAACCCGAAAAAATGCGTTATGGACTGATACCCGCGTGGCGCAAAGGTTTTATTGCTATTCACAACCAGTCTATAGCGGATGCCTTGACCGAAATTGATCGCTATCATCCTGGTCGTATTGTATTGCTTGCTGATACCCAAGAATTAAAACCTGTGACTGCTCGCTTAGCCATCAATTCTTTGCTGGATGGCTTGGAAGCCTTAGCGGCTACGCAAGGACTTAAAGTTATTCGCATTACTGACTATTTAGTTTTAGTACAGTAATTTGGCAACCCAGGTGGAAAATTTTCACAAAAAATCAGAAAAAAGCACCAAATCGAATTTGCCCACTCGTCCTATAAGTAGAAAAGTGCCTAAATCATTCTCATTTGCACTCACTAAGGCACGCAGTCAATTAACAAACAGAACATCGGGGAAATTCGTAACCATGCTGTATCACTCAGGTCAATACAAGGCTAAGCCTACTCGTTTTCGCAAAACAGTGTTAAACACTACGCTTGCTTCACTCATGCTCAGTTCGGCGTCGATGGCTTCAGCTCAAGAAGAGCCTCAAAGCCAACCACTGCAAATCGCACAAGCTGAGACCACACAAGCGTTTGCAATAGCTGCTCAACCACTTGCTTCGGCTTTGATTGAATTGTCTGAAAAAACCGGCATTTCCTTTGCTTACACCAGTATCGAGTTAGAGGGAACCCGTTCAGCGGGTGCAAGCGGTAACTTGACCGAGCGACAGGCACTCGATGCCATTCTTTTGGGAACAGGTATTGTTGCTACCTTCACCAGCAGCAAAACAGTGACCTTATCAAAACAAGCTATAGAGCCTCAGGAAAGCGATAAACCTCTGGTATTAGGTACGGTTAAAGTCACCAGTGAATTGCTAGATCGTTCCATCCTCGAATCCAACAATTCGGTTGATATACAAGATTACGACGAAGTTTTGCGGGGTAATGATGTCAGAATTAACCAAGCTTTTAATCGTTCTGCCAACATCACGGATTTGTCGGGAGGACAAACAACGTTTAACTTCAGTATTCGTGGTATCAGTTCCAGTGGCGTAGGCGGAGCAGGCTCGGAACCCCTGGCTGCTGTACAAATTGACGGGGCTTTGCTCACCACCCAACAACTTTCTCGTGGCTACAACTCCACGTTTGATGTGGATAGCATTGAAGTATTGCGTGGCCCACAGAGCACCAACTTAGGTAGGAACTCGCTAGCAGGTGCTGTGGTTGTCAATACCAAAGATCCGGAGTTTGTACAAAAGACCACGGCTATAGCCAGCTACGCTGAGTTTGCAACCTATGAGCTAGGTGTCGCCAATACAGGCCCCATGACCGATGAACTGGCTTATCGGGTTACCTTAAACCGCTTTGGAACCGATGGCTTTTTGGAAAATACGGTGATTGGCATTGATGATTATAATTTTCAAGAAACCGATACGGCACGCTTTAAATTACTTTATCAGCCAGAAAATCTTCCTTTAGAAATTCTTTTAGGTTACACCTCAGTCAAAGCAGACTCTCGCAACGATAGTTCAACGTACGAGCCAGAAGCGGAAGAATATATTAACCGTAATCCCTTTTTAGGAGGAATGGAAACCGATCAAGAGGTATTTACCCTTGATTTGAGTGTCGAGCTAACGGATGCCTGGCATCTGGAGTCCGTCACAACCTTCAACGAAACCGTTTCTAGAGATGTGAACTCAACGTTTTCGACAAGTTTACCGGAGCCAGGCCAAGAGTGGATAGCCACAGCAGACCAAGAAGAAATCAACCAAGAACTGCGTTTACATTATGAAAGCAGTGACCTGAGAGGTGTTGTAGGATTTTACTACGTTGATCAAACCAACACCGCCTTGCGTGAGGGAGTAGCAGTACCCAATTTTGATGCGGCCTTATTAGGAATTCCTGGATTTCCAGCTTTCGATCTCGCTGTTACCATTGATAGTCCTTTGGAGTTAGAGTCGCAAGCACTCTATACCGAGTTTGATTACGATCTGAATGCAAAGGTAACCTTAACAGCCGGTGGGCGGTACGAAGAAGCGACAATCACCAGTACTTCCAATGATACATTGTGGTTTGAGTTTATCGGTGGTGTTCCTGGATTTGACACACCAATCGCGGACCTTTCATTAACCGCTGACGAAAAAACCTATGTTTTTCTCCCTACTATGGGCATCAACTACCAACTTGCTGCGACACAAAGTCTGGGTTTTACCTATTCCGAAGGGTTTCGCAGTGGTGGCATATCACTTAATGCCCTGACTTTTCAAACCACAAAATACGATCCGGAATTTGTTAAAAACTATGAGTTTGCGTATCGCTCAGAATTGAAAAACGGCTTATTGATTACATCCAACCTGTTTTATATGGATTGGACAGATATGCAAACGCAAGACAACAGTTTGATCAATGAAGGAACATTTAATGCCGGTGAAGCCAGTTCATATGGTGGAGAACTCGAAATGAATTGGCTCAAAGATAACTGGGATACCTTTTTTAATGTAGGTTATGCCAAAACAGAGTTTGGTGATTTCTTAATTGGTAGTGAATCCGTTGATGGTAATCGTTTTCCTGGCGCTCCAGCATTGACTATAGCCGCAGGTGCGTATTATGCGTTGAATGACTGGGTGTTTGGTGGCGAGATCAGTCACAGCGGCGAGGCTTATGTAGACGCTGCGAATGAAACAGAAATAGACGCTTTAACCTTAGTGAATGTAACGGGTGCTTATTACTATCAAGATGTAAAATTTGAGCTGTTTGTTAACAATGTGTTTGATGAAATTAAAACCCGCGGTGAAGATTTTATTTCCGAAGGCGTGGTGACTAATGTGTTAAACGCACCTAGAGTTTTCGGCTTGCGCGTGGAGTATGGCTTTAATTAGCCTGGTTAACAGTGATTAAAAAGAGAAAAATTTCATGCTATTCATGATAAAAGTTTTAGCGATACAGCTTGCTTGGTTTGCAAGCATTGCTGTTTATCTGACGTCACAACAACAAGTTTATCTTAAAAAACCGTTAACGAAAGCTGTGGCTTGGTCCGTGTTTACGGGCTTGTCTTTAGTTGCTTTTATCATGCTACTAACCTTTTATCATTGGCTTGCCGCATCACTGTTTTTATTGATGGTATGGATGCTAGGTTGGACAGTATTAGCCTTATGGTCTCCTCATGCTAACAACCCAAAACGCGTGGTAAGTGTCATTAGCATTATCATGATAAGCATCACATTATTGGGAGGTGTTTATGTGGTCTAAAACTCTGGTTGGATTTGTTGTGAGTCTGATGCTCAACACCAGCTTGATATTTAATATTGATAATTTGATTCCCATGCCGACTCAAATTTTTTTGCTATTCGGTTTTATAGGAGGTTTTATACTTTGGGTACTGATCATGACGTATTTTTATTGCGTGCCGAGTATTAAAAAACCCATGATCATCTTGACTCCTATTTTATTGATTTCCGTAGCAATCAATGTGTTCTTTTATGGAGGAGCAACAGCATGAAATCTGAAACCATACGACAGGCGACAGACGCGCATGGCTGGGTAGGGTTAATCATATCCGTGCCTTTGTTCATCGTTTTTTGGGCTGGCGCAATCACGCTTTTCTACCCCGAAGTATACCGTTGGTCTGCCATGCCGCATTTCCCAATTGCGGAAACCGAGGAAAAATTACCCGTTAATGCGATTGTAGAAAATCATCTTAACCGTGATGATTTTGATAACAGCCGACCATTAACCGTCATACTACCTAATGACAACTCGCCCTACATGGAATTGCACATACCCATTGTTGACGACGAGACCGCTAAAACAGTGAAAGATGCTGAAGGAGTCGAGAAAAAAACACACACAGCGGAAGACGAGCTTACTCTCAATCCTCACACAGGAGAGGTGCTCACCAAAGAAGAGCCTTTTCAACTCGGCAATTTTATTAACCAATTGCATTTCTCTTTCAAGTTACCTCAAGGGTTGTACATCGTCGGTCTCATCACTTTTTTCTTTTTTGTGATCGTGATAACAGGCATCGTGATTCAGCTTAAAAATCTTATTCGGCATTTTTTCCTCTACCGACACAACAAAAAAACACGCTATCAAATGAATGATATGCACAATGTTGTGGGCGTAGTCAGTCTTCCCTATACACTCATGTATGCCTTAACTGGACTCATGTTTAATTTACATATTGTTTTTGAAATTCCGGTACTTTTTCTAAAATACCAAGGCGATACACAAGTCATGTTTGAAGACGCCGGTTTTGCAAGTACAAACCCGGAGCTGCTTAACATTAGCCATCCAATGCCCAATCTGGATAACTTGATCGATCAAGTTGAACAAGATAAAAATGCGCAAATTCGTTCAGTCACCATGTATAACTATGGTGATCAAAATGCGTTGATCAAGTTTAACGGTAAAAGCCATGACGGTTTTGCAAAAAATATTGAAGCCTCCTATGAAGTCAGTACAGCCAGTTTTCCAGAAGCCTTAAATGATAAAGATAATATATTTTTAGACGGTATTAATGTTTTGTTTAGTATGCACTATGGTAATTTTGCCGGACTAGACATGCGTTTTCTTTATTTTATCTTAGCCGTGGGAGTTTGTGGCATGATAGTGGCTGGTAACGTTTTATGGATTGCAAAACGACAAAAACAATATCAAGAATACCCAAAAACCATAGCTGTTACACGCGCCCTGACCTTAGGGGGCTGTATGGGAGTGATGTTAGCAACAGCGGCAGCGTTTTTACTGGAGCGTAATCTACCGGTTGCTGTAGAAAATCGTTCGGACCTCATCGAAATGATTTTTGGGATGGTATTGTTCGTCAGCGCTTTACTCGCCTTTTTTAACAAGAATTTTAAACGCTATATCGCTCATCACTGTATTGCCATCGCAGGTGTTTTATTGGTCTTGGTAGGGAGTGATTTCGTATTCTTTGGCCAAACTATTCTTACCCTATCGACACAAGGTTATCCGGACACCTTAGGTGTGACCTTATCCATGATACTCTTTGCTACTATGTTTGCATGGATCAGCGTTTTACTGTTAAAAGAGCGAGGGAATCAATCGGTGATTTCACCAAACACGCCAACCAGCCATGCGCAAACCGTGAGCCAGTAAGACGCTTTTATGTTTTTTGTGACTTTGATAATAAACCAATTTGAGAATATTTCATGATAGATACCATGGCAAATGCCAACATCGCTGAGGAAATCAGTCAAACACCTTTGCCTACTGAGCCTGTTAATACGCAGTGGACTACAGAATTCATCAATGCGATGCATACCGGTGGACCTGTGGTTATGATTTTGAGCCTTTTGTCGGTGATTGCTCTAACCATTATTTTGGTCAAACTGATTCAGTTTCAGCGTGTCAAATTGTGGCATCGGCAAGCTGCCCATAATGCGCTACATGCTTGGCGACAGGGAGAGCTGGATAAAGCTCTCAGTATCGCCGAAGCAAGTCTTAACCCCACGGCACAAGCACTAGCTCGTGCAATCCGCGGTTGCCAGCGACAACTCTCAGAGAGTAGCATTCGCGAAGAAGTATTACGCTACGGTAGTGATGCCTTATTTCACTTACGCCGAGGTTTTCGACCATTAGAAGTTATCGGTTCGTTGGCACCATTACTTGGGTTGTTAGGCACGGTCATGGGGATGATTGTGGCTTTTCAACAATTGGAAGCAGCGGGTAACAAAGTCAACCCCGCGATTCTCTCAGGCGGAATATGGGAAGCATTGCTAACAACAGCAGCAGGCTTGTGTGTCGCCATCCCTGTAGTTGCCATTTTAAATGGATTTGAACGCTGTGTGGACCATCTGGCCCATGATATGGATAACTTGGTAACGCAAATTTTTACCCAAGATTTATCGGCTGTTTCAGAAACACAAAAGAATCATCCATCGGGTGTCGTTCGCTCATTTACATCCAAGAAAGAAACCCCAGCAAACATGAGAAAAGAAGCACAAAATGATGCCTCCTCATAACGATGTGGCGCATAGCCTTTCAGAAAAGCTCGCAAAACCTACGACCAGACGAAAAAATATCATCAGTCTAACGCCGCTTATTGATGTGGTTTTTATCTTATTGGTTTTTTTTATGTTAGCTTCCAGCTTTTTGGATTGGCAGACTATTAACTTGGACACAGCACCCAAAGCAAGCACAATGGTTGACGAAACCCAACCCATACGCATTGCGGTAAAAAATGATGAACTTTTTCTCAATGGCAAGGCGATGTCGTTAGACCGTTTAATTGAGCAACTAAAAACGCGACAGCCCAGCGAGCAAAGTGTGAGTTTGCAACCGCTCGAACAAACGCCAACGCAAGCATTGGTAAACGTATTGGAGGCATTGAACCAAGCGGGTATCAAGCCGCTATCATTAATTGATGATCCCGAATGGGTTCCAGAACCAGTCTCCAACCCGCTTCCTCCACAAGAAAACCTTAGGTGAGCTGATGCACTTCCCCGAAAAACGTCCCGACCAAACCGAAGAGCGCATATTACCATTAATCAATGTGGTTTTTTTATTGCTGATTTTTTTTATGATCGCCGGCAGCTTAACCGTGACTGAGCCCTTTGAAGTAGAGCCTCCCACCGCCAACAATCAAGGTGAACACGACCCAGAGACGATGCTGGTTTTAATCGAAAAAAAAGGCCAATTGGCTTTGAATAATGACCCTGTCAGTGAAGCAATTCTCATTGAACAGCTACGTAAAGCGTTAGAAAAAAATACCGAGATATTGATCACCCTTAAAGCTGACAAAGGTTTGCCCGCCAATCAATTGGTAAGATTCACGCAAAAATTAAATGCTGCAGGTTTAAGTAAAATACGCCTGCTAACCAAAGAATGACTCTTGCAATGAATAACTTAACCATCGGTAAAACCCGATTGCTTGTCGCTTTTATCCTAGCTGTCAGCCTACATCTCATCATCGCTGCTTGGATATTTACCGTGCCAACGGTCCAAGAAGGGCCAGCCAAAGCACTCGGTTATCAAGGCATTGAAATTGCTCTAGGGCCAGCAGGGCGCTCTCAAGGAGGTCCTGAAAAGCCAATCGCACAAGAAGATTCGCAACAAGAGCCACAAAAAACGCCAGACGTAAAGCCTGCAGAACCACTCAAGCCAACAATCAAAGAGTTGCCAAAAGCAACAACCGAGCCAGTGCTAGAACCAGTACAAGCAAAACAGCCTGTACAAGAAAAAACACCACCGCCCAAACCCGTACAACCAGAGCCAGTAAAACTTGAACCTTTGCAAGCAGAGCCCACTCCGCAAAAAAAACCACCGGTAGAAATCGCGCAACCCACAACAGCGCCCGGTAATGCAGGGCAATCTGGTACCACTGAGCATGATGATGTGGGTAGTGGTGATAATAGCCAAGGAGGAGGGTTAACGGGTGAGATGGAAAGCTACACAGCCAATCTACTGGCTTGGCTTGAACGTCATAAAAAATACCCGAAACGCGCCAAAGCAAGACGCCAGCAAGGCACAGTTATGCTATCTTTTGTTATTGACCGTCAAGGCGTGGTACTGAGTCAAAGCATCCAAAAAAGCTCGGGCTATACGCATCTCGATAAAGAGGCGCTTAAAATGTTAAAACGAGCCAGTCCTTTACCCGCTATTCCCGAATCTATGCAAAAAGAAACACTGCCACTCGTGGTGCCGGTTGAGTTTTTTTTACGTTAACGGTACGAGAAACGACGTTATCCTTGTTATTTCTCTTCGTCATCTAAATCGTTTGCAATCGATATTTCAGTGTTGAAACGGATAGCATTTTTCAACATGGCTTAAATAATCTACCGAACCATTCGAATAGAACTGTCTAAGCGAGGTATGTAATGTTGTTCTTGCTCAAAATTTTTATCAATACATTCAATATGATAAATAGTGATGATGATCCTCTGTAATGCATGATGTCTGTCAAATACGCTTTAAGTGACTATTGCAACTAGTCATTGAGTTCACTAGTATGACGAGAGTGACGGTTGTTTTTTTAAAGGTGTTGGATATGGCCATAATTCCTGAGAGTGAATGTATATCGAAAAGCGAATTTAAGGCGCGTGCGCTTGAGGTTTTGAGAGAGATTGAGCAAAGCGGGAAGCCAAAAATCATTACTGATCGAGGCAAACCTACTTTAGAAATCAGAAAGTTAAGAGATTCACAAGTAAGCCCACTCGAAAAATTGAAAGGAACGGTAATTAAGTATGAAGCAGCAACAGCCCCCATTGCAGATGATGACTGGGAAAATGCGTAATGATTGTTATCGATACGCATATTTTGGTGTGGTTTATCAGTGGCGATGACCGATTATCCAAAACGGCTAAAAAAGCAATTAATCAAACGCTCAATAATGAAAAAGAAGTGATTATCTCTTCTATTTCAACATGGGAAATTGCGATGCTTATTGAGAAAGGTCGTTTGGTGTTAAGTATGGATATCGAAAGCTGGATTAATG
>JBCCZV010000047.1:0-27169 GCA_039187085.1 Pseudomonadota bacterium
GAAAAATCCATTAAATCACCAACAATTTTTGCTATGCGATCTACACCTTCTTTAGAATCAGTTAAAATTTCTTGCATATCCTCGATAACTATATCCATGTCTTTTTCTTTCAAAAAAACAAGTAATTCAGTTTTGAATTTATTTGTTTCTTCTTGAGACGGAGTTTCCTCAAGTAGTGGTTTTTGTAATTCTAAAAGTGTGTAAAAATCTTTAATATTTTCTTGTAAAAAATTTAAATTAGATGATACAAAACCTATAGGATTATTAATTTCATGTGCTAAACCAGCTGCAAGTTGTCCTATAGAAGCTAGTTTATCTGCTTGAAAGAGTTGAATTTTTGTTGCTGTAAGTTCATCGATTGTTTTTTGCAATGTTTGCGTTTTTTCGAAAAGTTGCTTGGTTCGTATTTCTACCATGGCACCTAATTGTTGGAGATTTTTTTTCGCTAATTGGGCAAGGTTCCATTTTGAAGTTAATGAACAAGCAAGTTGCAAAACCTCAATCATATCGAAAGGTTTTTTCAGTATTAAAAACTGGTCAGAATTGTTAATTTTTTTAATGGTTTCTTGCCAAGAGTAATCTGAAAAAGCGGTACAAATAACAATTTGAATATTGGGATCAATTTTCCAAATTTCACTTATGGTTTCTATGCCATCAATTCCTGGAGGCATTCTGACATCGACAAAAGCCATAGCATAAGGCAATGATTTTTCAATAGATTCTTGAATTTTATTGATAGCTTCTTCACCATTATAAGCATGCTCTAAATCAAATAATTGGGTCTCACTTGAGTTGTCTGGATTGTCATCAAATAAAGCGTTTTCTAAATTCTGCAGTGTTTCATCATTGTTATTATTGGGTAGTAATATTTTGTTGAAATCTTCATGTATTGAATTTTGATCGTCAACAACTAGTATTCTTTGATTATTCATTTCTTTATTTTGATCCATCTTAAATCTCCCGCGATAAATTTTAATTTAAAGATGTCGCATGCTAATTACAGTCTAAGTTAACTCTTGTTTTACTACCATTTTTTTAATATGAATAATCAAACTCTCATTGTTGTTTTTTTCAAACAGCTTAATTCTATCTATAGTGTTGGCATTGATATGAGTGTCTTTTGCGAGGATCAGCATTCCTTTTTGACAAAAAACATCTTTATTGACAATACTTCCTAAAGATATATTTTCACCACGCATTTTTATATTTTCGAAACAAAAATCTTCACCCTGTTTCTTTATTTTTTCTAGGCCAGAGAGGAAAGCACGTAATAGCTTCGGGTCATATTTGAAAGATGATTGTGATAATAGCTTTTCAATACTTCCTTCAAAGGAATTTTTTTGTATACTAATAAAATGATTAAAATCAGCAACGATACGTAAAATTCTTGATAACAAAGGTATTTCCTTACCCTCTAATTGATCGGGGTGACCTGAGCCATCAAAATTTTCAAGGTGATGACGAATAACACGTCTTAGATCGGCCATGTTTTCAAATGGCATTAGCATTTTTTCGCTGTACACTGGGTAATCTCTTGACTTGATTTTTGAGTTTGAAGAATTATTTTGATGAGACTGATTTAGTCGAGGGTCACATTTGATTTTGCCAATCTGAAAAAGTAAAGCAGCTTGGTCGAGTAATGCTTTATCATAGTTAGATAGTTTAAGCTCTTCGTTGATTAAGCGAAGATATTTTTTTATGTCTGTATACTGTTTAGGAGTGTAATTAATACTTTGATTAATTGTGCTTGCAAATGTTTTTAATGTGGTATCACAAGTGTGAGATAGCTCTTCTTTAGCAGCGTCAAGAAAAGAAATAGATTGTTCAATTTCTTGTTGTTTGTTTTTTATTTTTTTGTTTAACAGTAAGTTAGCTTGCTTGAGTTTTGAAAAACGATTTTCTAGAGAGGTTTGTTGAAATTTCTGCGTATCTATTGATTTTTTGGATTCTACGGCTTCTTGAACTGTTTTTATAATTTCATCATTTTTCCAAGGCTTAGCAATATATTTATAAATATTTCCATCATTAATTGCTTTTATCGTTGCATTTATATCCGCATAACCGGTTAATAAAATCCTAATGGAGTTTGGTTGAATTGATGCTGCATGAGAGAGCAACATAGCACCATCAATTTCTGGCATGCGCATGTCTGAAATAATAACATCAAAAGGATGACTCTCAATCATATTCATGGCTTTGACAGAAGAATCGGTCACTGTAATTTCATAATTTGGATCTCTAAACAAACGCTTCAAAGCATTTAAAATACTTTTTTCATCATCTACAAAAAGTAAACGTGAAAAGACATCTACGTTTTTATTTGCCTGCATCATTCCGCTCCTTAATCATAAATAAAATATAGATAACGTTTGTTATATTTATGGACCTAATTGACTAAACTGTCAAATCTGACAAAACGGAAAAGATGGACTATTTTGTATTGAAACATAAAGAATCAAACAAGGAGAAAAAGCCGTAAAGCTATGAAAACATTTACAACAGGTGAAGCTGCAAAGTTGTGTAACGTCAATTTCAGAACCGTTAGTCGGTGGGTTGATCGCGGTTATCTAGAGGCATATTCTTTACCTGGAAGGGGCGATAGGCGTATAACGAAAGAAGCCTTAATAACATTCATGCATAAAAACGGTATGCCTATTCCTAAAGCGTTACAACAATCACAACGTGTTTTAGTTATTGATGATGAACCAGGAATTCTAAAAGCCATACAGCGATTATTGCGACGAGAACAATATGAAGTAGAAATAGCTTCAAGCGGTTTCGAGGCTGGAGTAAAGTTACAAGTTTTTTCTCCTGCTGTGATTACACTGGATTTGCGTATGCCAGGCATGAATGGTTTTGAAGTCTTGCAATATATTAGAGAAAACTATCCTGACAATGCCCCAAAAATTTTAGTGGTCTCCGCTGAAGTACAAAGTAATCTCGACAAAGCTATAGCGATGGGAGCTGATGACGTGTTGCAAAAACCTTTTACAAACGAAATTCTCGTCAATAAAGTAAAACAACTCATGTCATCTTAAGAGCAATAGTGAATGAGGATTGAGACACTAGACTGCACTATCTTTTTTGAACACTAAAAGACGATTATTAGCAGGCATAGCTATATCGTCGATTAAAAATAATTGTACAGATTTTGCGAGATTCTCGATATCTTCAAAGTCGCGGATCCCCATCTGTGGATCACGTAATTTTAAATGCGTATCGAATTGTTGATTGCTTAAGCTTGTAAATTGTCCTTGGTAATTAAATGGACCATACAGTACGAAAACTCCAGAAGCTTTTAAGCGCTTACCAATACCTGTAAACATATCATGAACGGTTTGCCAATCCATGATATGACTGGTGTTAGCACTAAATACACCGTCAAAGTATGAAATGGGCCAGAGGTCTTCTGAGACATCTAAAACGAGAGGCATCTTGCAATTAGGGCTGGGGGCGTCTTCCAACCAAGCTCGAATACCTGGAATATTGTCTTCTCTATCGCTGGTTTGCCAAATCAGGTGAGGTAGGTTCGCTGCCATAAACACAGCATGTTGGCCAGTACCACTCCCAATTTCTAGTATGGTTGAGGATTCCTTGAAAATGGGTGTGAGCGCTTCTAGAATGGGTTGTTTATTATTTTCGCATGCTTGTGAAAAAGGTTTCATAATTTTTCATAGGAAGTCTTTGACAGAAGAAACTTCAAGATAGCATATTTTGTGATGATTGAACTAGAAATAATCGTGTTTGGTTTTAGCTTATTGATTGGTGTTGTGGCCGGCCTGTTAGCTGGATTGCTAGGTGTTGGCGGAGGTTTGATTATTGTTCCTTGCTTACTTGGGTTATTACCTCTGTTGGGTGTCGAGACTCCTTATTTGACACATTTATCGATTGGCACCTCTTTAATGACTATTGTACTCACTTCGATAAGTTCGGTAAAAACTCACTATCAACTCAAAGGAATTGAATTAATATTGGTTAAACGATTATTACCGGGTTTAGTCTTTGGTGCATGGTTAGGTGCTTTTATAGCGGGCGCTTTGTCATCAAATCTGCTTATGAAGGTGTTTGGCGCTATAATGATTTTGCTATCATTAAAAATGTTTTTGAGTCAGGCGTTTCCTACACAAAAGAAATCTTGGTCTCACTATAAAATGAATGGTGCAGGTACTGTGATTGGTTGTGTTTCTTCGATAGCTGGAATAGGAGGTGGCTCGTTAAGTGTTCCCTTTTTTCTGCATTTGGGCTATCCCATGGTAAAAGCAATTGGTACTGCGGCGGCTTGTGGTTTACCACTGGCTATTTCTGGAGCAATAAGCTTTATGAGTATTGGCTGGTCCCAACAAAATTTGCCGAGTCTCAGTTTAGGGTATCTCTATTTACCAGCATTTTTTGGTATAGTACTGACTTCAGTCGTTACAGCGCCCGTTGGTGCCCGGTTAGCTCATCGCTTACCGACTCAACAGTTGAAAAAATTTTTTGCGCTATTTTTGGTGTTAGTGGGTTTAAAAATCATATTTTCTTCCTAAATTTACAAGGATTCTGCCGTGGATTTTCCTTACATTGATCCCGTAATTGTTTCTATTGGTCCATTAGCGATACGTTGGTATGGCCTAACGTATTTGGCAGGTTTAGCCGCTGTCTATTTTTTAGGCAGTTATCGCATAAAGCGTCCTGATGTAAACTGGAATCAAGAAGAGCTGAGTGATTTCATCTTTTACGCGTTTCTGGGTGTTTTTCTCGGCGGTCGTATTGGTTATGTTTTGTTCTATAATTTCCCTGTCTTTTTAGATAATCCCCTGTATCTGTTTAAAGTTTGGGAAGGTGGCATGGCCTTTCATGGTGGATTACTTGGTGTTTTAATTGCTTTTTATTATTTTGCAAAGAAAACAAAAAAGCGTTACTTTGAAGTCGCTGATTTTATCGCCCCTTTTGTACCAATTGGCTTGGGTATGGGGCGTATCGGTAATTTCATTAATGGTGAGCTTTGGGGAAGACCCGTTGCAGACCCTGAGTTACCATGGGCGATGCGTTTTGCTTGTGATCCAATTAAAGCACCTTGGTACCATGGATGTGATCCCGAAGCATTACTCCGCCACCCGTCTCAAATCTATCAAGCGCTCTTGGAAGGTTTAGTACTCTTTTTAATATTGTATTTATTTTCGATGAAGAAGCGCCCATTAATGAGTGTCTCAGGTTTGTTCCTATTCTTTTATGGTAGCTTCCGGTTTTTTGTCGAATATTTCCGTCAGTGGGATTCTCAGCTAGGGTTATTTTGGGGTGGTTCTGTGAGTATGGGACAAATTCTATCATTACCCATGATCATTATTGGGCTGGCTATGTTTATTTGGGCTTATCGGCGCGAGGCTAAACAAAAAGCGGCTTCTTAGTTATAGGAAAGCCTGAATACATCTACTCAATGTTTGAGAAGCCATGTTTTTATTCAAGAGATTAAACATTACATCATGCAGCAGTATTTAGAATTATTAGAACATGTCATGAGCCAAGGCGCTGATAAAGGCGATCGAACTGGTACAGGCACCTTGAGCGTCTTCGGTTATCAAATGCGTTTTAATTTGCAGGATGGCTTTCCACTGGTGACGACAAAAAAGTTACATTTGCGTTCTATCATCTACGAACTTTTATGGTTTTTGCGCGGTGACACCAATGTTAAGTATTTGCAAGATAACGGTGTTTCCATTTGGGATGAGTGGGCGGATGAAAATGGTGAGTTAGGCCCAGTCTATGGCTACCAATGGCGTAGTTGGCCAACACCCGACGGCAGAAAAATTGATCAAATTACCCAAGTAGTCGAGCAAATTCAGCAAAACCCTGATAGTCGTCGTCATCTTGTCGTTGCTTATAATCCGAGTGATGTAGAGGCTATGGCTTTGCCTCCATGCCACAGTCTTTTCCAATTTTACGTGGCTAACAATCGACTTTCATGCCAGCTTTATCAGCGCTCTGCCGATATTTTTCTTGGTGTACCTTTTAATATTGCTTCTTATGCATTGTTGACCCACATGGTCGCACAACAATGTGATTTGGACGTTGGAGATTTTGTTTGGACGGCGGGTGATGCGCATCTCTACAAAAATCACCTTGAGCAGGCAAAACTGCAATGCCAACGACAACCATTTGCGCTGCCTCAATTAGAGTTTAAACGTCGCCCCCGTTCATTGTTTGATTATTCATACGATGACTTTGATATTCAAAATTACCAATCGCACCCGCATATTAAAGCGCCTGTTGCTGTGTAGACTTAATAATAGAGCAATTTATGACCCAAACTATCTCATT
Organism: Pseudomonadota bacterium; assembly: GCA_039187085.1. Lineage (GTDB taxonomy): Bacteria > Pseudomonadota > Gammaproteobacteria > Enterobacterales > JBCCZV01 > JBCCZV01. Next base: position 6,298 of record JBCCZV010000047.1, read on the forward strand.
GATCGCAGCGATGTCTCACCAAAGGATTATCGGTAAAGATAACCAAATGCCTTGGCACCTGCCTGCAGACCTTCAGCATTTTAAACGTGTGACGTTAGGTAAGCCTGTACTGATGGGCAGAAAAACCTACGAATCGATTGGAAAAGCATTACCAGGGCGTAAAAATATTGTCATTACTCGGGATGTTTCTTATCAATTGGACGATGCGATGGTTGTTCATAGTGTTGAAGATGCATTGGCTATTGTTCAACAAATTGAGGAAGTCATGATTATTGGTGGTGCACAAATCTACCAACAAACTTTGCATCTGGCACAAAAACTTTACCTCACCTTCATTGATTGTGAGCTTGAAGGTGATGCTGTTTTCCCACAATGGAATGAGCAAGTTTGGAGTGAGCTATCTCGTACTCAACATCAAAAAGATGAAAAAAATCCGTTTAACTATACATTTGTAGAATTGCTTAGAAAGACATAAAAAAACCTCGCTTTGCGAGGTTTTTTAGTTCACTGTTTGTCTTCACGTTTAAAAGCTGTAAGTCGCCTTTTGTGAATCCAATACAGAAATTTCTTTAATTCCATCTTGGTTGTTGTCTTCAGCAATGATTTCTAAAATTTGACTCGCTGCTGTTAATGGTTTTGAAATCATTTTGTGTGTGGTAGGTGCACCATAGATAATCGTGGCTTGTTTGCCAGAAGCAATGGCGAAATCATCGTATCCATCCAAATTCACATCTCCTAAGGCTGTAATTAAATCAGCTTTACCTAAAGTCAGAGTATTTTCAGAAGTTGCATGAGTGGTTGCTGAGTAGTCTAAGCTGAGTTGTGCAGCTTTACTGGCATCTGTGTAGGTTATGACGTAGTCAATAGAACCATCAGCATTGATGTCGCCAATTGCTTTTGCAGCCGCGGAAACTTCGTCAGTCACTAGCTTTTTCCAAAGTTCGATATTGGTTATGTAACCGTCAGCAATTTCCCTGCATTCGGTATTATCAGCACAGCCATGTATCGTTAATGTTTTGGCAGGCAAACGCGAATTTTCAGGGTTATCTAAATCAGCAAGTAGCATACCTTCAGACTCCACAAACTTAGAAATTTCGTAGGCTGTTTGTAGGGTATTCGATGCAAAAAGTGGTACGGAAGCAGCGGCATGACAAGATCCGCAAGTAGCTTGTGAATAGGGATAAAGTGTTCTCTGAAAAGCAAGTTGATCGTCGATAGCTTTAATTAAGTCATTAGCGGCTGGAATCGCAGGTTTGTTGGTTAACTCTAACCACTTGTTGATTTCTTCAGCAACGAGCTCCGCATCTGCATAACAATCAACATCACCAAAACAATAATGTTCAGTACGTAACCATACTGCTATTTTCGAGTTACGGGGACTTTCCAAATTAACCAAGCGATTAGTGGGTTCGGCGTTATCAAGTGCCAGATCATTTAATGCAACTTCCAGGTCATTGGAGGCAAAATTGGGTAAACCCGGTGAATCTGCGTGACAAGCGGCGCAATTCGCTACCAACAATGGGTGCAAGGTTTCTGAAAAAGCCGTTGCGTCGTCTTTAGGCTGAGCAGCAGGCGGTGCATTGTCTGGTGGTGTCTCCTCATTGCCACCGTCATCGTCATTGCCATCATCATTGTTGCCGTTATCATTATTATTGCTGTCGTCGTCGCTATTCCCGCTGTCGTTGTTATTATCGGTGTTGCTGTCGTTATCGTTATTATTGTCACTACCATCGTTATTGTCGTTACCATTTTCTTCATTGATAACGTCAAATACACTGAGTTCCGTCTCAGTTTCTTCAGTACAAGCTGTTAATAAACCTAAGCTAAGAAGCAAGGTAATTTGAGCAAATTTCATTAGTTCGTCTCCACTAAAAAATGCTTTTTGAAGTTTTTTTCACATTTAAAAACAATGAGTGAAAAGAGTTCGATCATTTCGTCTTTGTCTAAAAAAATGAGTAATTCTTTGGGCGGAACTAATGATGACTGAAAAGTTTCTATACTCGCAATGCGAATAGCGATTTATGTGCAGTTAGTACCACAAAAAAACGTGATAAGCTTTTTGTCGACCATAAAATAAACGTATTTTGATGATGATGTCAGAATTGAAAAATATTTATCGTATTTTTGTGCTATTAATTACAGACTTTTCTCACGATTCAAGCTAACAAATTGTGACAGTTTTAAAGAGTTCTACTTCAATAGAGGAATCTCTAAAGTTGCATCATTTTTTGAGAAGTAGAAACCCCTAACTGAATTAATCAATAGCATCAAAGTGGGTTTGACTCTCTACGCTAAATTTTTCTAAGCTATCCACACAAATGGCAGTTAAACGATTTCCCCAAACACATCCTGTATCCAAAGCCAAGGCGTTGGGATGATGCGTTCGACCCTCTAGAGCCGCCCAGTGGCCAAAAAATATTTGGGTTGTTTGTAAAGAATGAGTGGCTAATTCGTACCATGGATACAATCCAAGCGTTTGTGTGCCTGGTGGACTTTTTTCTTGTAGATTAAGTTCACCACTGGCATAACAATAACGCATGCGAGTAAAACTGTTTATAGCGTAGCGAAGTTTCTCACTTTTTGATAAATCAGGGTGCCAAGAGGCGGGTTGATTACCGTACATTTGCTGGAGAAATTTAACAGGGGTTTTGCGGTGATTGAGTTGTTCTGATATAGCTGTGGCCATGCGTTTAGCGTCGTTTATCGACCACTGGGGGGATATACCGGCATGCACGAGAAGTGCATTGCGCTGGGTATCATGATGCAAAAGAGGTAACTTTTGCATCCAGTGTATAAGACTGTCAACATCGTTTGCAGACATTAGAGAATGCAAGGTGTCACTAGATTTAAGTGATTTGATCTCGTAATAAACTGCCATAGCGTGTAGATCATGATTACCCAACACAGTGATGGCGCTGTTACCCAAATCGCGAACAAAACGTAAAGTTTCGAGCGACTTAGCCCCTCGATTCACCAAGTCACCACATAACCAAAGTTTGTCCTGAGCAGGATTAAAATTAATTAAGCTTAGAAGTTGCTGCAATTCATCATAACAACCTTGGATATCCCCAATCGCGAATGTTGTCATAAGATTCCACGCACTTAATGTAACATGGATGGGAGGGCTAAACTGAATGCAGGTATATCAGCTTTAAAAGATTGACCATCCTCACCTTGCATTTCATATGAGCCAGACATACTGCCTATAGGTGTCGTGAGCACAGCTCCGCTGGTGTACTCAAATCGTTGACCGGGTTCTATCAGCGGTTGTTGGCCAACAACACCTTGACCTTTAACTTCGACAGTTTCTCCATTAGCATCGGTGATAATCCAATGTCGATTGAGCAGCATAGCAGACTTAGTTCCTGCATTTTCAATGCTAATTGTGTAGGCAAAGACAAAACGCGACTCTTCAGGCTCTGATTGATCTTGAATGTATTCAGTTTGTACATCAATATCAAAGTGGTAGGGATCATTCTTTAAATCGGTCATGGCTGTTACCTTGTTCTGCGCTGATAATCTACGCATTATTTTTTGTTCAATCACAGTATCGTCTCATACACGTTTATTACAATATACGTTCCAAGACAAATTCTGGGATTTTGCTTTTTTAGAATACACTGCATGGAGAATTGGTTGCGTGCCTATGCGCAAAATATAGCCTGTATCGACAAGTGACCATTCATCATTCAATAATACTCGTAGAGTCTCTTAGCCCCTTCATACTGTAACGATAAGGACAATTCATCCAATGCATTGCATTGGCAATTCATACATAATAGGTATGTGTAACTCTCAAGCAATAAATTGATGCTAAATCCAAAAATTCAATCGTGGAGCGAAAAAATATGTCAAAAACCCTTTTAATTACAGGTGCTACATCAGGCTTTGGTGAGGCTACTGCCCGCCGTTTCGCATCTGAAGGGTGGAAACTGGTCTTACTGGGAAGGCGCGAAGAACGGTTATATGATTTGCAAGAAACTTTGAATAAACAAACATCCGTACATTTGATTGCTTGTGATGTGCGTAATAAGAGGGAACTTTACAAGGCTTTTGATGATTTGCCGTCGGCTTTTCAAAGCTTGGATGTGCTAGTCAATAATGCCGGCTTAGCTTTGGGCATGGAAACGGCTGATAAAGCTTCCTTAGAAGATTGGGAAATCATGGTAGATACCAATATAAAAGGTCTTATGTATACGACTCATTACTTTATTGAAAAAATGATGCAAGTGAATCGAGGGCATATCATTAATATGGGCTCAATTGCAGGTAATTATGCCTACCCTGGTGCTAATACTTATGGGGCAACAAAAGCTTTTGTACAGCAATTTTCAAGAAATCTATTGGCAGATGTTTTAGGTTCAAAAATCAAAGTGACAAACCTAGAGCCAGGTTTAGCAGAAAGTGAATTTTCATTAGTTCGATTTAAAGGACAGCAAGAAAAAGCCGATGCTGTATATAAAGGTGTCGAACCTTTAACACCAAAAGACATTGCCGAAACGATATATTGGGTTACGCAACAGCCGGAACATGTTAACATTAATTCCATGGAGATTATGCCTGTATGCCAAGCCTGGGGCGCTCTCGCGGTGGCAAGAAAACCAATGGCTAGCTAATGGCGTCATGGCTCATCGAGGGATTATTCCATAATCACCGTGTTTCCTATCCTATTTCAAACGAAAAGATACGTATTTATGAACATTTCAGAAAACAAAGTGGTTAGTATTTATTACACCTTAACAAACGATGCGGGTGAATTGCTTGACCAATCAACAGAAAACGAACCCTTACAATATTTGCACGGTTACGGCAATTTGATTGTAGGTCTTGAAAAAGCGCTGGATGGACGTAAACCAGGTGACAAGTTTGAAGCGCGTATTGCTGCCCAAGAAGCTTATGGTGAATTTGATGAGGCGTTATTGCAAGATGTGCCCTTGGAGGCCTTCGAGCAAGTTGAAGATTTACAAGTTGGCATGCAGTTTCAAGCGGAAGATAATGAAGGTGAAAACGTCATTGTCACCGTCAAAGAAATTCAAGATAAGCATGTCGTCATTGATTCCAATCACCCTCTAGCCGGCGTTGATTTAAATTTTGTGGTTGAAGTGACAGATATACGAGAGGCAACGCCTGAAGAAATCGAAAGCGGCCACTTGCAGCACTAAACTAAACAAGGTGTTGACAAAGTGAGTGGAAATGAAAGCGGCGCTATAGTATTGATGATTTGATCGTTATCGTTTTTCAACACTTTGAGCTAAGGTAACGAAAGTTGTCACGTCGATATTTTCTGCTCGCTCAGTTGCTTTTAGTCCTTGTGCTTCCAGTTCTTGAGGTTTGAACCACTCAGATAAACTATTGCGGATGGTTTTACGCCTCTGGGTGAAAGCGGAGTTCACTATCTTTGCCAGAACGTCGATATTGGCAACGCTTTGTTCAGATGTTCGGGTGTAAGGAATTAATCTGACGATAGCTGAATCCACTTTGGGTTTGGGAGTGAAGGCTTCTGGAGGTACATCAAAAAGCGCTTCAACGTGACAGTAATACTGCGTCATGATGCTCAGCTTTCCATAACTTTTCGTGCCTGGAACGGCAGCTAGACGATCAACCACTTCTTTTTGTAACATAAAGTGCATTTCACTAATGATCGCTGCGTTTGTCAAAAGGTGAAAAATCAATGGTGTAGAAATATTGTAAGGAAGGTTGCCAAATACTTTTAAAGGGGTGTTATCCTTTTGTAGTTTGCTAAAGTCAAATTTAAGAGCATCAGCTTCGTGTACACGTAATTCGCCTAAGGTTCTGCACAATCGGCTGAGCTTAGGAATAATGTCTCGGTCTAACTCAATGACGTCAAGTTGTCCAGAGCGACAAAGAACCTGCTGAGTCAGCGCACCTAAACCAGGCCCAATTTCAACCAAATGATCATCAGGGCTAGGATTAATGGCTTCCACGATATCAAGAATAATACTTTCGTCGTTTAAAAAATTTTGTCCAAAACGTTTTTTGGCTTGATGAAATGTCGCCATAACTCTCTCTGAATGTAACGGGTAATTAAAACTAATGAGAAGCAATCATCGATTCTGCGGATTCAACTGCAAGAAGTAAACTTGAAGGTGACGCTATGTTTTTTCCTGCAATATCGAGCCCTGTGCCATGATCGACAGAAGTGCGCACAAAAGGTAGGCCTAGGGTAATATTCACAGCGCTTTCGAAGCCTTTGTATTTAAGCACCGGTAATCCTTGGTCGTGATACATCGCTAAAATGCAATCATATTGTTCAATATGACGTGGTGTAAGTAATGTATCTGCCGGGAAAGGCCCAAAAACTTGCTGAGGATCAAAAGTTTGAATGGCTGGGCTAATGATTTCTATTTCTTCGCGCCCCAAGTGGCCCATTTCTCCCGCGTGCGGATTCAGGCCACAAACTGCAAGACGTGGCTGGTTTATGCCAAATTTATGTGTCAAGTCATCAAGTATGATTTGAATGCAAGCTTGTAGTTTAGTTGGCGTAATAGCATCGGCAACGGCTCTAAGAGGTAAATGTGTTGTGGCCAGTGCTACGCGTAGCCCATGTGTGGCTAACATCATCACCACATGAGGAGAGTGGGAAAATTCCTGACAATATTCGGTGTGGCCACTAAAGGCAATCCCTGCATCGTTGATTACGCCTTTATGAACGGGACCCGTTACCAAAGCATTGATACTACCTTGTTGTATACCATTAAGAGCAGCATTCAAAGTGGATAATACATAAGATGCATTTTGCGTGTTTAACACGCCAGGTGTTGGTTCGGCGGATAGAGGCGTGTGCCATACCCATTGCTGATTCTTTTCTAGGGATGCTTCAGTATCAGGATGAAAGTGCTTAAACTCTATGAGTAAATTCTGTGCTTGAGCGGCATTTTGCATTAGGGCAATGTCGGCGCAAAATACCAGTTCCGACTGGCCCTGATATTGCGCTGCAAGTTTTACCGCTATTTCAGGACCAATGCCGCTGGGCTCTCCAGGTGTTATAGCAATGCGAGGTTTTTTCAAGAGGTTTCTTCTGATGCTGCAATGATTTTTACATAAGATTTTTCGCGTATTTCTCGCATCCAGTTTTCGACTTCTTCATCAAATTTTCGACCGCTAAGGATACGTGCTGCTCGTTGTTTTTTCATTTCTAAGGTTTGGTCATCTTGTCGTCTATCTAATAGCTGCACAATGTGCCAACCAAACTGTGAGCGAAAGGGTTGAGTAATCTCGCCTTTGTTCATGCTGTCGAGTTGTTCTTGAAAAGCAGGGTCAAAAACATCTTCATTATTCCAGCCCAATTCACCTCCTAAGCTACCACTGCCTAAATCATCAGAGTGCATGCGGGCGAGTTTAGCAAAGTCTTCACCATCGAGAATTTGGGTGCGTAGTTGGCGTAGTTTCGCTTGAGCCTTGCTTTCAGATATAATTTTACTGGGTTTTATTAGGATATGTCGTGAGTTGGTTTGTGCAACAATGTGTTTTTTCTCACCACGACTATCATAAAGCTTAAGAATGTGAAAACCACTGGCAGAACGAATTGGCTCGCTGACACCATCTTTATTCAACTGCTTAATAGCGCCAACAAACAAAGTCGGTACTTGATTAAGAGTTTTCCATCCGAAATCACCGCCTTGCAAGCTGTTTTGGCCATCCGATTCAGCGATAGCTGTTTGTGCGAAATCAGCACCTTTGCGTAAGTCTTTGACAATGTTATGAGCACGGTCGCGGGCTTTTGTGACTTCATTCGGGCGAGCAGTTTCAGGGACTGCAATCAAAATATGACCTAATTGATACTGTTGAGTAGTTTCTCCTTGCTGATCGATTAACTCAACAAGATTATTAATTTCTTGCTCGCTGACAAAGATGCGTCGACTGACTTGTGCTTGGCGAACACGGTTAATCATCATTTCATTTTTCAAATCTTCCCTGAATAAGGTGTAGTTAATACCTGTGTTTTCAAGATTTTTGCGAAATTGGCTCAAGTTTAACTGACTCTCCTTTGCCATTTCAGTCATAACTTTATTGAGTTGCTGGTCGTTAATTCGGATACCTGCACGATTAGCCATTTGTAATTGAATGGAATCTAAAATTAAACGCTCCAGTACTTGTTTTTCTAAAGCGGTTTCACTGGGTAATTTCGTGCCTCTTTTAGCTAATTGTTGTTTGACAGTATCCAACTTACGCGCCAATTCACTCTCTAAAATAACGTCTTCGTCAACAATGGCAATGACACCATCGAGTCTGAAGTTGTTGGCATGACTGAGGTTTGTCATACCAATGAGCGATAACAAAATAATGATAACAAGTTGTTTAAACATAAGTTTTAAAGTCCTAACTGATTTTGATAACCTTGAATGCTTTTTTCGAGGAAATTACCCGTGCCCGTTTCACCGACATTAGCCAGCCCACCAAAAACAAACTCTATGTAGAGATTGCGAGCGAACAAGTCTTCCCCAGGTATTAAACTGCCGTCACTGAGTAACGGAGCGTCGACAAAACGGTGGCTGACCAGCCGTATCGCCCAACAACAATCTTTGTATTCCAGACCGTAGAATGATTCCAAAGTTCGATGGTCCTCTAGGTCATTCTGCCAACGACCAACAAATGACCAGCGTCCTGAGATTGGCCAAGCAACAGCGACATCGAGTTGGTTGGTTTCTATGCCATCATCTGCTCTAAACTGGCGGTGCGCGATATTAAATACGCGTTTTCCTTCATCACTGTAGTTTACTCGAAAGTATTCGCTTTGGGTTAACTTTGGTGAAGGTTCCCACTCAACCGCTGTCGTTAAAAACCATTGATTATTAATATGATAGCGTAAATCAAATATGTAGGGTGAGTGTCTATCATCCTCGTTGAGTGCTAATATATTGTTATTAAACGCGTTACTTTCGGTAGGCGCTTCGAAATTGCTGGGTGAAGATAGCAGCGTGTCTGAAAAAACAATATCGAGATCGTCGTCTGTTGTCGGAATAAAGGAGGTTAAGTTTGTTTGAAAAGAGGGACTTAAAGCTTGCGTGCCCACTTTTCTCTCTTTTAAATAATAAGCACGCCCTAATCGCGCATTAACCGTTAGAAAGCGTCGATTGAGATCGATGAATTGAGACTCTAAAGCTAAAGTGATTTGTTGACTGTCACCAATGCGGTCATTACCGACAAAACGATTAGGTCTGAAAAGCTGTTCGTAACTGGTTTGCATTAAACCGCTATCATAGATGCCAATATTATTTTGATCTTCATGGGGCACGTAGAGGAAAAATGCACGTGGAATGAGTGTTTGTAGCCAAGGTTTATCATGAAATTGAAAATTCCTGTCTAGATAAATCGCGCTATCCAGGCTGGCTATAGGTAAAAATCGTGTGACTTCCGACTCTAAACTGCCCGAAATTTCGTTTTGCTGATAATGTGAGAAGTTGAGTGAAAGACTCGGTGTAATATGGCCCCAGGTCGAGTTTATGGGATACCACCATTGCGGTTCAATAAAAAAACGCTCAGCTGTAACTAAATCATCACTATCGAATGCCGTTAATTCGGAAGTTAAAGACCAATGCCCCAGCATTGAGGGTTTTATCGGTTCGTATTCATACTGAATATTAGGCAATTGCTGGTAAGGTTTAATACGTGTATTTAAGCTTTGATCGCGATTGATAATAAAACGTAATGCATGATGCTCGTTAAGATAGGAGACATCGCCACGTTGCTTAATAAATTGTTTATCAAAATCGCTGCCAACGGTGCCAAAGTCTTCTAGGTAGTTGTCATCACTAATCAGCGTATAATCGAGGTTATAAAACCAATTGATAGCATTTGGGTTACTTGCAATGAATTGGAGAATCCAGCGTTCTTCAGCGGTATTTTCAGCGACTAATGCGCCTTGGTTACGATCTTCGATACGCTGATCTTCATTAACGTAACCGGCCGCTATTTGCCCTTCGAAATACGGACGCAGGTAACGAACCTCGCTGGCAATATGTGGGCCAACATCTGTTAAGATACGAGGAATAATTGTCGCATCAAGGTTAGGAGCAATATTCCAATAGTAGGGAATGCCTACGTCAAACCCTGTATCGTTAGAGCTGCGAATACTAGGATATAAAAAACCAGATTTACGTTGGTCATTGAGGGGAAAAGTGAAAGCCGGAAAATAAAAAATAGGCAAATCCTGAACCTTTAAAACCATATTCTCCGCATAGCCCCAACCTTGGGTATCACTGAGTGTAATTTGACTCGCTTCAATTCGCCAGCTTTCTTGGGAAGGAGGACAGGCCGTGTAGGTCGCAGAAGTCAGCACAACTTCTCCTGCATTACCATCAACGTTAATATTATCAGCTCCGCCACGAAAAAAGCTCATTCGCGATTGATAGCGGCTATTACTTAATGTTGCGCTTTGTTGTTTTAAATTGGCACTAATGGCATCTGCTGTAAACATTAATTCGTCTGTGCTGTAAACCACATCGCCAGTTGCTTCAAAAGCGAAGTCCTCACGGAAATATTTTGCTTGATCAGCAAACAACCGCTGATCGCCGAGCTCGACTTGAACATTACCTTGTATTTCAACAACGCCGTCCTCAATAGAACCTGAGAAGGTGTCTGCATCTAAATGCAACTGCTCAGAAAAACTGGGTACATGCATTTGCGGTTGCGAATCTTTTGTGGAAAAAAAGCAACGAGATGGGAAGTTATCGTTAATATCGGGGCGTTTTGTAAAAGTAATGGCCTCAGTTTGCGCGGCATTGGCGGTATCGGTCACGAGAGTTGTGCTCTCAGCAACAGCGATATCAATAACGAGCGGCAGGCCAAAGTAAATCGATGCAGATGAGTAAAAAATATTCGCTTTTAGTAATTTTTTTAGCATCGAGGCCTTGGCTCCCTGAGTAAAAACGATGAGCTTTATAAAAAAATGGTCGGTAAATCGCAGACTATTCAATGATTTCAAGAGAAATTTTATAGTGAAGTACTCTACAAAGCGTAATATTCGCTGTCTTCAAGGCGACATTCAAGAGAAGATAATCTGAATTTTCCCAGCAATGACAGACGGTTAGTACTAGCAATTTCCAATAAGTTTCTTTAGATTAAATTAATTCTAGTTGCACAATGGGTTAGGGCAGCAAGTATATCAAATAATGTAAACAATGCGCGAAATAACCGTAAGGGCGATCTATTTCTTTCGAGATAGCACAATTTTTCAGCACAAGTAAAACATAAGCGGTTTGCTTATGTAAATCTCACCAATAGAGTAAATGATGTTTTTTTAAGGAGCATACAATAATGGTTAATCGAATAGAGCAGCTTCAAAATTGGTTGAGGGAGCACTTGGCGCATGAGATTGAAGCTTTTGAAGCTGTGAGCGGCGATGCCAGTTTCCGTCGATACTTTCGCTTCAATCAACAAGAAGAAACGTGGATTGCGGTAGATGCACCCCCTGAAAAAGAGTCATTGCAAGAGTTTGTTACTATTGCTCAAACTCTCAAAAAAATGAATGTTCATGTTCCGGAGGTTGGCCAGGTAGATTATTCTCTAGGGTTTGCTATCTTGTCGGACTTAGGCGATACCTTGATGGCTAATATTATTAATGACGGTAACTTTGAGCGCTACTACCAAAAAGCCCTATTCACTTTATTAAATATCTATCAACAACAGCATACATGGTCACTGCCTGATTACAATACACAGTTATTAGAACGTGAAATTGACCTCTTCATCGATTGGTTTCTGATTAAACACCTCGGCTTAACATTGAGCCAACCCGAGCAACAAATTTTGGAGGCCACCAAAACGCTATTGGTAACAAGAGCCCTAGCGCAACCCCAAGTTTTTGTACATAGAGATTATCATAGCCGTAATTTAATGTGGCATCAGGAACGAGTGGGTGTTATTGATTTTCAAGATGCGGTAATTGGTCCCTATACTTACGATTTAGTTTCTTTACTTAAAGATTGTTATTTGCGTTGGCAACCTGATACCGTTAGAGCAATTGCACTCAATTTTCGCAGTCAATTAGGAGCAATTTTGCCGCAAGTACCTTCAGAATCCGTGTTTCTCTGGGATTTTGATTGGATGGGTTTACAACGTCATTTAAAAGCGATTGGTATTTTTGCCCGTTTACAGCATCGGGATAACAAGCCCATGTATCTTGACGATATTCCTCGTGTACTTGGCTATGTCATTGAAATTGCAGAAACTTATGGTGCTCTATCAGATTTCCACGCCTTTTTACAAAAGCGAGTTATCCCTAGTGTTCCCATTAATCGGGAGATAGGTAACCCGCAATACAAGGCGACGAACTCATAAAAACTTTTTTCATGACAGTCAAACTACTATGAAAGCAATGATTTTAGCTGCCGGGCGCGGAGAGCGTTTGCGCCCTTTAACGGATTCCCAGCCAAAACCCATGATAGAAGTGGGTGGAAAACCATTAATTCTACACCATATTGAAAACTTGGCGCATAATGGTTTTAAGGAAATTGTAATCAATCTGGCCTATCTCGGAGACACCATTGCGGATTATTTGGGTGATGGACATCAGTATGGTGTGAGTATCGAATATTCTCGTGAAGATTCAGCGCTAGAAACGGCGGGCGGTATAGCAACGGCTTTACCAATGTTGGGTGAACAACCCTTTATTGTGGTCAATGGTGATATTTGGACGGATTATGCTTTTGCTAAATTATCGCTACATGAGAATCACCTAGCTCATTTGGTCATGGTACAGAATCCAGTGCATCATCCGATGGGGGATTTCGGTTTAAATACTCAGCGAGCTCTCTCCAAAAAAGTGTATCAACTGGGTCAGTCGTATGAACGTAAGTTTACTTTTTCAGGTATTGGTTGCTACCATCCTCGACTGTTTAAAAACTGTAAGCCCAACCAGTCAATGAAGTTAGCCCCTCTTCTTTTGCAAGCGATGGAAAGCGAGCAGGTTTCTGGTGAAATGTTCCAAGGGCGATGGATTGATGTTGGTACACCTGAAAGACTTCGAGAAGCTATGACCTTAGCGGACTTTATCGACCAACAATTGGATTAAGAAACGAGGAAACTTTCAGCACCTCACATTGACAATTATAAAGGAGTTCAATACTACCTATGCTATTCTGGGGAAAACTAATTGGCGCTTTATTGGGCTATTTTTTACTTTTGCCATTCGGTCTTAGCCCATTAGGCATGATCTTGGGCCTCATGGTTGGCCACAGTTTTGATAAAGGCCTCTCAAATAATTTTGGAACGGCTTGGGAAGGGCTTTCCCATGAAGAAGTACAAACTTTATTTTTTAAAGCGACTTTTTCAGTGATGGGGCATGTGGCAAAAGCTGATGGTCGAGTCTCTGAAGCTGAAATTGCTTTAGCAGAAAAATTGATGGATCGAATGGGGATACGCAATGAAATGCGCCGTCTTGCCATCAATTACTTCAATCAGGGAAAAGCCGCAGATTTTAATTTAGAAGAAATCATGAGTGAATTTGCTTTTGTCTGTAGAAATCAACGGGTTTTATCGCGGGTATTTCTTGAAGTACAAATTCAAGCAGCGTTAGCCGATGGAGATATGGAAGAAACAGAAAAAGCCATCATTATCAATCTTGCTGAATATTTGAACTTCTCTCAAGCAGAAATTCTGCGTTTACTTGAACTAGTAAGCAATGCGTTTAAATTTCATGGTCCACATTTCAATGAAGGCGCTAATCTTGAAGATGCATACGCTATTTTAGGCATCCGCCAAACCGCCAGTGACCAAGAGGTCAAGCGTGCTTATAAAAAATTGATGGCGCAGCATCATCCGGATAAACTGGTAGCTAAAGGTTTGCCGCAAGATATGATGGAAGTGGCTAAAGAAAAAACACAAGAAATTCAGAATGCTTATAACGTAATTATGAAGAAGCGCAAAGCGTGAAAATGAGAAATAGCTAAAATAAAAGGAACTCACAAATGAATCCCCGAAGACTGTGAAATGTTTCTCAAGCTGGCTGCGAACTTAGTGAACTCCAAATTTGCCTAAAAAGGATACACTTTTCATAGTCTGAGATAATTGCAGGAAAAAACAGAGAAAAAATATGAGCAAAAAACGAGCTTTGGTAGTTGATGACTCGAAATTAGCAAGATACGTCATGAAAAAAATGCTAAGCGAGTACGGCATGGATGTTGACACGGTCGAGTCTGCTGAAGAAGCTCTCGGGTATCTTTCACATAAACAATGCGACATTGTGTTTATGGATCAAATGATGCCAGGTATGGATGGTCTTGAAGCGGTAAAAGCCATCAAAGATGATCCGGTAACAGCGAATATTCCTGTGATGATGTACACATCGAAAGGCGGTGAGGTCTTTGTTGGCCAGGCCAGAAAACTGGGTGCACATGGTGTTGTTCCTAAGCAAGTTAAGCCTGTCGAGCTCTTTAAAGTCTTGAGAAAACTTCAACTCATCAATAAAAATAAAATTCCAATGGAAGCTCCAACACTGAATGAGCCATCAAATGTGGCACCAGAAGCCGTATCTGATGAAGATTTTGTCGAGCCGTCAGCAGATACCATGGAAACTTTGGCAACGGTAGCTGCGGAATCTGTTGAGCAAAACTCTTTTCCGGCACAAGTTCGAAAATTACTCAATGAACAAAACCAAGTGTTGCGCCGAGATTTTACACGTCATACACGCCGACTCGTGGAAGAGCAATGGGAAACGGATTCTAAAACGGGTAAAGCTGCACAAAATAGTTTCGTAAGACAGACGCTGCAAATGCTAGTGGCTTCCATCGTGATCATGCTACCTGCATTTTTATATGTAAACTTGAATTCTTCATCAACTAACGCTACACCGGGGATTCAAAATGCTCAAGCCAACAAAGAGCTACAAATTGAATATCAACGCGTCACTGATGACAATGAACGTCTAGAGAAAATTTTGCAAAACGAGCTTAGAAATAAGCGAATTATGTTAGATGCTTTGGTTTGGGCGGTTAACGTCAAAGGGGAAGTTCCCTTCGAGCAGTCGCAAATGGGTGATGTTAAATCACAAATGGTTGTTGATCTTTTTGCCAGGCTCACCAGTGCAGGTTATCGTGGCCAAATTCTGATTGAAGGCTATATGGGTGATTTTTGTGTGACTGGAGACGTCAATGATGGTTATAAAGTAGCCGTTGACAATACACCTATGAAGGAATGTCAAACGATTACACAGATGCCTGATGGTGGAAAATTGCTAGTTGATAAGAACAGTTATCAATTCGATGAATTTATCGCTAGACCTGGACTGAGAGGTTCCGAGGATATTTCGATTTCGGGTGTATTTCACGGTTTAGAAAAACCCATTTACGATTATCCCGAATTGGCGATTGTTGGCAGTGCGGGAGAGTGGAACTCAACAGCGAGTAAAAATAATCGACTTATCTTTAAGTTGGTGCCTGATGAGGATTGGTTGGATGATATGCCGGTGAGTATCAGTGCTTCTCCTAGATAATCAAAATTCCTAGCGGGTAAAAAACACCACAGAAAATAAAGAGAGCGCAACAAATTGAATTTTTACGCTCTCCACCTCTCTAATGCTTCACAAGCGCGTAAAATTTTGATATTACGTATAATCACCTAAAGTAGAACTGTCGCTAATTCATGTCTTGTTTTTCAATGCGTTTGAATGTAACTCATTGAAAATAAGATTATGTGATTTTTCTCTGTTTTTAATACTTCTTGGGAGAATTGGATTGATGAAAGTACGCTTGCAAGCATGCTGGATGTTGCTTTTATGGCTAGCCTCGCCTGTGATAGCTGCTGCCGATGACGATGATATTGAATATGAAACGGAATATGTTGATTCTATTGAAGGTGTACAGCTTTATAAAGTCTTCAATGACCGTCTATATTATGTTCGCTCAACGGCCAGTGAAGGCAATGAATGGTTTGTGCATAGCCTTGAAGATAGAGAAAACGATTTAGAAATTCTTCGCGATATTTATGAAGGTGATAGATCTGCGATTCCCGCTAGCTTGAACGAAGATGACGTGATTATATTCAAAGACTATATGTATTTTTTAGCGGAGGATAACGATAACGGTGTCGAGTTATGGCGAACTGATGGGACTTCTGATAATACAGAGTTAGTCATAGATACTACAGATTTAGATACAGGCGAAACCTTTTCGGGTAATATCACAGATTCTGATCCCCAGCACTTAAGGATTTTTAATGAGCAAATTCTGTTTTTTCGTAAACCTCTAAATTCTAATGATAACCGTTGGCAACTTTGGTCAACAGAGGGCACGGAAGATACTACCAGTGAGTTATTGTCATTAAATGATGTTCAAATGATGGGTGGTCGTTTAATTTCTGGTGTTACCGAAGAATATTTTTACTTCTTGATGCAAAATGAAGATAACGACAATCAATCCTTTTGGCGAACACGAGGGCTGTCTGGAGAAAGTAATACAGAAAAACTCTATGACGAACAAGAAGGAACAGTCAGTGAGTTAATGATTTTAAATGATGATGTATTTTTCATTGACGATGAAACAGAATTGAGAGTATTAGATGGAACTAACCGACCAGAATTAATTGACGCGATTAACACGGCACCAGAGACTTCTAAATCGTTGCACTTTGCGAGAGTTATTGATGATTTTATGCTGATAGCTATCGATAATGGTTTTGATGGTAGAGAGTTATGGCGTTCAAACGGCACTGAAGACTCAACAGAAATCATCAAAGATATTGCAAGCGATAACGCAAACGGTGTTAACTTTCCGATTAACAATTCTACCGATACATTTCCGATCATTAATTCCACACTCTATTTTCCTGGAGAAGATAGCCGCGGGCTTGAGTTGTGGCGTACAGACGGCTCAGAGAGCAACACAGATATTGTTGAAGATTTACGTAGTGGCTCTACGGCAAGTAATCCAAGGAATTTTTATGTATTAGATGACATGCTGTATTTTGTTGCTGATAGTTCTGAGGGAAACGATTATCTTTATCGTACCTCCGCATCCGATCCTTCTAATATCGAACTCATTATTAGTAATATCAAAGGAGGAAATGCAACCAGTGATTCAACGATTGAAGAAATTTTTGCTGTAGACCAACAACTTTATATCTTGGTGTCGGAGAGCGGTGATCAAACAGGAATTTATAAGATTGTTGAAGATGATGGCTCCATTGATAGCTTGCAAGATTTTTTTACAGGCGGCTCAATGAGTTTGTCAATTTTAGGTTTTTTGATATTGCTATTCGCCGTACGGCGTGTTAAAAATTAATCAACAGTCATCGAAAAGCGGTGTGATTGGGCGAATAAAAAAACACTGTTTTTAAAAAAACTCACAAATGTTTTGCAAATTTCTGCACATGTTGTTCATGTAACCTCTCACATACTGCGGAAATTGTGCAAATACCTCCACTAAATTGCCGTTCAGTTCCCTTAAAAAAATTTCTTATCTGCCATAGTAATAGGCACGAAAGTTCAGATTATTACAATTTCATGTGGCTTTTATTTTTGACATGGTTATGAAAGGGTGGACAGGGTATGTTTGGGAAATTTTCACAACTTTTTTTTATTTCTTGGTTAGCTTTTATTGTGGGTTGTTCATCGAGTAGTACATCACCAACAAGTACCGATGAGAGTGATGACACAGAAACGCAACCTATAGAAAATAGCGAATCTAGTGCAATCACACCAGTTTTTACGATGACTTTTGAGGGTGATGAAGAAGATGGTCTCGTGACATTTGATGCATCGAGTTCTAGATCAACGCTGCCCATTAAGTCGTATCAATTTGATTTTGGTGATGGTGTTCAACTATTGAGTGATACACCAGTGACTACACATAAATATACTAGTGATGGTGAATTCTCTGTAAAACTCATAGTGACCGACCAGCAAGATTTTTTCGTTTCAAAGACAGAAACGTTAACGGTCGATGTCGCAGCGAAAACACAGATTAATATTAGTCGCTCCAGTAACTTATTCGGACTTGCACCACTGAGTGCGACACTCGATGCTTCGGCTTCTAGCGACCCAGATGGAATTAAAGGTTTTCGTTGGTCTATTGATGAGCAAGTTATTTCTGAACTAGCGAATTTTACGCAAGTTTTTAACGAAGGTACGACCTTAATAAAACTTGAAGTTATCAACAACAAAGATGAAATTTCAGAAGCTTCATACGCCATTCAAGCGGTAGGTTTACCACAAGATAAAACGGTAGAAGGCGAACAACAGTATCTGGTAAGAAAAGAAACGGATGATACCAATCTTGCCGATGTCTACGTTAATCGTATGTTACAACCTTTACCGGGCGAAGATCCTAACACTTCCAGAGCAACTTTTGCTGATTGGTATGAAGCGAATAGTTTCCCTGGAGAGCAGTGGACTAATGCCCGCTACTTCAATGGTGGGGATTTAGGCTTTGGTCGTGATATGTATTGTATTAAGTCAGATGCGCTGAAAAGAATTTCTTGTTTCACAACTAACTACGGCAACGTTGGTAGCGATAGAACAGATATAAAGAGTTCTATTGAAGGTTCCCAAGCGGGAGAGCATCCTTTTGCAACGGTTTGTATGGAGTTCGTGGCTGATGCTGCAGAAGGTGAAACTATCCGTTTCTTTGCTTACGAGGCTAACCCAACACCTAATTTAGATTCGAATCCAGATGTCAATTTTAATGACCGTTTAGATCGAATGAATGGGCCGGCAGTTAGTCAAGTCATCTTGGATGGAGAAGGATTAAAAGATTTTCCAGGCGCATGTATTGTTTGTCATGGCGGTGGAGTTAATCAAGATAATCCGTTACATGTTGAACAACAAATTGTCACCAATTCTGGTTTCCTTCCTTTTGATGCTGAGGTTTTTTCTTACCTTGATAGTGATGGTAATCCTGTTGAGTTAATAGAAATTATTCGTGAAGAAGGCAAGCTAAAAGTGATTGATACTAATGCCTACGACGATTTAGCTGTAAAAGCTCAAGTGGAGCAAATTGCGGTAAATAATAGTTATGTTGTTCAACAACATGTGTGGGATGCAGAAGCCAAAACGCCAGGTATTAGCATGGAGGAAATTATTAAACAGCGCCCTATTGTAGAATATTTATTAAATACGCCTCCTCGACATGGTGGTTTAGCGGAAGTTGGTACAGATCCTTATATACCAGAGGGATATGTGGGTTACGAAGAAGCCTATGAATTTATTATCAAGCCTTTTTGCCGTGGTTGCCACTTCTCACAATATCAAGAAGATGAGTTTGACTTGAAAAGCTTTAATCCCACTTATTTAACCTATGGTTGTGTGGATGATTTATTGATGCCACATGCTGAAGTCACGGATCGTAACTTTCTCATTAAAGAAAATTTAGAAAGAGTTCAAGAGGTGTTGCGTCATTATCCCAGTACCGAAAACTTTGAATGTAATCCTCAGCGTATTATTGAATCAATACCCACCAACTTGGTTCAGGCAAACATACCGACATCACATGTTTTCGATGATATGACAGGAGTACCTTTCGGTTGGACAGTCAATGACGGTGAGTTACCATTGACATCTGAAGCCATTGATATTAATGAAATCAATACGTTGGATAGACACCTCGCTTCACCACGTGACGCGGTTGATAATACGACAGCAGCCATTCAATTAACCGAAAATTTTGTTGATGGATTTGTGAGTTATGATGTGAATGTATCGAGTGAGCTGAATAGTGACTTTTTAAGAATTCTACTCGATGGTGTGGAGATCATCAGTTACAGCGGTGTTGTCGATTTGGATGACCAACGATTTCCTATAACTGCGGGAACACATACCTTACGAATTGAATATGTTAAAGACGCGGCAGGCGCTGATGGTTTAGATCAAGGTTTTATTGATAACTTAAAGTTACCTATTGCCTTCATTAATACGGCTAATAATCGTCGCGTATTGACCTTTGAGGATATTCGTCGAGAAGAACTCAATGAAGATAAATTACCCATAGGCTTCACTAAGCCAGAGCTTGCGGTAAATGCTTTTGTCATCAGTGATGTGGATCCGCTCGCCGATAACAAGAGTTTGTCTGCTGTCATGCCTAATGGTGGTACGGCAGAAGTAGAATTTACGGGTGAATTTGGTGAAGGTGATTTGGAATTTAATTATCGCGTTAATTCAGCAGCCGTAAAAAATCTACTGTTATTCTATATTGATGATGTTGCTATAGGTCGATATGAACAAGGTACTGAGGGTAAAGTGAGAATACGTATACCTGCTGGTCAGCATACTTTGTATTGGCGGTATGTGGGTAATGCCGGTGCTGACAATTCTACGGTTGGTGCTCAAATTGATCAAATTATTATACCGACACCGTCCGCGGTACAGCCTGCACCAGAACAGCCACCGGCTCCAGAAGAAGTCGTTGAAGAAGAAGTTGTTGTTGCTGTAAAACGCTAATAGATAAAATATCAATTCTTTGAAAAGCTTGCCTAAGTTCCTAGGTAAGCTTTTCTTTTATCTAAAAATATTGTTTCTCTTACTCGAACGATACGCATAAAAAATCACATCATAACGACTTGCCTATACCTGAAAACTTTATCGGTTCTTAAATAAAAACAGTGTTACGTCGTCGAAAAGTGTTCGCCAAACTGACTTTGAATTAAACGCTTTAATCTGCGAAATATCACAAATTGAGTTTGATAAAGCTCACATTTTGCTCTTATAAAAGTCGATTCAGCATAGCTTAACGTGCGCTGTTTTGACAAAAAGAGACTTGAATACAGGATTTAAATTAACAATCCTTGCATAATCTATATGACTAATGAAAAAATCAAAATTCTTCTGATAATGTTTTTAAAAGTTGTGATGTGAAAATAGACATAAAAAATTAATGAATCATGTTGTGAGCTAATGCTTATGTTAAATAGAGTTGAATTAATA
>JBCCZV010000048.1:0-26770 GCA_039187085.1 Pseudomonadota bacterium
AAAAGGAATCCCTTGTTGAGTATCAGGACGAAATGTATAAATATTGCGTGAGTTTGAGCTCGCTTGCTTGCTCAGTGTTTCGGAGGCCGTCCAATTAGCTTGTATCGTATCTTGAGTGATAGCTGTATTAGCATTATAAGCTAAAATTTCGCCGTGCCAGTTTTGAGGCTGAAAACTGGCACGATATATTAGTGTATCATCAGTTAAACGAGTACTGTCAAAAGCTACTGAACTCATTGCAGGTACGTCGGTGATCGTGGATTGAAAAGCTTGTTCTAATTGCCTGGGCAGACTGAGCATATTAGTGACTAGGAAATAATTATCTGGATTGGTATCATTATTTGTGTCCCACACCATGCGATCTACATTATTTTGAGTAACCGTTTCGTAGCCTCCCCACTTTGCGGCATACCAGAGAGGATCTTTAAGTAAAGTTGCTGTCTCGTTTGAGGAAAAATCGGCAGTAAATTCTCGTGTAGAAAAGTAAGGGAGAGGTTTACCGTCTTTGTAGTTACCGCCAGGTGGTGTATCCAAAATATAATCGACATCATCATTACTAAAGCTTACATCGCGTACATCTAGATAAGT
The DNA here is from genome assembly GCA_039187085.1 of Pseudomonadota bacterium. GTDB lineage: Bacteria > Pseudomonadota > Gammaproteobacteria > Enterobacterales > JBCCZV01 > JBCCZV01. The sequence continues at coordinate 589 of JBCCZV010000048.1, forward strand.
ACCATCTGTGGTAGTTCCTGAAATTACATAGCCTATATGCTGTACACAATTACCGGCACCATAGACAGAATTTAATGTAATACGAAGGTTGTTCCCTTCTACTTCATAAATGTATTCTACAATAGCATCCATTTCATGATCATTACCTTGTTCAACATCTTCAAAATTGATACGAAATTTTCCGGAAGTTGAACTGAAGCTTTCTACATACACATCAAGAATAGTATTAGTGGGTTGATAGTCTCCATCGGGTTGAATACCAATACAACCACCTACAGTTTTACCAAAAGGAATCAAGGTCACTAATTTACCAGAAATTGGAATTTCAATTTTTGGTACGGGTGATTCCAATACTACTGCGATCGACTTAACATTTTGCTTATCCTTTGCTTCGCTGATATCTTGTTCCCAACCAAATTTGGCAATGCTTGCTGAATAATATCCACCTCTTTTAGTGGGTTCTTCAGGTGATAACCCTCTCACACTACCTAAACTTTGCACACGCTTGCCAGTTGGAGCACCATCGTACAAGGTTTGAGATTGGCCAATGTAGCGCTCTGAATTTGTAATACCAGGTTCTTGGCTAGTGATAGCATTTGCTTCATTGACAACGTTGAGTGATGATAAAGTTGATGTACCAGGATTCACACCGGCGGAATCATAACTTTGTCCCCACCCGTAAACACCGGGTAGTTGATCTGTATCAAAGTTAGGATATATGTCACTAATAACAATTTGATTGGCTCTTGCACAGTGTCCTATACCTGTTGATTCTTCGTCATAGGGGTTCAACCAAGTTGGTTTAGGAAGTTGAAGTGAATTATCTTTGCTACTAGCTCGGCTAAATGCGGGAGTTGGGCTTGCGGCACCGGCAAAATAACGTAAGCTTTCGTACATCATTTCTGCGATTGGGTTACCCCAGATACTGCATTTCCCCGTTTCAGTTAATGGTGAACGTAAATTATCATCAAGACAATCGTGCTTAAATTCATTCGATGTAAAGTCAATAACACGTATACGGTCTAAAGTTTTGACAATGCCGGAAATGGCAGTGAATACACCTGTGGACTCATCCACTTCATCAGCAAAAGACGAAATATTTTTCCTGAGAACACCACCTGATAGGTTAGTATCGTAAGAGCCTGTAATTAAACCAAATAATTGTTCTTCTGTTTCTCCTTTTTTTTGTAATTGACCAATAGGTTTAAAATTGCCATTGGGATATGCCTTGCATTCATCAGGGTTAAGTACAAAATTGCTATCAGGTGATTTGCAAGCTTCGACTCTAACATAATATTCTGCTCTTTCGGTATTTTTCTCAGCAAAGCAACTGACGCGTTGACTCTGTAAGTTATTACATGAATTGCCTAGCACAGGCCGCTCGATGGATGCCCACTCCCAAACACGATGAGGTGAGTTAATAAGAATTCGTAACAATGGTGGTCCAGGAATATTAATAGGGTCATTTGTTGCTGGAGTTAGATTACCGAATAAATGGCGACGTCCCGAAAGAGGCTGGTTTAAAGGCGTGAAATCTGTGATATCATAACCATCAACGCTTACGCTGGTATATTCTTTTGCCCAACTATGACCATCTTGAGGGATGTAAGCCCGTTCAAGAATGGTACGGCTCGATGTATCTTCATACCGTTTTCCACCATACAGTACTTTACGTATTGCATCCATACGCGATGTGGTTAAATAGTTAAGAAAATCCCCACTCCAATAAGAATCATTACTGCCAATGCAGCGCTTATTATTAGCGATACCTCTGGGTGTAAATTTCTGACCATCGTAATGGTAACACAATCGTGAATCAAACAAGCCATAATAGTAGTTATCATTATAAGAGCTAGAATCGTTAGGGTTATCATTATGAGAACCTAAACTCGGTCGATAACGAATATCTAATATTCCATCGCCATCTAGATCTGAAACATCATTGTAAGCTTCATAAAAAAGTTTATGATTTCGACTCATCACCAGCATGCTTAAAGCAGGTTCTTGTTGGCCTAGGAATAGTGTTTTGTTGCTTAAGACTAAAGACTCTGCATAAAGTGTTTTGTGATGAATAAAACTGAACAAGCTGAAGAGAATTAAAATTAATGGTTGAAAAGTTTTCATATTATCCTCAATACGGCTTAAAAAATACGAATAGGTTATATCGTTATATGCAATTTTTCTGTTTTATTCGAAGCGCCTAGCATAAGTGGATTGTAAAATAACATGAGATTTATTGGGTGTGTCTTCATAATCACCTTCTGCTCGACTGGTGATTCGATAATAAAAGACTTGTTGGTTGGGATCTAATAGACTTGTGCCAGGAAGAAAAGTAGAACCTTTTGTTTCAATAATGTATTGCGGGGTTTGAGCGGATTGTAATGCGCTTGCTTCCAATGGTTTAGCGTTTTTTTGCCACCAGTCTAGATTATTATCAAACCACCAACTACTTGTGTTGGAGACATCACTATCAATTTGTTCTGTATGCCATATAGCCCTGGGCTGATCGGGTGAGTTAAGGGTGGTAGGCATTGGGATTTCGATAAGTCCATTAAGATAATTTTCGGCATCTATTAATGCGCTTTCTGCTGATTGTAAGGCAATATTTCGATTTTTTAAGTTACTTGCCATACGCTCTTCAAACAGGGTTGTTTCGGCTGAGCTCAATGCTAGAAGACTTAATACCACCAAAATTATTAAGGAACTAATGAGAACAAAGCCATAAGACCGTTGAAAAACAACACACCGCTTTGTCATTAAATGAGATTCATACATTGATATACCCATAATGTGAAGAATTGATAATCGACTATTTAAAAATGACGATAGTTTTTTATTGAATGAATTAATTCCTAAGCGCGACTGTACTAGTGAAAACTTTTCTTAATCGTTTGCCTTCATTAAATTTTTTACCTACAAAGGTTACACCTTCATCAGAATTGGTTACCTGAGTTTCAATGGATTGAATGAGTAAATTGATACGGATGCTGGTAATGGTTGCCCAGTCTGTTACCGCACTAGCTCTGACAAACCGATCAACATTATTAGCTATTGATAAGTCTTCCGGTATACCAAATTCAAATACCATTTGCTCTGTGCCTTCAACCAATGGAATTAGCTCGCCTGAACGAGTCATTTTGTAAAGAGTATTAATTGCTTCGGTGGCCAAGACCTGATTGTTTCTTGCGACGAAAAATGCGTTCCATTCATATTTAACTAAGAGTGAACCAGGTAAGAAATCACGTGATAAAGGCATTTTGTATGTAATTTCAGACAATGATGAGCTGTTTATTTCGGCAAACTCACTGCCTTGACAATCACTCATTAACACTATGTCATCAGGGGACCATTCACAGCTATTATTGATAATAGATACACGGCTAGTGGTTATTTGAGTTTGTATTTCGCTTACGCAGCTAGAGCCCCTCTGTATCCAGAGAATATCCGATATAATGGTTAAATCACCAGGTAGATCTTTTAATGGGTGTCTAATAGGAAAAAGAGTTTGATTCGTAATATTCTCAAGATCGGCGGCCTCAATACCAAAAAGACGTGTGTGTTGAGAATAATCATATCCTAGACCATTAGGATCCAGAGGTGATCTTGCTAATAAGCCACGCATATTAGCACAGCCATGAAAGCCAGAAGCTTTTATATCTCGAGTTAGAAACTCTAAAGCAAAACGTCCAGATTCTTGGATTCGAGAGAGTGATTCGTGAAGACGGTATGTTTTTTTATTCGATAAGTAAAAAGATAAAACAACACCAATAAATAGTAAACCTAGCGTTAAAGCAATTAACACTTCAATAAGGGTTAATCCATTATGTTTTTTGTTATTAAGCTTAAGTAATCGGTTCATAGCTGCACACGAGTTGAATAAAAAGCTAGGTCTTCAGAATCTCGCATATCTTGACTTTTATCGTCTAACCACCAAATTTTAACTGCTAAAACGTTTCCATTATTATCGCAATTGGGTGCGCTGGGCAACCCGTCATTAGGCGTTTGGTCAATACAGATTAATGATTCTCCTTGAGGTAATGTTTCTTTGACTAATTGTTGCCATTCATCGAGTTGCTTTGCAATTTGCTGTTGAGTTTCACAAGAGTCATTACATAAATCAATTAAATTATTCGATTGAGTAGCGACTAAGTGTGCCTCATTAGAAATATTTGGAATGCCAATAGCTCGCAACCTTTCTATGATGTCACTCGTTAAGTGTGTAGCTTGAGAACGATGATAAGCACTCAGGTTCATTGACAGAGTACCGAGCTGAAGACGTGCTATGCCGAGTAATCCCATTGCCATGATAACCAGTGATACCAATACCTCTATGAGGGTGGCGCCTTGATTCCTATGATTTAATTGCATTGTACATTGTCCTCTACAACTTTCGGTCGTCCAATAGAGTTAACAATGACTTTTTTTGATAGGAGGTTGTTATCATTTGAGCATAAATTAAATTCTTCTGTCATACCCGTTAAACCCTCTGATGTGTACATGATCAGGGATGAATTTGAACGAGATTGCCACTGATGCTCGCTATCAATAAGCGTAAATTGACGTAATATTTGATCATCGCTATCGAGTTGACCATTAAGATTTAAGTCGGAAAAAATTAACCAATTTTCATTCCAGTCGTTACTATCACAAGAAGTTTTGCTTAGACTAGGGCAAATACCGACTTTGATATTTTGCGTAATAGCTTCGCTACGTGCGTAGCTTAATGCTACCAAAAGTTGATTAGACTGCGTCGAAAGCTGGTTATTTTTTATGAGGTGACTGTAAGAGGGTGCACCAAGTAAAACCAAAAATGCCACTATGACTGTGGTTAGAAGCATCTCTATAAGTGTTAATCCTGAACAAGAACCATAATGGCTTCTCATAACTGCTCCATGTTGACTGCGGGATAAGTTTAAAAACGATTGTTTTTTTTGATAACTACGCAAAGAAATTCCTTGATGTGGCTGCATGTTATCACAAGGTGTTTGCTCAACATAAGACGACATTGTTATATCCAGCTGAAATATTTAAGGTTATGATACAGGCGTTGGTTTGAGAATCATTAGCTTCTTCATCTCATTTAACTAGTTCAAAAGACGTAACACTAAAGTTTGAACTAACGCACAAAATTCTCACAGATTTACCGAGTCAACAAAAGGAATAAATGCGGAGAAAAACTCATAATTTGATGGGCGTCACAAATTTACAAATATATTTTCCTAAAGCGATTAGACTATCAGTTTAAATACAGGCGTTGTTGGGCAGGAGATACCGATAATCTTTTTAAAAACCGGTATTTAGAGAGAAGCGGTTAAACTAATTTTTAGAACTTCTGGGTAATTAAAACGAATGATACTTAGGAAGAATGATTCGCCATAATTTGCAAGTTAGGCATTAGCTGTTTGTAACGAAGAAATGCTTTTAACATTAGCTCCGCTTCTTCATGTGAATCAAAAGGACCGCAATCAATGCCTTCCCTTGTTCGAAAATACCATTCTTGCTCTTTGGAGAAGAAACGGTTACTTCTAAAAAAATGATTTTTGACGTTATCAGAATCTCTCATGGCCATATCAACGTTGTCCTTCTCGGATATATGTACTCACTCAGTAAAAACTGTGAACTGGTTAACTTTTTTGCTATTTTAGATGAGTTGGCTTGCATTGCAAGAAAATCGATTAAATTTATCAATTAAGTTGTGGATTTCATTGATGAACATCTGCTTTTGAAGTTTGAGCGAATTCTCTATTTTTTAGAGTTTCATAAAAAACTTGCAAATCACCTAGCATATCGCTATTATTCTGCTCCGAATTAATGAACGGGAAGTTAAAAGTTTTCCATTGATGTTACTAATTTGATCAATGAAATGCGGGAATAGCTCAGCTGGTAGAGCACAACCTTGCCAAGGTTGGGGTCGCGAGTTCGAATCTCGTTTCCCGCTCCATTCTTTATTGCCAATCTCTCTAGTTAAGTATTGACTAAATCACCATTCAATTGTTCAACGTCTCTGCTTCTGTATTCTCCATATTCGTGTTTATATTCTGTTAATCGGTTTTCAGTTAGTAAGCCAAGCATGACCACTTATCCAATGCTTTATGCAGGGTTCACAAATTGACTCTTAGGGAACTGAAGCTCTCTTCCATTACATTTCTGATTGATTACAATGACAGTGTCGATATCGAAAAGGTATTTGATGTTGGCACTTTAGAAATCTTAAAAGAGCGTTGTTATACCTGTTCAATAACGTGGTTGCCTGTGTACTTTGCGGAGGTACACAGGTATTTTTTGTTGTTAAGTTTGTTTTAGTTTTCTATTATTAATCCATTATTTTCATACTTGTTTAAAGGTGCTAAATAATGTTTTTCCGTATAGCTCAAAATTCTTTGGTTCATTCTCCTCACCTTAAAAATATCTCGATTCTTTTGATTTTAAGTTCATGTTTTTTTTGTCAAAGCTTATCGGCTGCCAAAATACCTAATAATGCGAAAGAGTGGGGAATAGGCTGGATGTGCAATGAAGGATATACTAAAACAGCAGATGGACAAGGTTGTAAAAAAGTTGATATACCACACAATGCTAGAGCTTACGGCAGTCAGTGGTTATGCAATGATGGTTATAAAAAAAATATCTCATTAACGGGTTGCGAACCGATAGATGTTCCCGCAAATGCCATACCCTATGGTAATAATTGGGTATGTAAGCCTGGGTTTCGAAGAGATGGGCAGGATAACTGTATTCACATCCAAATACCGAAAAACGCTGTTCAGCAAGGAGATGGCTGGATGTGTGAAAATGGTTACATGAAAAATGCAACGGGAACTGGGTGCGATAAAATTGCTATTCCCCCAAATGCAAGTGCGTATGGAAGCATTTGGATATGTAATCAAGGTTTTGTAAAAAATTCGGCAGGTGATGGTTGTACAAAAGAATAATATTTTTTAAAGTTCATGTTCCTCGACTAAAAGGTGTGAGTTCATATTAGCAAGCCATGACATACCTTCTGCACAATAATTTAAGTAGCGTGAAGCATCTTTAATGAGTGGCGCTATAACTTTCCAATAGTACTTTGGATACCCTTGTTTAAAAGCTTTTAAATGGGGAAAGTGCAAAAAAACTAATGCCCGTGACTCTTCTATTTCCAGCATAAGTCGTCTTATTTTTATACGAAAATTAGGATCCGCAACAGCCCCTATAAGGAAAGAGGCACGAAATAAATCGTGAATGCTTCCAGGTTCTAGCGTCACACTCGTATCGGGCGGAAAGCGGCCATAATCCACCAGAAGGTTCACCAGTTCCCAATCGATAATCGGTAAGTGAGAAAGCTTTTGTTGTACGTAAAGACGTGTGCGGTTGATATGATAAGGCCATAAGTAACCATCTGTTGAACCCCGTGGAGGTTCAATGGCATTACCTTGTTGATCAATGATAATTTTCTCGCGTGTATCGCCGTTAACCGAGCCTTTTACAAAGCCAACAAACAAGACTAATAATGCTGACATAAAAGCTAGCCAGTCTTCTTCGCGCATACCATTTTCAGAAAAAATGTATCCTCTAAGTAAGTCTTTGCCAACTTGTGAAACATTAACAGCGTGATCAAGATTATGATAGAGCGCATCGCTCAATGCCACCTGTGAAAGTGTCATACGAGAGACTTTTTTGAGTAAGAGCGTGTGTTGTGGGTTTTCACCAAAGTGAAACTCGTACTCATTTACCAACAAATCGGTGAATTTTGCAATAATTATATCTGAGGGTCTAAACATCTTACTGACCTAAAGAAAGTTCCGGTGCTCTTCAGCGAAAATATGATTGTATAGTCCAGAAATCCACGAGCGCCCTTCGTAGGTTATTTTTAAATATTCAAGAGCTTTAGGAACGTGAGGAGATACCATTTTCCAATAAAATTCGGGGTAGTTGACCATTAAATCGTGTGGGGAGTTATAACCCATATCTTTATCAGCGCCTATTTCTCTAAATTCATAAAACAAAGCCGGTAACTTTCTAATATAGTCAGGGTCGGCAAGTTGTCCGATAAGATCAGCCGCTCTTACCAAACCTTGAAAGCTTTCATTATCTTTGGGATCCGTGTCCAATGGTACTGGAAAGCGTGTATTTTCAATTGATTTCGCGACGATTTCTTGATCGATAAGCGGATTTGAAGCAAAGCGCTCACGAACAAAAATTTTACCGCGCTCAATGTGATAGGGGGCTAGGAACACGTCTGTAGCATCATTAGGGAATGCCACTGAATCACCTTTCTCATTAATTATAGCGGTTGAATTCGTATCTCCTGGACAAATTCCTCTGACATAACCTATATCGTGGCAGAGAAGGGCTGTGATGAAGTTTACCCAGTCTGAAGAGGTAACATTGCCCTCACTTAGCATTTTACCCCTGAGAATTTCTTGGCCGACCAAAGTGACCATCATGCTGTGCTCGATAGTATGATACAAAGCATCTGAGTTAGCGATTATTTCCATTGCCATAGTCGCGGTGCCTTGAATGACATGGCTATGCTCAGGAGCTGAATAATCAAAAACGCGAAAGTAGGTATCTTGAAGCCTTCTTAAGAAGTCTTCAATTAATATCTGCTTACTGTGAAATGGATTCATCGCGTTTCCTAATATTTCTAGCCAGTTACTTTTGTTAACATTCAAACTTTAGTTTTGGGGCTAACATCATACTAAATTCAAATAGAGTAGGCGTTTTCTATGGTTTGTCTAGAGTTACCATAATATTGTGTTCTAAAAGGTGACCTATTTCAATTTGTGAATGATATTTATGCGTATTAAATACTATTAAACCCTCTAATTCTAAAAACAAAAAGTTAGTATGAGGATTTCTGCGCTATTGAATTTCTTTAATCTTTAAAAATTAGTCCTTGGTGTTTTTCATTGCATTAATTCCTTTAGTCTATACTGAAGTAAAAAAGTGCGTGTATGTCATCAATATTGCTAACGAGTTGGTAATAATTTTGTTTATTTTTAGAAAAATTACCTAGTCAATAGTTACCTTTCCAATGAATGAATCATCAACCTTTTCTGATGCCGTCGTATTCTTATCAGTGACCGTTATTTTCGTTCCTATCGCTAGAAAGCTTGGTTTAGGTTCTGTTATTGGCTTTCTTATTGGTGGTATTTTAATTGGCCCATGGGGAGCGGGTTTAATCACTGATTACGATGAAATCATGCATTTTTCCGAGTTGGGAATTGTTTTTTTACTATTTATTATAGGATTGGAAATTCTTCCTAAGAGATTATGGGAGATGAGAACTCATGTGGTAGGGTTAGGTGCCGCGCAAGTTGTTATAACCAGTCTTGTGGTCATGATTTTAAGTCTTTTATCCGGTCTATCATTACTGACTGCGAGTATTGTTAGCTTAGGAGTCTCTTTATCTTCGACGGCATTTGCTTTGCAGCTGCTTGCTGAGAAAAATCAATTATCACAACGTCATGGTCAGCGTGCATTTGCCATTTTGTTATTTCAAGATATGGCCATCGTACCTATATTAGCGATTTTACCGGTTTTAACTCATTCCAATGATCTTGAACAAATTAATTGGGTCAGCAAACTTCTGGTAATTATAGGGCTTATCCTTGGAGGCCACTATTTACTAAGGCCTTTTTTTCGTTATATCGCATCCACACAAAATCAAGAAGTTTTTATGTCTGGAGCTTTGTTAGTTGTTTTGGGTATTGCAGGTTTAATGAACTGGGTTGGAATTTCAATGGCTCTGGGAGCCTTTATTGCAGGGGTGCTTTTGGCTGATTCAGAGTATCGGCATGAGCTTGAAACAAATATTGAACCTGTCAAAGGGTTGCTCATGGGATTGTTTTTTATCTCAGTCGGTATGTCTATTAATTTAACGATTCTTATTGAGCAATGGTATGTTGTTTCTTTACTACTTATGCTGCTTGTTAGTATTAAATTGGTGATTTTATATGTTATTGGTCGTTTATCGGGTTTAAACTCCCATCAGTCGCGTACTTTGAGTATTATGTTATCTCAAACTGGTGAATTTGCTTTTGTTTTGTTTACCTTAGGTCGTTCACAAGGTGTACTGAGTCCTGAACTATTCCAGCTTTTAATGCTTGTTGTGGCTCTCAGTATGATGACAACGCCGCTCTTACTCATGATATTTGAAAAAATCGAAGCAAAAACTATTGATGAAGAGCAAGAAGCACCCCGCTCATCAGAAGAGAGCCCTGATGTTTTGCTGATTGGTTTTGGCCGTTACGGTGAAATTATTGCGCGTGTGTTGATGTCGAAAAAGATTGCTATGACAGCTTTAGATTCCGACCCTAAACAAATTGAGTTTGTAAAAAGGTTTGGTGCTAAAGTTTATTATGGGGATGCAACACGTGTTGATGTACTTCGCTCTGCTGGCGCAACAAAAGCCAAAGTATTGATTGTTGCCATTGATAATCGTGAAGCATCTTTGAAAATAGCCAAAACAGCAAAAAACTATTTTGGAAACCTAAAAGTTTTTGCGCGCGCCCAAGATAGATATCATGCCTACCAACTTATTGATGCGGGTGTTGACTTAATTAACCGAGAAACTTTCGAATCGAGTTTGGAAATGGCCAAAGAAGTGTTGATGGAGTTGGGTATGCCTGACTCGGTGATATCCGAAACTCTACGTATATTTAAATATCAAGATCAGAAGTTACTTTGGCGAGCTGCTGGTCAAACAGAGGATCTGTCAAATTTAATACAGCTAGCTAGCAAGAAAAAAACGAAAAAAAACTGATACATTCTTTCTTGACCTTAGAGTCATTTAAAGAAATTCTTATAGCCATAGCGAGTTTTTTAAGCAATATGTACCACCAATAAAAACAAAAAAAATGATAAGTTGATCTCAATTCCTTTCCTTTTTTTTACTAATCTTTTTACAAATTGAGAAGTAATTACGTTTTTGACCGATGTGTATTGGTAAATTAATCAACTTACCGATAATCCAAGATTTTTAATGTTGTTTTGACCTAGAGTTTGTTAACAATACTTTATCAACAATGTATTTATCAAGTTTGTGAGTGAGAATAATGAAAAACAATTGGGACTTATTAAAAGCAATTGCTTTCATACTGTTCTTGATTAACAGTTGCTTACTACACTCAGCTGATCCTCAGCCAATATCTATTGGCCCTGTTTTAATCTATGAAATAGCTAAAGATACCATTGTCGATAATGATGGAAAAACAAATGATGTCTACTTTTTATTTGCCTTTGAGAAACCAGGGGAATCTTATTGGCAACATCCAGAGTGTTCGGAAAATATGCTATTCGCGATTATTCCCAATAAAAGTCGTAACGCGGATTTGCTCATCCAACGTGTAAAAAGTCATTTCGATAAAAACAATCCTTTATCAACCAATCGACGTTTCCAACTTACAGGTACATGCGAAAAATTAAAAGATAGAGGCTTTAAGTATCTGGAAGTCAAAGGTGTTGATCAAGTGATTTATGAGCCATCAAATTTAAAGCAATAAAGCGAATTTATTGTGTAAAACAATGAGCTTTTAGTAGCATTTTATTCATACTAAGAGCCGTGCTTTTCTTGAACTTAATATATTTATATCAATCAATGGCAAACTTGCCGGTTTTATGAAATAAAGATACTCTTGCGTAAAAAATATGGATAGGTATCATCCTTGAAAATGTTGAGGACTTGATTCTGTAAACCTAACGAATAATGTGGTTAAAAATAAGAATGGTCGTTCTAAACTATTGCCTATGTTTGTGTTTTTCTTTATCGCTTAATTTCAGGAATAAAAATCCATGAGTAACTTACTAAACTTGACAGCTATTAAAGATGCGGTGGTTGTTGATACACCATACCCTTATTTTATTGTTGAACGTTCAATAAAAAATGAATGTGTTTCTCAGGTTATTCATGATTTCCCACCAATTAGTGAGGGAGGGAGTTTCAATCTCCAAGATGTGGAAGTAGCCGGCTCGTTTAAACAGTTGATTCATAGTTTGGATACACCCGAGTTTAGAGAGCTTGTGGGTGAGAAATTCCATGTTGATGTGACTGAGCTACCCATGATGGTAACACTTCGCGGCATTTCAAGAAAAAAAGATGGCAGGATCCACACTGATTCAAAAACCAAGATTTTAACCATTCTAATTTATCTTAATGAAGCTTGGGTACATGAAACAGGCTTGCTACGTGTTTTAAATAACGGTGATGATTTAAATGACTATGTTCAGCAAGTGGTGCCTGGTCCTGGTACCATGATTGGTTTCAAAGTGACGGATAATTGTTGGCATGGTTATGAATCTTTTGATGGTGTGAGACGTTCAATCCAAATCAATTTTTTAACGAGTGAAGGCGCTAGCAATAAACATCGTTTTTTTCATGGCTTGAGTGCAAAACTAAAAGCTTTTAAACGACGTTTAAAGTAATTGGATAACCATTTAAAAATGGTTTTAGTAATCATTGTGAGCTTGAATAAGAAATACAACCAAAAATTTTAACAGTGATTAATGATGATTAACAACATGCTGCTGAGAAGCTACAATAATATTGGTTAAACCGTTTTCAAAACACTGCTTGAAACTTTGAGTCTCTTTATTGGACTCGCAATGATAAGCTAGTTTTTCAATAGATCTGAAATTATTAGAAGTTGCAATTTCTGCTGAAAAACATAAGCCCATTGCTAGATACCTAACAGTACGGGGGCTGAGTTTATTTTGAGAATAAGCCAAGTGAGATGCATATTGAATAGAGCTCTGCATGTTAGCGTTAAGAGTAATGTCATAGTTGTTGTTTGTTAAGTTTTCAACAATTCTATTATAGGCTTTCGATTGGCTGTCCCCTAATCTGCGACTGATACTGGCAATTTCAGCCATTGACCCTATGGTCTCGCATTCTTTAGATAATTCAATTTGATTAAAGTGATTTTCATCTTGTACTTGACTGCTTGTACAGCCGATGACTGTTGTGAAAAATGTGAATGCGGTTAGCCCTAATCGTTTCATTTTCATCGCATTTTCCTTATACCCAATTTAATCATTCAATTTTGTTATGCTTAAAGCATTTAATATGCCAAAAAATCGACAATCTTTAATAAATAATTAAATGCTTGAATTCATTGGCTTAAATATAATTGTGTTTAACCTATATCTTCTTAAAAGCCATGTTGGTCGGAAAATAATGACATCTTGTGCCCAAACGAGAAAAGATTCACATTTTTAATGTGGTATTGTTCTCTCTTCTTTTCGGGTAGAGCAACTTTTGTTCTCTAAACATGAAGTTATTCTATGTCGGATTGCATTTCTTTTTAGTGAAAAGCAACACACTTTTTCCTAGACGTTTTAATAAAGTTTGTATTTATATCAATATTACGATGTAGAAAAAGCTTAAAACATAATTGATTAAAATGTCTTTACATTAGTTAATGCCTACTACAGTTAGGTCAGTTTTCTGACAATTTCACGATAAGCCAGTGGGGGAAATCTCAGAAAAATAGCTCATAGTTTCGTTGTTGGACCTTCTAACAGTGCATTTTTTTGCGAAATAAACATTTGGGGCCTTTATCGATTAAGTTATCACTTTTTATTGCCGATAAGAGAATAAATGAAAAATCATTAGCTTGAAAACGATTGAGGTGATGAAAGCAGGGTGGCACACCTTATGCAATTTCCCATGTGTTACCAAGTTGCTATGACTATATGGCGAAAGAGAGTGAAGCTATGATTATCGAAGAAATTACGATAAATGAAAAAGCGATTAAATCGTATCCTCATATGAATTCGATGCATCGAATTCGTTGGCTTAAACATGACTCATTTTGGCATCATTATAAAAATGATTATCGTGCACAGTTCCGACGTTTAAATAAACGTATTTATCTTAAATGTGCAATGGAGCTTGTAAGAGAAGTCGTTGCCACAGAATCTATTTATAGTACATGCATTGATGAATCGGAAGGTTACGAAGAAAGATGGTATGGTATTATTGACAATCACCTGTTTACATTAACTTGTTGTACCTATGCTCAAGAAAACTTTAATGTGGTTGATTGTGAAAATTCTGGAGATATCGTGACACTCATTAAAAATGCTTTTGAAAATGCGCTATGCCAAGCTTATCAATATCGATTAAGAGCCAGTTGAAAGAAAGGCCATTGGAAAGAAAATTAACCAGCGGCCTCATGAGTCAATGTATTTATAGTTGCATTTCAGGTATATCGCCGTCGACAACTAGTTTACCTGTTGTTTTGGCGACAATTTCCTCAACACTGACTCCTGGTGCTCTTTCAATCAAATGAAAAGCCCCATCCTTGATTTCTAGGTAGGCCAGATCAGTAACAATTTTTTTAATGCAATTGACGCCAGTGAGTGGCAAAGTGCATTTGGGTAATAGTTTTGACTCGCCATGTTTGCTGGCATGAGTCATGGTGACAACAATATTTTGTGCTCCAGCTACTAAATCCATCGCACCTCCCATGCCTTTGACTAATTTGCCAGGAATCATCCAAGAAGCAATGTTACCCTCTTGATCAACTTCAAAGGCACCAAGTACTGTTAAATCGACATGTCCACCTCTAATCATGGCAAAACTTTCTGCTGATGAGAAAAAAGCAGCGCCTGTAACGGCTGTTACCGTTTGTTTGCCGGCGTTAATTAAGTCCGGATCCACTTGCTCTTCTGTAGGAAATTCCCCCATACCCAATAAACCATTTTCAGATTGAAGCATAACTTCCATATCATTCGGGACGTAGTTTGCGACTAAAGTGGGAATACCAATGCCAAGGTTAACGTAATAACCATCTTTTAATTCTTTTGCAACGCGTTTTGCAATTTCATCTCTATTTAAAGCCATTTTGATTTCCTTTCTTTCTGAATGTGGTGAAGGAGAATTAAGCGGATTTTACTGTTCGTTGTTCGATACGCTTTTCGAAACGACCACAGATAACACGATTGACATAAATGCCAGGCGTATGGATAAAGTTAGGATCTAAATCTCCAGGTTCAACAATTTCTTCGACTTCAGCGACAGTAATTTTTCCTGCTGTCGCCATCATGGGATTAAAGTTCATTGTTGTTTTATCAAAAATTAAATTACCCATGGTATCTGCTTTAGAGGCTTTAATGAGACTAAAATCTGCTGTTAATGATGGTTCTAGCACATAATTTCTGCCATTAAACTCTCTGGTTTCTTTACCTTCAGCAACCTGTGTGCCGTAACCTGTTGCTGTATAAAAAGCAGGAATGCCAGCACCCCCCGCACGAATTTTTTCCGCTAAAGTACCTTGTGGCGTTAAAATGACTTCCATTTCTCCGGATATTGCCAACTTTTCAAAAAGTTCATTTTCGCCAACATAAGAGCCTATCATTGTTTTTATTTGTCGCTGTTCTAAAAGCATTCCGAGACCAAAACCATCGACACCTGCATTATTAGAAATACAGGTAAGCTCTTTAACATTTAAATCACGCATTTTCGCGATAAGACCTTCTGGAATACCACACAAACCAAAGCCACCCACCATCACCGTCATCTTATCGGTAAGGCCATCGAGTGCCTGAGCGTAAGTTTCCACTACCTTATTAAAGCCTGACATAAACTTTTCTCCTGTCTCATTTCTATAAAATGATATTGAAAGTGTAATTCTTTAAGTAATTTTATGAACAAGTTGATTCTTTTGCGAGTAAAGCCATTGCGGCTTTGGATTGGGGTGGCCGGCCAATCACCTTGGAAATCATTTTTCCTGCTTGAACCACACCCTGCATATCGATGCCGGTTTCTATGTTTAAGCCCTCAAGTAAGTAAAGAACATCTTCGGTTGCGACATTTCCGGTTGCGCCTTTGGCATAAGGGCAACCTCCTAATCCAGCAACAGATGAATCAATAACTTGAACTCCCTGAAGTAATGCAGCAAAGATATTGGCTAATGCTTGGCCATAGGTATCATGAAAATGTACAGCAAGTGCTGAAGTGTCTATGTGTTTTTTTAGCGTAACTAACAAGTTATCTACTTTTTTGGGTGTCCCAACACCTATGGTATCGCCCAAAGAAATTTCATAACAGCCCATATCTTTTAGCGACTTTACAACAGATAAGACAGCGTCGACGCTGACTTCCCCTTCGTAAGGACATCCAAGCACACAAGAAATATAGCCTCTCACTTTAATGTGTGCTTTTGATGCAGCTTGCATGATAGGCTCAAAGCGTTGAAGGCTTTCAACAATGCTGCAGTTGATATTTTTTTGGGAAAAAGATTCAGAAGCAGCGGCAAATACTGCTACTTCCTGTACGTTGGCAGCAACGGCAGCTTCAAATCCTTTCATATTAGGAGTTAATGCTGGATAAGTAACTCCGGGTTTACGGCGTATTTGATTCATCACATCACTAGCATCAGCCATTTGCGGCACCCATTTAGGAGACACAAAACTGGCGGACTCAATACAAGTGAGACCACTATCACTCAAAGCATTAATCAGTGCGACTTTCTCGCTAGTTGGAATGATAGCCTTTTCGTTTTGTAGTCCATCTCGTGGACCAACTTCAACGATTTTGACCTTTTTCGGTAAATTATAAAAATAATTCTGAGTATTTATCATGACGTGTTCCTAAAAAATATAAAGAACACTATCTTCATAGTGTCTATTCACTTAAGGGTTCAACAATGATCAGCTCAGCTCCTTCCTCGACCAAGTCACCTTCGGTGTAGAAGCTTTCGGAAATCTTGCCTGAAAAAGGTGCTGTAATCGTATGTTCCATTTTCATGGCTTCCAAGATGACTAGCGCTTGTCCTTCTGTAACTGCATCTTGAGAAGAGGCAAATAACCGAATAATTTTTCCAGGCATAGGCGCTAATAGCTTATTTGGGTTTTGTTGCTCGTCAGTTTCAAACTCTTGATTCGTCAGAGAAAAACTGTGATGAAAGTTCGGGGTTAGAATTGATATGATACCGTTATCTTGAACCACTTTGGCTGTGATTTGTTTGTCAGAAAACTTAGCACGAATTTTGTCATTAGTTAGTCTTTGCCCTGAAACTCTAAATGTTTCACCATCAAAAGTGATTTCAAAACCTTGTTCAATAAAATTGACAGTGAGGACATAAGTATCATTGGATTCAGTCGTTTGCAGTGATAAAAGTTGCGCGCTTTTCTGATTAAGACGCCACCCAGAAACTTGCTGCCATGGAGAAAAAGTATCTTGGTTGGTGTGAAGAGCGATTTTATTTTTTTCTTCCTGGGAAAAGAAAAAGTGTAAAACGGCAAATCCAAGACTCTCTTTGCAGACAAGTTGTTTCTGAGGCAACAATGATGACTTGTGTTTTTCGATAAAGCCAGTATCGATATCTAAGGCTGCAAAATCTGGGTTTGCTGCAAGTCTCTTTAAGAAACTTATGTTAGTTGTCGTTCCCAAAATATAAAAATCACTTAGGGCTTTACGCAAACGAGAAAGAGCAGCATCGCGTGTTTCATCCCACACGATGAGTTTAGCAATCATTGGGTCGTAATAAACGGAAATGTGATCGCCTTGTTTAACCCCTGTATCGATTCTAACGAACCGATTCGTAGACGGTGTGGAAAAGTATGACAGTTGTCCAGTGACAGGTAAGAAATCATTATCTGGATCTTCCGCATAAACTCTAACTTCAAAAGCGTGGCCTTTGGGCGACAACTCCTTTTGTGATTTTGGTAAAGGTTCACCGTTAGCAATACGAATTTGCCATTCGACGAGATCCAAATCGGTGATCATTTCGGTAACGGGATGCTCAACTTGAAGTCGAGTGTTCATTTCCATGAAATAAAAAGATTCATCCTCGTCATAAAGAAACTCAATAGTGCCAGCTCCTACATAATGAATAGCTTGAGCAGCTTGTATAGCAACTTGTCCCATGGCATCACGTGTTTTTTGAGAGAGTCCAGGTGCTGGGGCTTCTTCTATAACTTTTTGATGTCGGCGTTGTACTGAGCAGTCACGCTCAAATAAATGTATGGCATTGCCCTGTTGATCAGCAAAGACCTGAATTTCAACATGTCTTGGTTTGGTTAAATATTTTTCGACAAGCACTTTATCATCATTGAAAGCCGATTTAGCTTCTCGGCGGCATGATTCTAAGCTTTCAAGAAAAGACTCGGTATTTTGAGCAACTCGCATACCTTTACCGCCACCGCCGGCGGTCGCTTTAATGAGTACTGGGTAACCAATTCGGTTGGCTTGTTCATGTAAGTAACTATCGTCCTGATTATCACCATGGTATCCTTTAACTAAAGGTACTTGTGCATCTTCCATAATAGCTTTGGCTTGGCTTTTAGAGCCCATTGCTTTGATCGATTGGACAGGAGGTCCGATAAATACAATATTGTGATGGCTGAGCTTTTCTGCAAATTCAGCATTTTCTGATAAGAAGCCGTATCCTGGATGAACCGCTTGCGCACCAGAACCTTGACAAATTTCTATAATTTTATCGATCTGTAGATAACTGTCGGCAGCTTGGGCTGTACCTACCCAAAAAGCCTCATCAGCCATTTGTACGTGATTAGCTTGCGCATCAGCATCAGAATAAATCGCTACTGTACGGATACCCATTTTTTTGGCTGTTTGAATGATACGGCAAGCGATTTCACCACGATTAGCAATTAAAATTTTCTCAAACATCATACTTCGTCATCTCCTAACAAGTTGAGTGCTTGATTTTTTGCTGCATTCCAATCGGGTTTACGTTTTTCTAGAAAAGCGCTAACGCCTTCTTTTCCTTCTGCTGAAGCACGAATATCCGCTATTTTGGCTGCTGTGTCACGAATAAGCTCTTCATTGATAGGTTTGTCAGCAATGTTCTCAATCAGTCGCTTACTTTCACAAATCGCTTGAGGCCCATTACTTAAAATACTATTAAGAAAGGTTTCCACATGCTCTGAAAAATTTTCTTCTGGATACACTTCTTGAATTAATCCTATATTCATGGCTTGTGTGGCATCAAAGACTTCAGCACTGTAAAAAAATCGGCTAGCGTGTCGTTTTCCGATAGCGCTAACTACGTAAGGTGAAATCACAGCGGGTATCAGACCTAGTTTAGATTCTGACAAACAAAACTTGGCATTAGCACTAGCTACAGCAAAATCACAAGCGCTAACTAATCCCAGCCCTCCACCGTAAGTAGAACCATGCACTATAGCGAGTGTGGGGCGTGTGAAATTATGTAAGGTTTGCATCAGTGTGGCTAAAGCTAATGAGTCTTGGTAATTTTCATCCCAACTAAAATTAGCCATTGAACGCATCCAATTCAAATCTGCTCCCGCTGAAAAACTCTTACCTGAGCCTCTTAAAGTAAGAAGTTTTAACTCGCTGACATTTTGTAAGTCCAGCAATGTTTGTGTGAGTTCCTGAATGACAATTTCATTAAATGCATTATGTACATCAGGTCTATTCATGATAATTTCAGTAAGACCATTATCATGTTGATTAACAATCAAGGTTTTGTGATTCATTTAAAGATTGTCCTATAGTTAAATTGTCTCTTAGGCATAATGCTTTAACACTACATTCTAAACACACCGAATTTTGTTGATTCTACTGGTGCATTTAAAGCTGAAGATAACCCCAATGCTAATAAAGTTCGTGTTTGAGCGGGATCGATAATGCCATCATCCCAAAGTCGAGCACTAGCGTAATAAGGATGGCCTTGCGTTTCATATTGTTCAAGAATGGGGGCTTTGAAATCAGCTTCTTCTTCAAGACTCCAGCTTTTTCCTTGAAGATCGAAATTATCTCGTTTAACCTGGGCTAATACATTGGCTGCTTGCTCGCCTCCCATAACGGAAATACGCGAATTGGGCCACATCCAAAGGAAGCGAGGATTGTAAGCGCGACCACACATACCATAGTTACCTGCTCCAAAGCTACCACCCGTTATCACGGTAAATTTAGGTACTTTGGCACAGGAAACAGCGGTTACCATTTTAGCACCATTTTTAGCGATGCCTGAATTTTCATATTTACGACCTACCATAAACCCCGTGATGTTTTGTAAAAATAGGAGTGGGATATTGCGTTGGCTACAAAGTTCAACAAAGTGTGCTCCTTTCAATGCACTCTCTGAAAATAGGATACCGTTGTTAGCGACGATACCAATAGGATATCCCCAGATATGAGCAAACCCTGTTACTAAAGTCGTACCGTATAGGGCTTTAAACTCATCGAACTCGGAGCCGTCAACTAAGCGGGCTATGACTTCACGAACATCGTAAGGTTTTTTGACATCATTATTGACGATGCCGTAGAGTTCATCGCTGTCATACAGTGGCGCTCTGGGTTTCTGAATATCCCAAGAGGAAGACTTAACCGTATTGATTTGTCGTATAATATTACGTGCAATACTTAACGCATGATGATCGTTTTGGGCGTAATGGTCGGTAACACCTGATGTTCGACAGTGTACATCAGCACCACCGAGCGCTTCAGCCGAAACAACTTCTCCTGTGGCTGCTTTGACCAATGGCGGTCCACCAAGAAAAATCGTACCTTGTTCTTTCACAATAATACTTTCATCGGCCATGGCAGGTACATAAGCCCCTCCCGCTGTACAGGAACCCATAACGACAGCGATTTGAGGAATACCTTTTGCTGACATGTTGGCTTGATTGAAGAAAATTCTGCCGAAATGTTCTTTATCAGGAAAAACTTCATCTTGTTTGGGTAAAAAGGCACCGCCAGAATCGACAAGATAAATGCAAGGTAAATGGTTTTGATCTGCAATTTCTTGGGCGCGCAAATGTTTTTTCACGGTTTCAGGAAAATAAGTCCCTCCTTTAACTGTTGCATCATTCGCCACTATCATGCATTCTTTGCCTTCAACCCGGCCTATACCTGCAATAATGCCCGCAGCAGGTACGCGGCTGTCGTACATTCCATAAGCTGCAAATTGCGAAATCTCTAAAAAAGGCGAACCAGGATCTAGCAAATGTTGGATGCGATCGCGTGGTAGTAATTTGCCTCTTGATAAATGTTTTTCCTGAGCGGCTGAACCACCACCCATACTGATGGTTTCCATTTGCTCACGCAAATCATTAACCAAGCTTGACATGGCTTTATAGTTTTCTTGATACAATGCCGCTCGTGCATTAATTTTCGTTTTTAATATTGGCATAAAATTCCTTTACTCAAGAATTTTGTTATTGAGGTAAGTTTTTAGTCAGATAACAATGATCGACTTATAACAAGTTTTTGCACTTCGTTAGTACCTTCATAAATTTGGCAAACCTTGGCATCACGATAAAATCGCTCAACGGGAAAATCATTTAAGTAACCATAGCCACCATGAATATGAATAGCTTTTGAGCAAGCTGTTTCAGCAATGCGCGAAGCAAAAAGTTTTGCCATAGAGGCTTCTTTGAGACAAGGTTTGCCATTTTCTTTTTTTAATGCGGCGTTTAAGTAGAGTAATCTTGCTGCTTCAATATCCGTGGCAACATCAGCTAAGTTAAAAGCGATGGCTTGATGTTGGGATAGTGTTTTACCAAAACTTGTTCTTTCTTTACTGTATTGAATAGCGCTTTCAAGCGCCGCTCTTGCTATTCCTACCGACTGTGCGGCAATACCAATACGTCCACCTTCCAGGTTACTCAATGCAATTTTATAACCTTGACCTTCTTCACCTAATCGATTACCTACAGGGACACGGCAGTTGTCAAAGGTAATTTGGCAAGTGTCTGAGGCATGTTGGCCAAGTTTATTCTCAATGCTAGCCACGTTATAGCCTGTTGTATCCGTTGGTACAATGAAAGCACTAATGCCTTTTCTACCGGCATTGGGATCGGTTACAGCAAAAACAATAGCAATATCTGCATGACTTCCAGATGTGATAAACTGCTTTGAGCCGTTTATGATATAGTCATCGCCATCACGAATTGCTTTAGTTTTTAGGTCCGCAGCATCGGAGCCCGCATGAGGTTCTGTTAAACAAAAAGCACCGAGGTATTCGCCTCTAGCCAGAGGCACTAAGAATTTTTCTTTTTGCTCTTCAGAACCAAAATTCAGTATTGGCATGCAAGCTACGGAATTGGTTACACTAATAATGGTTGAAGTTGCGGCATCTCCGGCAGCTATTTCCTCGATGACGAGCGCACAAGCTGTATAACCTATGTCAGAACCCGAATATTTTTCAGGTACTGTCATACCGAAAATACCCATATCTGCTAAACTCTTTAAAGTATCTTTAGGAAAAGTTTTTTTTCTATCCCACTCAGCAGCATTGGGCTTTATAAACTCGTTGACAAACTGTTTTACAGAGTTTTGTATCAATTGTTGTTCTTCAGAAAGGGCAAACATAGCTCACCTAAAAATGCTGTGTAAGAATGACTTGTTAAGTCACTCAACAAAATTAAAAAAGCAAAACTTATAAGAAAAACGCTCCGAGCTTAATCAAGACGATATAATGAGCCAAACATTATGAAGCTTGACTCATTTTCTTCGATTAATGAATTAACTCAACAGCAAGGGCCACAGCTTCTCCACCACCAATACAAAGTGACGCAACACCTTTGTTGAGTTTGTGCGTACGTAAAGCTTGGATTAACGTGACGAGTATACGGGCTCCACTTGCACCAATTGGGTGACCTAGGGCGCAAGCACCACCATGAACATTAACTTTACTAGGATCTAATTTTAGATCATGGATCGCCGCCATAGTGACAACAGCGAAAGCCTCGTTAACTTCAAAAAGCTCCACTTCTTGACTTGACCACCCTGTTTTCTCGAATAATGCCTGAATGGCATGTACAGGGGCAATAGTGAATTCTGATGGTTGACGAGAATGACTTGCATGACCAACAATTCTGGCTAAAGGTGTTAGTCCACGTTTTTCTGCCTCTGATAAACGCATCATGGTAACGGCAGCTGCACCATCTGATATAGAACTAGAATTCGCTGCGGTTACTGTTCCATCTTTGGCAAATGCAGGCTTTAATGTTGGAATTTTATCAATTTTGGCTTTTAAGGGTTGTTCATCAGTGTCTACAGTGATGTCTCCTTTTCGCGTTTGATAAGTAACAGGAGTAATTTCGTTAGTAAAAGCACCACTTTCAATGGCTTTTTTGGCACGTTGTAATGACGTAATGGCAAATTCATCCTGTTGTTCGCGAGTGAAGCTATAACGTGTAGCTGTTTCTTCTGCAAAAGTTCCCATTAATCGACCGCGATCATAAGCATCTTCAAGGCCATCTAAAAACATATGATCTTTGATATCACCATGACCTAATCGAAAGCCTTGACGTGCTTTAGGTAAAAGATAAGGTGCACGGGTCATATTTTCCATGCCCCCTGCCACCATAACTTTATTTTCACCAAGACGAAGGAGGTCGTTTGCGAACATGACAGCTTTCAGACCAGAACCACACATTTTGTTAATGGTGGTTGCACTCGTTGATAAAGGTAAGTCTGCACCCAGTGCTGCTTGTCTCGCTGGAGCTTGGCCTTGGCCAGCGGATAAGACATTACCCATGATGACTTCATCAACATCTTCACTTTTAATACCTGCTCTTGCGACCGCAGCTTTGATGGCCGTTGCTCCCAATGTCGCACATTCTACATCGCTATAAACACCTAACATGCCACCCATAGGAGTTCTGGCAGAGCTAACAATTACAATAGGATCTTCTTGCATAATGTTTACCTTTAAATATTCGTAATTTTTCTCTTTACTTGGTTTCAGAAAATAGTTCGCGGCCTATCAGCATACGTCGTATCTCTGATGTGCCTGCTCCGATTTCATAAAGCTTGGCGTCACGAAGATAGCGCCCTGTTGGGTATTCGTTAATGTAACCATTGCCACCTAAGCATTGAATACCTTCAAGGGCCAGCTGAGTCGCTTTCTCTGCCGAGTACAATATAGCACCTGCGGCATCTTTACGCGTGGTTTCTCCTCGATCACAAGCCTGAGCTACATGATAAACGTAAGATTTTGATGCGTTCATACTGGTATACATATCAGCAATTTTTCCTTGCATTAATTGAAACTCACCAATGGCTTTACCAAATTGTTTGCGCTCATGAAGATAAGGTACAACGGTATCCATCACAGCTTGCATAATACCTAACGGGCCCCCAGACAAAACGACTCTCTCGTAATCGAGTCCACTCATGAGAACACGCACGCCTTCGTTCAGGTTCCCCAAAATATTGTCTGCTGGTACCTCGCAATCTTCAAACACCAATTCACAAGTGTTTGAGCCTCGCATCCCTAACTTATCAAGCTTTTGGGCGGTAGAAAAACCCTTAAACCCTTTTTCAATGATAAAAGCAGTGATACCATGTGGACCTTTTTCTATATCTGTCTTAGCGTATACAACTAAAGTGTCGGCATCTGGTCCATTGGTTATCCACATTTTGTTTCCGTTAAGAATAAAGTGGTCCCCTTTTTTTTCTGCTTTTAAACGCATGCTGACTACATCAGAACCTGCCCCGGGTTCACTCATGGCCAGTGCGCCAACATGTTCTCCTGATATTAGTTTAGGTAAATATTTTTCTTTTTGAGCTGTGTTGCCATTGCGGTAAATTTGATTAACACACAAATTTGAATGAGCACCGTAACTCAAGGCAACAGAAGCGGACGCGCGACTAATTTCTTCCATTGCAATGACATGTTCAAGATAACCTAAATTAGAACCGCCATACTCTTCACTAACAGTGATACCAAGAAGCCCCAAGTTACCGAGCTCTTGCCAAAGATGATTAGGGAATTCGTTCTTTTCATCGATTTCCATGGCAAGAGGAGCAATTGATTTTTGTGTGAATGCATTAACGGACTCACGAATCATGTCCGCCGTTTCACCTAAATTAAAATTAAGACCTGGAAACATAGTGTCACCTCACATCGAAAAAAGGTTATTAAAGTAAGAGGAATTACGAAAGTGAATGGCACGACATGTTCTGTAACGAATTAGTCGCTCACACTTTTCTCAATACGTTCGAGTTCGTGCAAGATATCTTCAATATCTTTTTTTTGTTGCTGAAGTTGTGCACGCCTTTGTTGAATCTTTGTTAATAATAATTGTGTTTGTTTAGCTTCACCTTGAGGGCTGTCATACATGTCAATGATTTCTTTTATTTCCCCTAAACTGAAGCCAACACGTTTTCCTCGTAATATTAGCCTGAGCCTGACGCGATCTTTATTGCTATAAATTCTGTGTTGGCCATCTCTTTGAGGGATTAAAAGGCGTTGGTCTTCATAATGGCGAATAGTACGTGTTGTAATATCAAATTCTTTAGCGAGTTCGCTAATAGTAAAAGTTTCGGGCATGGCTTTAAGACTTATCCAAGGGATTTAGGTTTATTGATTAACAAACTTTAAAACATCAACGTTATCTTGTCTTGAAAAACTACCTTGTAAAGATACCTTCCTTTTACGTAAACGTAAAGATGCTTTTTAAACAATTTAATGAAATGTAACGCATAAATCACTGAGCATAGCGACTTTTTGCTGCTTTGCAAAAAAATGATTGAAAATCATTCAAAAAATATTTTCTCGTAAAAAATAGGTCTTTTTATCCAAAGTTGCGTAGTTGATTGAAAATGCGTTATTTATGAAGAAGATTACATGCTTTTTACGAGCGATTTTTTTTAATTAGTAACAAAAGTAATATAGGTGAATAGCTAAATCGGAACTGTCAAATGACTGAAAAAAAAATTAAAAAATTTATTTTGAGCGTTCCTTAAATCATTTTATGAGGTTTCGGGAAACTTTTTATGATCTTTACAATCAAAAAAAGTGTTAGATGTGAAATTACTGTTACGCTATGCTGACAAATAGATGAATGACAGAAAAGCCCATTTAGGTCCTTGTATGTAACGCCCCTTCTTTATTGATTGTGCGCAGGGAATCATGAACGAAGAAAACTTCGGCTTTATCATTCATCGCTCACTCAATGCTCAAGAGGAGAAATCTATGAAAAGACAAAAACGTGATCGCTTAACTAGAGCTCGTTCTAATGGTTTTAAAGCTGGTGTGACCGGCCGTCCTCGTGATTGTTGCCCATATTCTTCTACAACCAAAAGGGGAGAATGGCACAGCGGTTGGCGTGAGGCCCGGAATGCAGTTTCGAGTGGCTTTTATTAACGCTTTTGTCTTAAATTCAATACTAGTTGTTTTCTAAAATTTATTTTTACTCATACATTGTGAAAATAATATCTTCATTTTAATGGAGATATTATTTAAATCTTACACATATTATT
>JBCCZV010000049.1:0-26570 GCA_039187085.1 Pseudomonadota bacterium
CGAAATTGCTAGGTACTATTTTACCAATTTTTTATGTCCTTAAAAGCAATTTTGTTCTTTAAAATCAACAGGTTATTATTAGACTGTTCCCCACACGCTTGGGGATTAACCGTTGTTGAAACCCAGATTTGATTTTTTAAATACCTGTTCCCCACACGCTTGGGGATTAACCTCGCATGCACACTAAACGTGTAAAAAATGATGTCTGTTCCCCACACGCTTGGGGATTAACCGGCTTACTGGGTGCAATATTGGCATTCTCACAGCTGTTCCCCACACGCTTGGGGATTAACCGCGTTAAACATGTTTAACAGGTCGAGGGGTTAGCTGTTCCCCACACGCTTGGGGATTAACCGGCGGTGTAGACGGGGTGTTAAACGGTCAAAATCTGTTCCCCACACGCTTGGGGATTAACCGCTAGTTGAAGTTTTCGATAATTGCACAAATGACTGTTCCCCACACGCTTGGGGATTAACCGGGCACGCACGTCGGATTAAAAAACGCATTTGACTGTTCCCCACACGCTTGGGGATTAACCGGCTTCATACATGCCGGATAATGCCACGGTTTCCTGTTCCCCACACGCTTGGGGATTAACCGCCTTGAATTTTTCACACGCGGCGCAAGAAATTCTGTTCCCCACACGCTTGGGGATTAACCGAAAATGTGAGTTGCCTGCAGAATATGAGATTGACTGTTCCCCACACGCTTGGGGATTAACCTCCTTTAAAAGCAAGTCTGGCTAACATATAAACCTGTTCCCCACACGCTTGGGGATTAACCGTTAACTGGGAAATCACCGCGAAATTGCGGATTCTGTTCCCCACACGCTTGGGGATTAACCGGCGTCCACAATTTACGACATACCGTTGGAAGACTGTTCCCCACACGCTTGGGGATTAACCGACGTATTAAAAAATCACAAAATAATTTCAAAACTGTTCCCCACACACTTGGGGATTAACCGGCATTTACAAGGGACTTAAAATCCCTCGGAGGCTGTTCCTACACATATTTGAGAATTAATAGATAGCCCAATGTCTTTAATTAACTTCAATGATGTCTTGTCCTCCGCAAACAACCTAAATCGTAAATTCCATGCAAATTTTTTGATATTATTGAAAAATCTTGTGTACTCATTTTAGATATTTAAAAAAGTTAAAAAATTTTAGCACCATAAAAAATTGATTAAATCGTTTTTAAGAAAATAGTTATTGATGTTTATGGGCACAATGAAATATCAATTTAACGACAAAACATATAGTATTTATTACCTATTGCAAACCTTCGCCTTCTCAGTAAATAATGCAAAACGTTTTATTGAGAATATTTTTTATAAAAATAGGAAGGTAGAATTGTGGGCAATGAAGCTTCAAACACTAGCTATTATGAATATTGGGGTAAAGCCAATAATTCTGAAAAGCCTTATCATCGACTGGTTTATCACAGTTTAGATGTTGCCGCCGTCGCTTTTCATTTATTCGATCAAAAAACACATCTCCATCAAGATTTATCCAATTTTTTACAAATTTCTACACCATTGTTAAAAAAGCTGTTTGTTTTTAGCATGGCTGTACACGATCTCGGTAAATTCAGTTCGGCTTTTCAAGCACTCAATACGTTTTCTGATTCTACAATCATCCAGCCCAATGCTAAAATGCTCTACGATGCAAAAGCATATCGACATGACACATTAGGAATTTATTTTTGGGAAATTCTTACCAAAAAAAATCTTTTGCCTATTAAAACTACTGCACTTTTCAATCAAAAACACTTCTTTAAATCAATCAATGTTTTTCTGCAATGTGCGTGGGGGCACCATGGTAAGCCGATCCGCGGAGATACCAAGCGCACTAAAATGAAAAAATATACAGAGCCTCATAACGAGACATCCGCTATCTCATTTATTCAAGCCATGTGGGAGCTTTTTGTTACAGAAATACGTGATGATGAGATACAACGCCTGTGTGATAGCAACTGGCGAGAACAATTACAACAAGTGACTTGGCATTTGGCAGGCATGGCTGTGTTATCCGATTGGATAGGCTCAGATACGAATTTCTTTGAATATAAAACACAAATTATTCCTCTTGAAAAATACTGGGAGGACCAGGCATTAGAAATAGCTAAAAATGCACTAGATAATACCGATATAGCTAAACCTGTGCAGGCGCTACCTTTTAAATCTTTTAAAGATTCTTTTGAATTTGACCCCACTCCATTGCAAGAATGGGCTGCTACTGTCGAAATTGACAATTCACCACAGTTATTTATTTTGGAGGATGTGACAGGGTCTGGCAAAACCGAAGCCTCATTAGCGTTAACCCATCGTTTGCTGGCTGCCGGAGCAGCCGAAGGTTTTTATTTTGGCTTACCCACTATGGCGACATCGAATACGATGTTTGATCGCGTGGCTGAGCACTATTTAAAGATGCTTGCTTTTACTGATATTCAAGATCCAAATTCAAAACCCAGTATTGTATTGGCTAATAGTGTCAGTAAAATGCATGAAAGTTTTCGAGAAGTCACTTTTATCAAGCCTCCCGCTGATAGAGATTATCAAAAAGAAGATAACACCGCCTCAGCACAATGTAATGAATGGCTAGCCGACTCTCGAAAAAAAGCCCTGTTGGCACCGGTTGGTGTGGGCACTATCGATCAAGCTTTGTTAGCCGTGTTGCCGCGCAAGCATCAATCCATGCGTTTATTGGGTTTGCATCGCAAAGTACTGATTTTTGATGAGGTACACGCTGCTGATCAGTATATGTTGGCCCTATTGGAAGATTTACTTAAATTGCATTTGCGCCAAGGCGGCTCTGCTATTCTGCTCACCGCCACTTTATCGCAACAACAACGCGCAAATCTGTGTAGCGCTTGGCAACCCGATAAAGATTTAAAGATGGAAAGCCCCATCGAGAGGGCCTTTCCTTTAGCGACAAAAGTAACGTTAAATAATCTCAAGCCTCATGAAACACCTATCGAATCTCACTCAAAAAAAACGCGCACGGTACAAGTACAGGAGCTCAATAGTTTTGAGGCTTGTGTGGATAAGGTACTCACTACACATGAGCTAGGGCAATGCTTGGTGTGGGTGAGAAATTCTGTGGATGATGCGATAGCCGCCTATCAAGCCCTACGTGAAAAGCTTGATAACCCTGATGACTGCCTGTTGTTTCATAGTCGCTTTGTATTGCAAGATCGAAAAAGCATTGAGAAAGAGGTCATAAAAAATTTTGGTAAGAGTAGTAAGAAAAAAGAAAGAGCGGGCAAAATATTAATCGCGACTCAAGTTTTTCAGGAAAGCTTGGATTGCGATTGTGATGTTATGATCAGCGACATCTGCCCTATTGACGATCTTATTCAACGTACTGGGCGATTGCATCGCCACATCCGAAATGCTTCTGGTGAAGTTATAGCCCCTTCTAATGAAGAGCACCGCTCTGCTCCCACTTTATTCCTGCACTGCCCTACTTGGCAAGATAACCCTGATGTCGATTGGCTGCAAAAAGATTTTAGGAATACTCAATATGTATATGGCTCACCGGGGCGTTTATGGTTAGGTTTACGGCAATTGCGCAAGTTGGGCCATCAATTTTCTATGCCGCAAGATGCGCGTTGCTTGATAGAGGCTGTGTATAACCCGAATGTTCTAGAATTAATACCGGAAAAATTAAAAAAACTGGAAAAAGAAACACAAGGCAAAGAACACGTCAAAACATCAACGGGCCAAATACAATTGATTGATTGGCGCGATGGTTACCATGCCAATAGCCATAAAAACTGGTATGACGACGAAAGTGAAATTAGCACACGTTTTTCTGAGAGAGAAATTCAAGAGGTATTACTTTTAAAAACCACTCAACAGGGTACCTTAACGTTTTGGAACGAGAACTCTGAACACGCCATACTACTGAGTACTGTCAAGCTTGCTAAAAACAGCATGGCGGATAAGCTAACAGAAATTCCACACCAATGGCAGGAAGCGCTCACGGCCTTGCAGCAAACTTATCCGCGGATTAAATACATGCAGTGCTGGCTGCCAGAACTCGAACCAAATTTTTCTTATAATCAGACCATTGGGTTTCACATCAATGAGGCACAACAATGAATTTAATCGATGATACATGGTTGCCCTTTACCACAAAAAAAGGTGTCGAAGTGCTGCCCATTGCAGAGATCACTCGGCCCGATGTTTTAGATTTTTATTTGCCTCGTGCGGATTTTCAAGGCGCGGCTTATCAACTGGTGATTGGTTTATTACAAACCGTGTTTGCACCGAGTAATGAAGAAGACTGGCACGAACTTTATGAAACACCACCATCTGTTGATGAATTGCAAAAAGCGTTATCTCAAGCTTCGCACGCTTTTAACATGCTGGGTGATGGGCCTTTATTTATGCAGGATTATGATGCCCTCGCCTCTAGTTCCACTACACCTGTTGCCAATTTGTTGATTGAAGCACCAGGAGGCAACACCTTAAAACTTAACACCGATCATTTTGTTAAGCGACAAACATCAGGCGGGATGTCATTGCCTATGGCTGCTTTGGCTTTGTATACGTTACAAATTAACGCGCCCAGTGGTGGGCAAGGCCATCGTACTGGGTTGCGAGGTGGTGGCCCACTGACGACTTTAGTGCTGCCAGCATCGCGTGACGCTACATTATGGCAAAAAGTTTGGATGAATGTGTTATGGCTCAAGAACACATCCCAAATTGATTTATCCAGCCCTGCTATTTTCCCTTGGTTAGGCCCCACTAAAACAAGTGAAGGAAAAAACACTATGGTGCTGCCGGGTAATGACTACCCCCAAGAGATACAAACCTATTGGGCCATGCCGAGGCGGATTCGTTTAAATGTGGAAGACGCTCAAGATGTTTGTCAAGTTTCTGGTGAAACCTGCACACCCATTATTAAAAATTACCAAACGCAAAATTATGGTAATAACTATGGCGACTTGTGGACCCACCCACTCACACCTTACGCTTTCAATCCTAAAAAACCTGAGCAAGGCAAGCTATCACGTAAAGGACAACCGGAAGGCTTGCCTTACAAAATGTGGCATTCGTTATTATTCACTGAAAAATCCGATAAGGAACATATTACGCCCGCCCAAGTAGTTTCTTCTTTTTACATTAAACGTGACGAGTTTGATAAAGAGACTAACGAAATACCACGATTGTGGGTGTTTGGTTACGACATGGATAACATGAAAGCGCGGTGTTGGTACTCCAGCCAAATACCACTGTTCAAGATTACACCCGAACAACAAGATGAAATATTAATAGAAATTCAAGAATTGCAGAGTTTAGCTTTGGACGCACTCAAACAGTGCCGAGCAGCCGTTAAAAATGCCTGGTTCAAACGACCCGGTGATAAGAAAGGTGATACCAGTTTTATTGATCGTGCTTTTTGGCAACGCACAGAACAAGCTTTTGTCGAAGGGCTCTATGCTATACAAAATAGCGATGAGGGTTTTGTTTTGTCTTCTCAACAAGCGAAGAAATGGTTAGAACATATTAAAAACACAATCTATCAATTATTTGATGAACATGTTTTAACTGAGTGTCATGCCGACAGAGCCTTAGCGCGTAAAATGCGTGCACGCCAAAGCTTAAGAAAGTGGTTAAATTACAGTAAAGCCGTCAAAAATTTTAAACACACCTATCAGATTTCAGACGAGAGAAAAGCCTCATGATGATTAAAAACACGGAAAAAGCCGGATTTGCCAGAACTGCAGTCCAACGCTGGTGGCAAAGTATGATGTTAAGCCCCGATGAGATTGAAAAAATCAGAAAAAAACTAAAACTTGAATACTATCAGCTCTATCCTGCGCCATCTGTTTATAAAGCACAATTGCGTCGTTGTGCAACTGCCGAAGAGGCCATTTTTACTGAAGGCTTTCGGGCGCTGTGGTCTTCGCTACCTAAAGACTATGTCAATACAAAGAGCAAAAAACAAATACAATGCTGGGGCACTATCGCTGCTGCTTTGGTGTATATCAAACCCGAAGCCAATGAGTTATCCGACAACTTGGCAATCGCAGCTGGTCGCAAAAGCGATAGAAACGATGACAAACCACAGGTAAGCGAATTACGCTTTGCGCGACTTGTCAATGCGAAAAATCCCGAAGAATTACTCCGCCGACTACGCCAAAATCTAAAAATTGTTAAAGGCAAAGTCTCGCCTGTGCAAATGGCAAAAGATATTGAGTGCTGGTTTTATGACACCCAAACATCAAATCACAAACCCAGCAGCAAACGTTTACAACTTCGATGGGCTATGGAGTATTACAAAGTAGCACCAGAAAAGAAACAACCCACACAATAAGGTTTAATCATTATGAGCAAATTTATTCAACTGCACTTACTCACTTCTTACCCACCTTCTAATGTTAATCGTGATGATTTAGGCCGCCCCAAAACAGCCATGATGGGTGGTTTTGAACGTTTACGCATCAGCTCACAAAGTTTAAAACGCCATTGGCGCACATCGGATATGTTTGAAAATGCGTTATCCGATTATATTGGCACACGCACCAAGCGCTTTGGTGTACAGATTTATGATGTTTTCATCGAAAAAGGCGTAAAAGAAAAATCTGCCCTTGAATGGGCTTCAGAGATTGCCAAAGTCTTTGGTAAAGGCAAAACAGCATCCAAAGAGAATCCACGTGACGTTCTACTGATTGAGCAATTGGCTCATATATCACCGAATGAAATATCCGATGTGATGCAACTGGTCGATACCTTAGCGACCGAAAATCGCGCACCAGAAAAAGAAGAATTAGCACTGCTAAAAAAGCAGCATCGATCAGTCGATATTGCTTTATTTGGCCGCATGCTAGCTTCAAGCCCAGAATATGATGTGGAGGCGGCTTGCCAAGTGGCTCATGCTCTCAGCGTACATAGTGTTGAGGTCGAGAGCGATTACTTCACCGCGATTGATGATCTCAATACCAATACGGGAGATAATCGTGGTTCTGCGCATATTGACGAAGGCAACTTTTCAGCAGCGGTTTTTTACAGTTATCTTTGCATTAATAAAAGTTTGCTGATTGAAAATTTAGACGGTAATGAAGAGCTTGCCAATCGTGCTATTCAAGCTCTCACCGAAGCTGCCGCTAAGGTCACCCCTAAAGGCAAACAAAACAGTTTTGCATCGCGCGCTTATGCAAGTTACATAAGAGCCGAGATTGGCGAACAACAACCTCGCTCACTTTCCGTGGCTTTTTTGAAACCGGTTAATGGTGATAATCATATTGAAGAAGCCATACAACGTCTCGAACAACAAGTCGACCATTTCGATAAGGTATATGGAAAGTGTTATAACGATGAAGGCGTTATCAATGCGTTTAACGGAGAAGGTCAATTTGATAAGCTCCGCGAGTTTGTTACCCGATAAGTTCCGAGGTGATTATGCAAGAATATTGTGTATTTCGGCTGTATGGGCCCATGGCCAGTTGGGGAATGCCAGCGGTGGGTGGCGACCGCGCCACTAGCCTAAGCCCGACACGCTCTGCCATTATTGGCTTAGTGGCAGCCGCACTAGGCATTAAACGCAGTGAAGAAGCGGCTTTGCAAGCGTTGGGTGACAGCTTATTTATAGGGAGTAAGCAATGCGCTCCCAGCACATTGATACGAGACTACCACACAACACAAGTGCCCAGCGCCAATAAAAAAATACAGCACTTAACACGCACTAGCGAACTGCAAGAAAAAAAGCCTAATACGATTTTATCCAGTCGTGATTACCGTTGTGATGCGTTATGGATTATCGCCATACGATTAAAGCCCAAAGCGACTATCGACTTAGCACAAATCCAACAAGCATTAGCAAAACCTAAATTCGCTTTGTATTTGGGCCGCAAATCTTGTCCTTTGGCTGCACCTTTACATCCACAATGTATTACTGCCTCGCATTTGCGTGAAGCGTTGGATAACACTTTTCCATCGTTATTGTCCCATGAAAAATCGGATGAATATTATTTAAAAATACATGATACGGCTACTTATTTTTGGGAAGGTGATGTGGATGAGATACCTCACAAAGACGTGATCACGACCTATCCCTGGGATGAGCCGTTAAATCGCGCGCGTTGGCAGTTTCAACAACGCGCACAACATCAACTGACACTGTCGAGAGAATAAATGTATTTTTCAAAAGTTCAAATTGCTCTCTCACCCGAAAGCTTGCAATTACTGTCAAACGGTAAGTCCTTAGCCTATGCTGCTCACAAAAGCTTGTGGCAATTATTTACCGAAGAAGAAAAACGCCAGTTTTTGTTTCGTGAAGAAACGCAAAAAAATGGCATTCCCATGTATTTTCTGTTATCGGAAAAACCACCTGAGCAACATCCAGGATTTATCATTCAAACCAAATCTTTTGCCCCTAAACTAGCCGTCGGTGATCAACTCGCGTATCAAATTCGCGTCAATCCAACAGTGACAACACGATTAGAATCTGGCAAACGTGAGCGGCATGATGTGCTCATGCACGCCAAGAAAAAATTAAGAGATAGCGAAGCTCATCCAGAAACCATTAAGCAAGAGATGGAAGATGCGGCTCGTCATTGGTTTGCTTATTCAAAACGTTTACAAGAATGGGGCTTTGAGTTAAGTGGTGAGCCCTATATTGAAAAGTACTATCAGCATAAACTTAAAAAAAACTCTCGTCGAATCATTCAATTTTCTAGCGTGGATCTTCAAGGTCAATTAACGGTTACACAGCCGGATGCATTCCTCAAGATGCTGTGTACCGGTATTGGACGTTCCAAAGCTTTTGGTTGTGGCTTAATGATGGTGCGCCGTGTGTAATGGCTTTTCTTCCCCTTAAGCCCATCCCCATTAAAGATCGTAGCTCCATGATTTTTGTGGCTATGGGCAGAATTGATGTGAGGGATGGTGCGTTTTGTGTAGTGGATGAAGTGAATGGCGAAAGGATGCTAATCCCTGTAGGCTCTGTTGCCTGCATCATGCTAGAGCCAGGCACGCGTGTTTCTCATGCGGCGGCCAAACTTGCCGCTCAAGTGGGCACACTGCTTATTTGGGTGGGCGAAGCTGGCGTGCGTTTATATGCTTCTGGCCAGCCTGGTGGCGCACGCTCTGATCGCTTGTTGTATCAAGCCAAGCTCGCTTTGGATGACAACTTACGATTAAAAGTGGTGAGAAAAATGTTTGAGCTACGTTTTGGTGAACCTGCTCCTGAAAAGCGTAGTATTGATCAGTTACGTGGCATTGAAGGTGCCCGTGTGCGACAAACCTATGTACATTTAGCCAAACAATACAAAGTCAAATGGAATGGCCGCAAATACGATCCCAAAGATTGGGACAAAGGTGATGTTGTAAATCGTTGTTTAAGTGCGGCCACTTCTTGCTTATACGGCGTTACTGAAGCCGCTATTTTAGCTGCGGGTTATGCACCAGCGATTGGTTTTATTCACTCTGGCAAACCTCTCTCTTTTGTGTATGACATGGCAGACATTGTTAAGTTTGAGCAAATCGTTCCACAGGCATTTAAAATAGCCGCTAAATCCCCCACCAATCCCGAAAGGCATGTGCGTATTGCTTGTCGTGATATTTTTCGTAGTTCAAAATTATTAAAGCGCTTAATTCCATTAATTGAAGAAGTATTAGCCGCTGGCGATATTGAACGCCCCACCGCCCCCAAAGAATCGCAACCACCCGCCTTGCCGGAGCCAGAATCCATCGGCGATGTTGGGCATAGGAGTCAGTAGTTTCTTATGAGTATGTTGGTGGTAGTGACAGAAGCCGTTCCAGCAAGGCTGCGTGGCAGGCTAGCCGTATGGCTGCTAGAAATTAGAGCAGGAGTTTACATTGGTAACGTCAGCCGTCGTGTTCGCGAAATGATTTGGGAACAAGTCACGGTTCTGGCTGAAGATGGCAATGTGGTGATGGGCTGGGCCACCAATACTGAATCAGGATTCGATTTTTTAACTTTCGGCAAAAATCGCCGAGAACCTATCGATTTAGAAGGCATACGCCTTGTCAAATTTTTACCGCTTGAAGACACAAAAATCTCGTAGAATTCTCACCATTCAATTTGCTCTTTAAAAACAAGGCTTTATAATTAGACTGTTCCCCACACGCTTGGGGATTAACCGGCCGATGGTAATGGCTATGGAAAACTGCCCGACCTGTTCCCCACACGCTTGGGGATTAACCGCTGTTTGAGTTCTGCGTCGAGATCAAGCTTTTCTGTTCCCCACACGCTTGGGGATTAACCGCTTTGACGATGGAAAGCGAAGCCCTTTAAAATCTGTTCCCCACACGCTTGGGGATTAACCGTCGATGGTGGGGATTTAACGGCTGCTTCACTCCTGTTCCCCACACGCTTGGGGATTAACCGCCTATGGTGAAGAGTATAATTCGATTACAACCCTGTTCCCCACACGCTTGGGGATTAACCGGGAGTTACGATACGTATGCCGTTGTTGAGAGACTGTTCCCCACACGCTTGGGGATTAACCGGTGAAAAAATTGGCTTAGGTGTCAATAGTACGCTGTTCCCCACACGCTTGGGGATTAACCGCTAGCGCAGAGCGCGCTGCTTATCTTGAGAAACTGTTCCCCACACGCTTGGGGATTAACCGAACTCAATCATAACGTCGACAACATCATTGTTCTGTTCCCCACACGCTTGGGGATTAACCGGACATTACGGCTAGTCAAATCCAAAAAATTAACTGTTCCCCACACGCTTGGGGATTAACCGGCACCAGCGACGCATCGCGACCTGCTAACGCCCTGTTCCCCACACGCTTGGGGATTAACCGGATGTTTGGCTTTAACTAATTTCAGCACGGTGCTGTTCCCCACACGCCTGGGGATTAACCGGATTAAACACCCATAAGGCCCAGAATCCACGACTGTTCCCCACACGTCTGGGGATTAACCGTCACAAAGTTTTTCTTTTCCAGAATTTTTAATCTGTTCCCCACAGACGTGGGGATTAAACCGACGCTGCACCTCAATCGCATTATTCGTAAAGGCTGTTCCCTATACACATGGGGATTAACCTCTTGCTAAGACGGTTTGGTTGCAAACAATTAACCTCATTTGCTTGGCAGGCTTAGCAACCTGCAGTCAACTTATCTTTTGAGCTTGTATAGATATACCGGCGATTTATACAAATCGTTTAGTCGAATAACCCTGCTTGGTTTGTGCGATGGTAATGCAAAAGTATTGCTTATCAAATATTCATGTTTCGCATTTTTTACATTCAGTTTTTCCTCGACCTTTTGCATTCCTTCAGGAAACAAATAACATATTATAACTGAAGCCCGGGCAAGGTCGGCATGCAAAAAATTCTGCCGATAAATGTGCACATTTTTTAGAGCGAGAACTTTTTTTAGTATTACAGACACTAGAAATGGTATGAGTGATAATTCATAGCCGATAATTTTTCGTTCGGGATAAGCTTTGGCGAGAGGTATAAGCAGGTTTCCCCAGCCACTGCCTAATTCGAAAATTGTGTCTGTTCCGGTTGCATAGGCTAATTGAATTATGGCTTGACGCGCCTTGGTTGAGCTAGGCATGGGAGAGATGCCCAAGACCACAGTGCTCCAGACGATGGACAACACAGCGAGAGTTGTGAGAGTTAGTATTATATAATCCACTGCTCTTAATCTAAAAGTGAGACTTCTGTTTTAAGTGATACATGCTCAATAAAAGTTCATTATTTTTTAACGATGCTAGAGACAAAATAAATCCAATTACTCACCACGGCGCTCAAAACACAACACGCTCGTTTCTAGCAAGAATAAACTCACCACCACCTTATAACAATCTCGCCAATGGTTTTTATCTGAGCCCGCATATGAAATAAGCACGCCTTGTTTTTTCGCAGCATCACTCCAGTTTACGAGCAAGATATCCAATCATGATAATCAGTAGACTTATAATAAGAAGTGTTACGCCTAACGCTCCCCCGCCATCGTCGTCGATGGGCCTATCTCCAATGCGCGCTACAGGAAAATCTTCTTGTGAATTAATTTCTGGTGAGCCTTCCACGTCGGTTTTGGCAATTTGCCAGGCAGAATTTTGCGTAAGCTCCGGAGGAGTATTGGACGGAATATCGTCATACGCATCAATAACAAGCTCTCCTTCTCGATCGGTTCCCTCTCCGAGGGTTAATGTCCAGCGAGTACCATTTGCGGTACAGTCAGTCTGAAGTAAAGCACGACGTTGGAGTGGTTGGTCTTCCATCTCTGAATTAAAAACAAAAGTGGGATCAGAGATCATCTCATCAGCAGACAACGTGGTATAAAGACGTGTTAAGTAAAGATCTGTATTTAAAATATCCAAGCTGTTATCAAAAGATGGGATAATTTCGTTTTGTACTAAGTCAGTGATGGATGTGCGAGCATTATCTAACTGTTCGCTGGTAAATTCTGCTGATAATGCTTCAGGATCAAAATATATCGAGACATTATCATGAGGAAGCAATGTTTGAATAGAGGACTGTATTTGAGCATCTGAGATCCGACCAAAAAAAGCGGATATAAACGCTGCACTCGTTGTACTTTGAAATTCATTTAATAAATTAGAGTACTGTTGCGATGTTGTAAAAGTACTGGTCAAATTGGGGAAGTTTCCAGCATAATCCGAGGCAAAGCCTTGTCCTCCGGCTTCATTCATAGCCACAGTCACAAGATTTTGATACGAAGCATATGCATTACGGGAGCCTGCATACCAATTTAATAGCGTGTAATTGGGTATGACATGCAAGTAATTATCAGGCACTGCACGAGCACTTCCGAGCAACCACACTAATACCCCCATATCATCTTCCGCAGCCACCGCTGTGAGCTTGATTGGAATGCTTGGTTTGTCACTTTCATATTTCAAAATAATGGGTTGAATATCTCCGACCGCCCGATTGCGTTGGAGCCTTAATACCACAAACTTCATATTTTCAGCAATATAGGGTGCCAGTAGCTCTTCACCGCGGCTGCTTAAGTCCAGGTTATTGTCAGCTAGCCAAGCGGCAAGCGCATTAGGATCATCACTCGATATGATCAACGCATCAAAGGGACCAACACGCAGAGCTTCTTCAATATTAACTCCCTCAGGAATGTCATCAGGTGAGCCATCAGCAACGTCATTAGAATCATCAGAATCCACAGGGCAAGCATTACCCTCTCGCGTCAAAAGAAATTGGGGGCGAGTAACTCTTTCAAGCTCTAAAAAAGTTTGGTTATTGCCAATACTTAATTCTGGTGTAGTGGGAACCGGTAGTACCCAACCAAAATTTTCGGCAGTACCTGAATAAGTAATTTGGACCATCGTGGTTATTTGTGACCCTTCCTGTCGAAATACAATTTGCTCAGCAGCTTGATTAATGGGAAGTTGTTGGCAGAAAAATCCTCCACAGCTCCATGCAGTTGAGAAGGGTATACTCAATAAAAAATACACTAGGATTAACAATAAACGAGAAGAGTTCATGTTGTTTACCATTCCATATGCCTTGGCATGTGAAGCCATTATAAATAGTCAATTTATTGCTGATAAGGGATTTTTAAAATGCATTATCAGCAATAAGCATTATTTATCCAATGACTTGAGATTGTCGCTATAGAGGAAAATATAGCAGAAAAGCGCAAACTCGCTTAAATTCGCACTCGCAAGTGCGTTTCAGCTTATATTGATCAGCCAACTCGTTTTCTAATTCAAATAGAAAACAAAAATATTTTTTACTCGTTAATTAATAATTCAGCCATCCCATCCAACTTGGCCTTCCTAGAAGTCCAATCCGGCATGTGTCGATCAAGCAAGTTATAAAACCGCTTACTATGATTATGACCTTTCAAATGACAAAGTTCGTGTAACATCACATAATCAATACAATCCCGCGAAGCTTTAATAAGATGGGGATTAATCGATAACACGCCTTTAGGTGAACAACTGCCCCATTGTTTTTTCATGGTTAGCAGCTTCCATTTTGGCACCCGCCCTTTGGTCCATTTAATATCGTCTGTCACCGCTTCCAAGCGACGTTGAAACATTTCTTTACTACGAGTTCGATACCACTGCCAAAGCAAGTCTCGGACATGTGCGGAGGTTTTATCCTGAGTGTAAATGATGATCTTGCCATTGATTAACTTGACCGATTCATTTTTACGTTTTATCACTTTAAGCTGATAACGGCGACCCAGGTAAAAGTGTGTTTCACCGCTGATGTATTCCCGCTTGAGCACATGCTTCTGTTGCTCTTTAATTTGGCTAAGGTGATTCGTTACCCAGCGAGCACGTTTTAACACCGCTTGCTTGATCTCTGTTAGCTTTGTATTTTCTGGCGCATCAACTTGAACAGAACCATCGGGATGCACATGGATAGTCACTTTGTGCTTTCGGTTTGAGAGATAGCAAACTTCATAATGAATAATTTGATCGCCATAAGTGACACGCTGATGATCTATTCCGAGCGGCATGGAATGTGTTTTCGGTGGTGTCATCTCATTATCTTCTTGCTTCATATAGTTTAATTCAGGCCCACACGGGTAATATCGATCACTTTTTCAATGACTCCTTTAGCGCTATCTAATCCAATACTTTTGAACAGCCGAGGCAAGGTCTGTTTACGTATTTCTGCCTCGATATTCTGCGGATTCAATGAATTTTCAGCGACTGCGGTTTTAACAATGTCATCAATCGCGAAGGCTTCATCAATTAATGCCTGGTGAGATGCCTTATCAAGACCACTGAAGTACCCATCACCCAACATCAATTTAAATGCTCCGTAATAGGCTTGAGCATGTCGATTGTCTCCAAATACATCAGGTAGCGCTTCAATATCTCTGTTATTTAATTTTTCTTCCAGCTCTTCAAACAGGCTGTATTGCTTGTAGGGGTAATCAAATAACGCTTCCGCTTCATTGATCGCTTCCATCAGCAACTCAGAAAATACCTTCTGTGCATAGGGGTCATCGGCCAATGCCTGGTCGATAGATTTCTTGATACGGGTTTTAATGATATCGGTTTCGTTACGGGTCTTTTCTTCAGACCACTCTTCGGGCTTTTCTTTACCCATTTCATTGACGAGTATCACCCCTTCAGGATCGACAATGGATTCACCCACCACATGTTTGTCAACTAAGCGGCGGATCTGTTCATCATAAACGCTGTAATCTACGGTTTCGTGCGCGTCCTGCTTGGCGATTTTTCTAAGATTCGTGAAGAAGCGCAGATCGTCTTTGTAGCTTTGGATGATCTCATCCGTAAAGCTTTGATCCTCGAAGAATGAGCGGGAGGATAATGCCAGTTTTAAACACATGCCGAATTCAGTTAACGCTTCATAAAAATCTTCACGCACGCTTTGGCGAGTATCGTAATCGTGTCCGTCGTCGTCTTGTACATACTTGGGGACTAGAATCTGTCGGTATTGCTCCAAGTCTTTACGGTTTTCAACGGTGGCGAAGATAGTCCAGAGCTTATCGTGCAATGACGGCAGGCGTTTGTATTCTGTGCTCATTTGAGCGTAAAGACCTTCCAGGTCATCAATGTCATACCCACCTTGGGTTTTCTTCTCCAGATCCTGATAGTCTGCTATGGCTGTATCCAATTCTTTTAAGATGCCGCGATAATCGATCAGCAATCCGTATTGTTTTTCTTCATGTAGTCGGTTAACGCGGGCGATGGCTTGAATAAGATTATGCTCTTTTAATGGTTTATCGATATAGAGCACGGCGTTTTTGGGTTCATCGAAACCGGTAAGCAGTTTGTCGACCACAATCAATATATCTGGTGGACCTTCGGTTCCGAAATTTTCGAGCACGTCTCGTTCGTAGTCTTCTACATCCCCGCCGACGCAATTTTTCCACCATTGCTGCACTTCTGGCAGTGTCGCTTCATCCACATCTTTGTGACCTTCACGCGTATCGGGTGGCGAGATCACCACAGCGCTGGTCACCAAGCCGGTAGCATCCAGCATTTGCTTGTAGTGAATGGCTGAGAGTTTGCTGTCAGTGGCCAGCTGGCCTTTTAAGCCCAGATCCAGCTTTTTAAAATTCTCTTTGAAGTGCATGGCGATATCCCACGCAATCAGCTCTAGGCGGTTTTCAGAGCCGTAGACCACGCCTTTTTTGGAGAACTTTTTCTTAAGATCCCGTTGTTGCTCTTCAGAAAGTGAAGCGGTTAATTTCTCAAACCAGCTATCGATGGCCTTGGCATTCACATCCAGAATCTGTTTACGCTCTTCATACAGTAAGGGTGTGACGGTTTTGTCTTCTACGGCGCGTTGCATGGTATAGGCATGAACAATGGGGCCAAACTTATTAGTAGTCTTATCGTCTTTTAATAAGGGTGTACCGGTAAACGCAACATAGGCTGCATTGGGTAAGGCTTTGCGCATACGTTCATGGTTTTCACCACCTTGGCTACGATGCCCCTCATCGATCAGAACAATGATATTATCGGACGGGTTATAGCACTCAGGCTGCTTCGAGGCGGTATTAAACTTATTGATGATCGAGAAAATAATCCGCTCATTACCTTGACCAATGCGTTTGGCGAGGTCTTTGCCTGTTCTAACACGGGTTTTGGCACCCTCTTTCTTGGTGGCAACTTCAGAGCCAAAAGCACCACCCGATAAAAAGGTTTTGGAGAGTTGCTTTTCCAGGTCGATTCGGTCGGTGATCACCAGCACCCGACACTCCTTGAGAGAATCATGGAGTAGTAGGGCTTTGGTGAGAAACACCATGGTAAAGGATTTACCGGAACCCGTAGTGTGCCAGATAACGCCACCTTCACGACCACCACCGCCGTTGCGTTGATTCACACGATCAATCAATGCTTTGATGCCAAAGGCTTGTTGGTAACGGGCCGCGATTTTACCGACTTTTTTATCGAACAAAATAAAGAAACGCACAAACTCCAATATGCGATCACGCGACAAGAAACTGATGAGTAATCGGTCTTGGTCGGTGGGCAACTGCTCTTTAGCTTCTAAGCCGGTAAAGTAAGTCGCCTCTGCCTCACG
Source organism: Pseudomonadota bacterium (assembly GCA_039187085.1). Classification (GTDB taxonomy): domain Bacteria; phylum Pseudomonadota; class Gammaproteobacteria; order Enterobacterales; family JBCCZV01; genus JBCCZV01. The sequence goes on from JBCCZV010000049.1 coordinate 16,995, forward strand.
CACACCGAAAAACTTTTGGTTGGTTTGTTTTGACTGTTTGGTATTTTTAATTTTTTTAAAATGGTCTTCGGCAAACTCTTCTTCACGCCAGTTCGCCCAAAACTTGGCGGGGGTTTTGGTGGTTCCATAACGTCCATCAGTACCGCTAATGGCCAAGAGTAGTTGAGCGTAGGTAAAGAGCTGGGGGATTTCATCATTCTTCTGGTTACGAATATTTTGGCTAACGCCTTCATTCACCCTGTTCTTATTGGGATTACCCGAATCCGGTCGTTTGGCTTCAATCACGACTAGGGGAATACCATTCACATAACAAACAATATCAGGTCGGCGCGTGTGGGTGCCATTAGTAGCCAACACTTCCAACTCTTCAGTGACCTGAAAGCAATTATTGTTAATCGCTTGCCAATCGATAATGGGAATGGTGGGTTGATGTTTTTTGCCTTCGATAAATTCGGTGACGGTCACACCCAAACAGAGTTTGTCATAAATGCGTTCATTGGCGGTGAGTAGCCCTTCGTTAAGTCCTGGGGAAGCAATCTCTCGCACAATCTGATCGATGGCATTGGTGGAGAGTGGGTGTTCTTCGCCTTTGTATTCAAAACGACGAGTTTTGAGTTGTTCGATCAATGCATCTTTGAGCAACACTTCCCGATTGTTACCACGTTTTTTTAAACACTCCGCAGGTGAGAGATACTGCCAGCCCAAGGCCATGAGGGTTTTAATGGCTGGAATCTTTGAACTGTAGTCTTCCTTCGTTTCGGGTAGGTGGCTCATCAGAAATCCTTACACAGTCGCAACTGCTGGTTCGTCTGCATCGACTTTTACTCGGCGTTTGCCGGTTAGGAGTTGCTGCATGAGGGCTTTTTTTTCCGATTTTACAATATGTAAGGTTTTGATTAAATTTCCATGCTCAGATTCACATGCATCAATCGCCCCCGCAATTTTTACTTGTTCATCTATCGAAGGAATAGCTATTTTGAGTGAATTAATAATCCCCACCGTAAGTTGTGGTTGCGCACTTCCAAATGACATTGATTCGATTTGGTTTTCAATAAGTCGTGATCGAAATAATTTATAAAGATATTTTTGGTTCAGTTCATCAGTTTCGTTACGAATGACAACCATTCCTGAATTGATTCTTACTGCGCCAAAATTTAAATCATCTTGATAGTAAGCGACATTGCCAACAGTACCTCTGGTGGTTAAAACAATATCCTCCTTTATAACTTCGCCCTTTCTCAGTTTTGAACTCTTGGCTTTCGAGATAAACTGTTTTTCGGAAAAATTGAAACCATCTTTCGTAACGTTTTTTGCAGACAGAAATAGACAATATCCCTCTTCTCTAAATTCTGTGGACTTCGGGTATTCTTTTCCTCTATCTCCGTCAATTATTTTAATTTGGCATTGTAAGAGGGTTTTCTTACTCCACCCATCCGGCAACTCCCCATCTTTCGCAGGTTCACCAAACTCCTTAAACCGCTTCTTCCCCGTCAACAGTTGTTGCATCAGGGCTTTTTTCTGCTGCTTGCTGTTTTCAATCAGCTTTTCGACGGTTTCAATGGCTTTGTCCCAGGTGGAAAGGATTTGGGCAATTTTGGTTTGTTCGGGGAGTGGTGGTAGATCAACAGGGAAGCTTTTTAAGCTTTCCGTTTCGAGGCGTCCAGTGCCATGCCCAGCTGTGGTAACCATTTGTCGTATCAGTTGCTTCTTCCCCAGAAGTAAGAACGATAGAAATAAACCATCGACCTATTTTTTGGGTAACAAGGCCTTTATATCTTGATTGAATGCAACGTCCCTTACCGCGTACCCAACAGGAAAATCTTTCAAAAGCGTCATGCCTCTAACAAGTATTAAGATGGAGCCCTTCGGCGCTTTTTTTGCTTTAAAAAACCCTTCGTTAGTTAATCTATCGATGCTTGTTGAAAGGTAATGTTGTTTTAAATCTTTGCCTGAAATCCATGGCTCCATACCACCCCAATAAGCTTGATTCGACTTACTTGGCGTGCCCCCAGAAGAAAATGTGGCTAATTCTCCTACTTGTTTTGCAGCCCAACCTTTAGGAAGCATATGTACAATCCTTTTCTCTCAACGAATATTGTGTTTTTATTTTTAGAAAATGATGTTTTGTGGTGTTTACGTAAGTGCTAATCATTTTCACCTTCCCTTGATAAACGCTGCTGAATTACTTCCCGCTCTCGTTCCAGCTCCCGTCGCAACTCTTCCTCACTAGGCAAGTAATTCAAATACTTCGCCGTAAACAGCTGCTCACTATCAGTTAGCACAGAATACTTCACTACAGCTTCACTTTTCTGACTACAAAGAATCAAACCAATAGTGGGATTATCATCCTCTTCCTTTTTATGCTGATCATAGATGCGAATATAACTATCCATCTGCCCAACATCTTGGTGAGCTAATTTGCCGAGTTTCAAATCAATCAATAAAAAACATTTCAGCTTGTAGTTGTAAAAAACCAGATCAATATAGAAGTCTTGATCCTCAGTGCGAATACGCTGCTGTCGTTCAACAAAGGCAAAGCCTTTTCCTAATTCCAGTAAGAAACGCTGAAGATTATCGATAATGCCCGTTTCTAAATCCGATTCTTGATAAGGGCTGTCATTGAGATTCAAAAAATCCAGGATATAAGGATCGCGTAAGTAATCCTTAGGACCATTTGATAGTGTCGCCGTTTTTTCTTTGGCTTCAGCTTCCAGCGGTGCACGATCCTTGCTGGATAGCAATCGCTCATAGTAGAGCGTGCCAATTTGTCGCTCCAACGCACGAGAACTCCAGTGCTGCTCAATCGCCTCATTGGCATACCATTCCCGAGCGGAAGCGTTATCGATACGGCAAAGGATACGATAATGGGTCCAGCTCAATTCGGTACGCACTGCGTTCCAAATTGGGTAGGTCTCGTAAAATGTACGCATGTTGCGCAAGTTGCGGGTATTAAAGCCTTTGCCAAAGCGCTCTTTCAGACGATCTGAAATCTGCTTAATTTGTTGTTTTCCATAAGCTGCTCGGCTTTCCCCCTGTTGCTCATCCTCAACAATCAGACGACCAATTTCCCAGTAGGTTTGCACCATGGTTGTGTTGACGGTCTGCTGTACCCGTTGCCGAGCCTGTTCGACCAGGGAGCTGATCCGCTCGAACAGGTCCTGATTTTTGGGTGATATATCACTCATAACCCAGCCCCCTATTCATAACCTAACTCGGCTAGATAGCCATCCATTTTTACTTCGAGATCGGCGAGTTGTTGTTTCAAAGCTTCTCGCTCTTTGCGTACCGCCATCAAATCGATCTCTTCTTCCTCTTCAAAGGTATCCACATAGCGAGGAATATTAAGGTTAAAGTCGTTTTCCTTGATCTCTTCGAGTGTTGCCAGGTAAGCATATTTATCGATATTCTCACGAGAGCGGTAACTCTCAACAATAGTTTTCACATTTTCTTCGATAAGAAAGTTTTGATTCTTGCCGTCTTTGTAGTCTCCGCTGGCATCAATAAACAACACTTTGTCGTCAGATTTATTTTTCTTAAAGATCAAAACCGCTGCTGGAATGCCGGTGCCATAAAACAACTTTTCAGGAAGGCCAATTACAGCATCTAGGAGATTTTCTTCAATCAGTTTAGTGCGAATCTTGCCTTCGCTAGAACCACGGAATAACACACCGTGTGGCACTACTATACCCATGCGGCCACCTTGTTTTCCATGAGAAGCCGGTTTCATGGTTTCGATCATGTGAGTCACAAAGGCATAATCACCTTTGGTTTTGGGCGGTAAACCGCGACGGAAGCGGGAAAACTTATCGTCTTCTGCGACCTCTATGCCCCATTTCTCTAACGAAAAGGGTGGATTGGCCACAACCACATCAAAGTGCTTCAAGCTATCTTCATTATCAATGAGCTTGGGGTTGCGAATGGTGTCACCCCACTCTATGCGGTGATTATCTTCACCATGCAGGAACATATTCATTTTTGCCAGGGCCCAGGTGCTGCCTATGGCCTCTTGACCGAAGAGTGCGTATTTTTTTGAGCCGTTAAAGTTATTTTTAATCTGATTGCCACATTTCATCAGCAGCGAGCCAGAACCACAAGCAGGATCACAGACTTCATCCCCTTCTTGGGGATCAACCAGTTCAGCAATCAGCTCAGAGACCTCTGGCGGGGTATAGAACTCACCAGCCTTTTTACCGGAGGTTGCCGCAAAGTTTTTAATCAGAAACTCATAAGCATTACCGATAACATCCAGATTACCCACGCGTGAAGGACGTAGGTTAAGCTCGTTTTTATGGAAGTCCTCCAGCAAATGTTTCAGAATGTCGTTCTTCTGCTTTTCTTCGCCCAATTTATTAGAATTAAAACTGATATCCTGAAACACATCGCGCAATTTGTTGATGTTGGCTTCTTCGATAGCATGTAGTGCTTTATCGATGCGCTCGCCGTTACCGGGCTCATGACGGCTTTTGTATATCACATAGAAGTTTGCATTAGCAGGCAAATGAAATCGCTCGTTTTTCATCATTTCATCGATCAGTTCGGGATGATCACCGTATTCTTCCTTGTACTTCTCGTAGTGATCCTGCCACACATCGCTGAGGTATTTGAGGAACAGCATGGTGAGAACAAAGTCTTTATAGATGCTTGGGTCTACGGTACCTCTAAAGGTATCGCAGGCACCCCAAACGGCTTTGTTGATTTCGTCTTGGTTGACGTTGGTGTTTTCTTGAGTCGTTGTGGTCATTAAGATGAGTAGCCTCTAATTAGTGCGTAGACATCAGCGATTGCGCGATGCCGTCCATAATGCGTTGGTCGTTTTCTATTAATGCTTGGAGCTTCGCTTGGTGTTGATAAAGCGTGCACGCCAAGTCCGAGATCGTGCGTTGTTGGTTGACGGGCACAGCAGGGATTTCCATCGCCGCCAACACTTCGCGCCGTACGCTGCGAATATCACTGCCTTGCGCACTACGCTCAAAATACCGTTGTGCGGGTAATTGATTCAGGTACCAGTTTAAAAATCCAGGCTCGACATCGGAATAGGGTTGTGTGCGGATCAGAAAAAAGTGTGGTGAGCAGACTGACAAGCCGGGAACATCATCCACCAGCGTTGCGGTATGTCTGTTGCCTCTTGCAACCAACAAAATATCTCCGTTCTTTATATAGCGCGATTCCTTTACCCGCTCGATCTGAGTCTTGGCCACTTCCCGCCAATCGACACCGTGAGTGGTTAGGTCCTTCATCTGAACCACGTAAGTGTCACCACCCTGCTCATCGGCAATCTTGGTGCGAAAGGGATGGCCACTGATGATTTCGGCGATTTGGTTTAATTTTATCATTTAATTTGCAGCAAAGCGTTTGTTGCAAATATTATATTGCATTCAAAAACTCTGTCAATTACCGTAATAGTCTAATGTATTTAACAGCTGAATGAAGCCATAGTGTTGACTATGACTTGATTTGAGCAAACGATAGTAAAACACAAATTAATGGGCGTTGCCTTTCAAAGAAAGCTAAGCCTAGTCAGGAAATGAACCGCTCATGTTTCTAAATACAAGAGCAATTTTGCTTTTGATATTAACTAATATCTAAAATTCGTACTTAACTTTAATCAAGCCACCGCGGTCCTCACCCACAAAATAACGATGATTACCAAAAGCAAAGTCAGCTCGCTCTACATAGGCCTCGTTGAATAAGTTATTGACTCTCAGTGATAGCGTTAATGCCCTTGTAAGCTCACTGACTATTCTTAAATGTGCCAGTTGGTGTCCTGGGTAGCTCTGCGTATTTTCTGCATCAAGAAAGTAACGGTCTAAATACTGCCATTCAAACTGAATCTGAGTATTTTTAAGTAGCTGCCAATTAAAGCGGTTTGAGGCAATCCATCTTGGGGCCGTGTCAATATCATTGCCTGTTAAGTTTAAGATACTACCATCTGAATTAACGGCGTTACTTTCATAGGTATGTTTTGCATAACTCAAATTAGCCTGCCAAGAAAATAGTGGGTGCATGTGCCATTTAAGATCCAACTCACTACCAACATGCGTCGTGTTGAGTCCGTTTAAATACTGGCGATCACTATCGAGATAAATACCGTTATCTTTTTTCAACTCAAAGGCTGATAGTTCAAAAAACCAATCTTTAGTGATCCCTCTCAGACCCAACTCCCATTGTTTGGCAATAACCGAGTCAATATCTGCCGTCGATTGTCCATTTTGCAGCCGATATAACTCTGAAGTGTGTGGCGCCCTAAAGCCTCTATCCCATTTTATATATACTTGCAAAGGTTGGGATAACCGATAAGCCGCCGCCATTTCCATTGAAGCATCACCAAAGCTATCTTTTGACGATGCTGGTCGTGTATAGCGGCAGCCTGAAAAACTACAGGGAGTGCCATCCTCTCGATTTCGACCTGTGGCAAGCGCATTATCGTAATCGTATTCAATGTGATCAAAGCGCAACGCCGACTGTAACTTGAGTTTATTGGTTGCTTGCCAGGTCAGCTGGAAGTAGGTTGCAATACTATTCGCGTCAACTTGATAGTCGTAGTGTGTACCTTGGGGCAGCACGGCATTCAAAAAATCAGAATCGGTTTGTGTTTCATTTTCCTGGCTCTGCTGTAATTCTCCTTCTGTATACTCCCAATCCATACCGATGCGCCAATCCCAAGTTTCCGTCAGCGCTTCACTGACATTTGCTTGCAGCCCGAAACTTGAATGGCCATTGGACTCAACAGGTGTTCCTGGCAGAAAATGCATCAAAAAATCCATATGATTTTTTCTAAAATAAGGCGTAATTTGCCACGCTCTACCCTCAATTTCTGTTAACCAACGACTATGTAGCCGTAGAGAGAATGCATCCCTATAAGCATTGGGAAAGGCATTGGTTCGAGCAAGATTTCTGTCAAGATAGGCATCTTCGCCAGCTTGTAAATAGCCTGCAGTTTCCTGATCCAAATGTGATAAGGTGAAATTATTCTGGATGGCCCAGTTATTCCAATCATCCATGCTCTGTGACAACATGAGTTTTTGTTGTTGGTAACCGGAAGAATCTTTGTACCCACCGTCATCTGACACGGTTAAAGCGACGTTAGTCACAGAATGGTGAGTTTGCCAGGAACCTTGACCATCAAAACGATGATACTGGTTGGGCCCAAGCTCTAAAGCTATCGAAGTCGGTAAAGCGTCGACTGGTGTCATCACATTCACTAAGCCATGGATTGCACTCCCTCCATAGCGCGCCGAATTCACACCTTTGACGACTTCGATTGCTCGCGCAAACTCGAAACTGCTATCAAATAGTTGGTTCACGTTGCAAAAACCTGGGCTTCGTAAGGGAATACCATCTTGCAGGCTTAAAAACTCCGCACAGGAGCCTGCCCCGGTCAGCACAGGAGAGCGTACAGACAAAAGGGATTCTTGACCGTTCCCTCTACTTAACCAAACGCCAGAACTAGCGCTCAAGATTTGATTCATGTGCTGCGCTGCTGTCAGTTCAATTTGCTCATCATCAATACGACTGGTGTTGCCAACAAGTTCCTGGTGTAATATATCGCTTCGGGTTGCCGTTGTGACAATGATTTCAGTATCAGAGGGTTCTACTTCTGACAATGTTGTTAGCGGATAAATTAATAAAAGCCCGGCGCAAATGTAAAAAATTCGATACATATTTAGTATTTAATCCATGAAAGATGCAATGTAGTATACTCATGTCATTTACCACGATGATACTGGGTATTCGAGGATAACCCCTCACTGACAAGTTATATGCTAAAACGTAAAAGCAGCGAAATACTATCACTTTCTTATCATTATCGGGAGTTGTTTTGAGGTCAGCCATGAGATTACTCGTCAAAAAAATAGTCATTTTTTATACGCTTTCTTTAATAACGGGAACAGTAACGGCAGATTCCCGTTGGTTAGCAAGCGGTGAAGTCAAAGAAGTGTATGATAAAAACTGCGCTTCTTGTCACGGTAAACAACTTGAGGGTGGCATGGCCGCTTCCATGCTCGATGATACTTGGAAAACCGATGGTAGCGATGAAGCCTTGTTTAAGGCTATCAAGCTAGGCATGCCAACAGCGGGAATGCCGGCATGGAATCAACAACTTGATGACAAACAAATTAGAGCCTTAGTGACTTTTATAAAAGAGTCGAAGTATTTGGCCAATAGCCGCAAAAAAAGTGTCAGTGATAAGGCTAACGTTTACACCAGTGAGCTTCATAATTTTAAAGTCGAAACCCTACTAAAATCTGACAACATCATTTGGGCCTTTGATTTTTTACCCAACGGAGATCTCATTTATACCGAACGCGAAGGCAACCTGATGCTCTTTAGTCAGGGCAAACCCGTTAAAATTAAGAACACACCCAAGGTTTGGGTACATGGACAAGGTGGTTTACTTGACGTGAGAGTTGACCCAGACTATCAAAAAAATGGCTGGATATATATTTCTTATAGTGAGCTCAGCGGTAAAAACGAACAAGATCAAGAGATAGGGTCGTTAACCGTTGCTAGAGGAAAAATTAATAATAATCAATGGCAGAAACATACTATTTTATATACACCAGAAAAAGCCAAACACGTTAATCGCGGCTGGCATTTCGGTTCGCGTTTTGCCTTTCAAGGTGACTACCTATTCTTTTCGCTAGGTGATGAAGGTCAACAAGACCTTGCGCAAAGTAAAGAAATCCAAAGTGGAAAAATTCATCGTATTTTCAAAGATGGCCGTATTCCCAAAGATAACCCATTTGTCAATGAAAAAGCCTCACTCCCCACTATCTGGACCTACGGTAATCGTAATCCTCAAGGTTTAGCGGAACATCCAGTGACTGGTGAGATTTGGTCAACAGAACATGGGCCACGTGGCGGCGATGAACTCAATTTAATCTTAAAAGGTGTCAACTATGGTTGGCCAAAAGTCAGTTTTGGCATTAATTATAATGGAACACCTTTAACGCCTCACACGAGTTTGCCGGGTATGCAGTCCCCTATTCATCAATGGACGCCATCCATTGCTGTTGCTGGGATCAATTTTTATACGGGAGATCAATTCCCTGGTTGGAAAAACGATCTTTTTGTCTCTAGTTTGGCCTTTCAAGAATTGAGACGTTTGAGGCTCAATAAAAACAAAGTGGTTTCCGATGAAGTCATACTTAAAGGCCTTGGCCGTATCAGAGATGTTGCTACTGGACCAGAAGGTGATTTATATATCGCTATTAATCAAAAAAGTGACAATGAAAATCGTATCGTTAAACTCAGTCCAAGCAAGCCTTAAGATTCTAAGCCTACTTGCAACTTCCAGATAATTAACTTTACTGTTTTTTATAGGTTACATTGAATGGTCGAAGTAAAAAATTCATATTACTTAGACCATTCATGCGCTTTCTTCTGAATAGTTTTTTTAAAATTAAGCCACATTTATTTCGAATTTACTCTTTTAAATTACGCAACATTATTACTTATCAAACACATCATCCAAAATGCTGCTTGCAAAATTGTACAAAGAGCTTCCTTTTACAAAGAAAAAAATAACCCTATTCATGCAATATGTCGCCTATGAAAAGCTGACGCTATCAAGAC
>JBCCZV010000050.1:0-26324 GCA_039187085.1 Pseudomonadota bacterium
ATACTGTACCAATAAAGCCCGATGGCCAAAATACACTTGAATCGCATCATCCCTTAAGTTCCTTTTTTATGTCGCTTTCTCTAATGCAACACATCCTAATGAACTCTCCACTTAAAATCATCCCTCGTGTGCATTATTACCGAAAAAAAAACGAGCTTTTGACAATGATGTAAAATCAAGCCGATATAAAAACTGAACATAGTTTTATTTGCGCGATCCTTCTCACATCGATAGGATTTAGGCACAAAAATATTTACTGTCCCAGGAAACTTACTATGTCCATCACTAGGCTTAATGACCCTATTATTATTCTGTCTACTTGCGGCTCCCAACAAGAGGCGGAACTGATTGCCAAGCGCCTGGTCGAACAACAACTAGCCGCTTGCGTGCAAATCACCCCACACATTCAATCCATCTATCGGTGGGAAGGTGAGGTATGTCAGGATGTTGAGGCACTTTTGGTGGTGAAAACGCTAAAAAGAAACGAGAGTAAAGTGCAAGTCTGTATTAAGTCACTACACAGTTATAGCGTACCGGAAGTCGTCTCCTTGGCCCCTGAGAGTATGGATAGTCAGTATCAACAGTGGTTAATTCAAGAAACTGCACATTAGACGTAAAAAAATGCTGTCACCTTGTAACAATGGCCGATTTCTTGTGTCTGTAAACAGAGTTATGGGTTTAATTACACCCTATGATAGTCTTAAGTGATTGATTAAAAATACGATGACTCAAAAAAACCGTCCAGTAAGAGCGAAATTGATTTATGGCAATGAATAGAAACTACAGGTTACTCAACCTGTTTGTCATCCTGGTGGCTACATGCTGTAGCTTTAACCTGCAAGCCAATGGTTTTGGTAGTTTTGCCAATCCTGCCAGTGAGCCAGAGTTTTTAGAAGTTGATGATGCTTTTCGGTTTACGGCTGAAGCGCTCGATGGCGAAGTGATTTTGCGTTGGGAAATTGCCGAAGACTATTATTTGTACCGGCATCGCATGTCAGTCAAAGCCGAAAGTGGCGCTTTTGTGCCTGTTGCCTTTCCCCGCGGTACGCCTAAGGTTGATGAATATTTTGGTGATGTGGAAATTTACACGCAGCTTTTAGAGATCCCTGTACAAATCGCAGACGCACCAGAGGGTAAGGTTGAGCTGGTTGTCGGTTATCAAGGCTGTACCGAGGGCTTATGTTATCCGCCCACTAAGCGCACAGTCAATCTGAGCGTGGATACCGCCGAAGTTGCCAAAACCCGCGCGGGCGCTTCTGAAACCACGACGTCGTCTCAACCCAGCAAGGTGGAGCCGCCAAATAAAACAACAGCGGATAACGCCGCGGCCTCGACCGACACAAGCGCCCAAAACTCAGCCGAGACGGCAACAAACACCACGCAGCGACCCGGTACTTTAGAAAACACCTTACAAGATGGCAATATTTTGCTCATCTTTGGCACCTTTTTTATTATTGGTTTGGGACTGTCGTTAACGCCCTGTGTTTATCCTATGTATCCCGTGTTATCAAGTATTATTGCTGGCCAAGGCAAAAATATTACCACCTTCAAATCCACGACACTCGCATTTACCTATGTACAAGGCATTTGTGTGGCCTATGCGGTTTTAGGGATTACCATTGCGAGTTTGCAGTTTAATGTGAACAGTTTTTTTCAGCAGCCGATGTTTGTTGTGCCGGTTATTTTGTTGTTAGTGGCTTTGTCGCTTTCTATGTTTGGCTTTTATGAGCTGCAAATGCCGGGTTTTTTGCGTGATCGTTTAAACGCCGTCAGCAATCAGCAACAAGGGGGCTCATATTTTGGCGTGTTTATCATGGGTATTATTTCTACGTTGGTTTTATCGCCCTGCACTGCTGCGCCCTTAATTACCGCTTTTGGTTACATCGCCACAACCGGTGATCGCTTTATTGGAGGTTTAAGACTTTATGCTTTAGGTTTGGGCATGGGCACCCCTTTAATTGCTTTAGGCATTGTGGGCGGGAAAGCCTTGCCCCGAGCGGGCGGTTGGATGAACGCCATCAAAGCCGGTTTTGGCGTTGGTATTCTGGCTGTTGCTTTACGTTTAGCCGATCCTATTTTACCCGGACAAATTTATCTGGTGTTGTGGAGTGTCTTATTAATCACCACCGCCTTATACATGGGCATTTTTCATTGGCCTTCCACGTCTAACTCGCACACTTTTTGGAAAGGAATAGGCATGGTGCTGTTCGTTTACGGCTGTATTCTTTTAGTGGGTGCTGCAATGGGCAATGGTAAAGTGACCAAACCACTCGAAGGTCTTAATCTTGCGCATTCAACAACCGCCTCTCCGCAACAGCAAGGTGCTGGTTTTGTGTCCGTAAAATCGCAAGAAGAGCTGGAAAAAACCTTGGCCACCGCCGCGGCTAATAATCAACGTGTGATGTTAGATTTTTTTGCGGAGTGGTGCACAGCTTGTTTTGAATTAGCCGATTACACTTTCCCAGATCCGAAAGTGCAAGCCGCTTTAGAGGGTACTTTGTTGCTTAAGATGGATATTACAGAATCATCGCCAGAGAACCGCGCTGTGGAAAAAGCTTACGGTATTTTGGGACTCCCCATGATTTTGTTTTACGACGAGCAAGGCCAAGAGCTTAAAGATCGTCGTGTTTCCGGCTTTCTGAACGCTGAAAAGTTTGCAGAGCATGTGAAAATAACCTTTAAGGATTAGAGGATATCCCGCAAGCTGACGAAGGCTTGAAATGCCACAGCAAACGACTTTCTACTATTTTCGCCGCTTTTAGAGGCTATTCATTGCATCTTAGCGGCAATATACGACTCACATCTCCTCCTACCTTATACCGTTTTGGTGATAATCGTGACGTATTCTTACATTTTTTTTATTGGTCTGACTTCAATATGTCGCTAATTTCGCTAAAATAGCGGCTAAAATCAAATAACAAAGAAAACTAATGCCACGTGGCTTAGTCAACGTTAAATTGACGCTTTTTTTAGAATATCGACGATATTCATCGACATTTAGCCGAATTTAATCGAATTTTAAGGATTTGCTGTTTATGCCATCTGTTTTACTGTTGCAAGGTCCGAATCTTAATTTGTTGGGTACTCGAGAGCCAGAGCTTTACGGTTCTGTCACCTGCCAAGCACTCGAACAACGTGTTCGCCGTTGTATCGAAGCTGCCAATCATCAGTTTTCAGCCTTTCAAAGTAATGCAGAGCATGAACTCATTGGCGCTATTCAAACCGCCAAAGACACCCACGATTTTATTCTGATTAACCCTGCGGCTTACACACATACCAGTGTGGCTATGCGTGATGCATTACTGGCTGTTGCTATTCCCTTTATTGAAGTGCATCTCTCCAATATTTATCAGCGAGAGCCGTTTCGTCACCATTCGTATTTTTCGGATATTGCAGAAGGCGTGATTTTAGGTTTAGGTCCGCAAGGCTATGAACTCGCTGCCCAAGCTGCCATAAATTATTTCGCATTGAAAAATGTATCCGCTGAAAGCTTATCCACTAAAAACACTTAAACAAACATTAAAGAATTTATTGAGAACCCGTTATGGATATTAGAAAAGTCAAAAAGCTCATCGAATTGCTTGAAGAGTCAGGTATTGATGAAATAGAAATTAAAGAAGGCGAAGAGGCTGTGAGAATCTCTCGCCGCCAAGCCATCCAACCGGCCATACCTATGCAGTATGCTGCGGCACCTGTACCACAAGCAGCAGCAGCGCCATCTGCCGTCGCAAACGCCGCCTCTTTACCGGAAGAAGAAGCACCCGTGGATGAAGGCCATGTGATTCGGTCACCCATGGTGGGTACTTTTTATCGTTCCCCCTCTCCGGGTGCCAACACTTTTGTGGAGGTAGGACAGCAAGTGAACGTGGGTGATACGCTCTGCATCGTCGAAGCTATGAAAATGATGAACCAAATCGAAAGCGATGCCGCCGGAAAAGTTAAAGCCATTTTAATAGAAAACGGACAGCCAGTTGAGTTTGATGAGCCGTTATTCGTGATTGAGTGAGTTCATCCATGTTAGAAAAAGTTGTGATTGCTAATCGTGGCGAAATTGCATTACGCATATTGCGTGCTTGCCGTGAGTTAGGCATAAAAACCGTCGCTGTTCATTCCGTTGCTGATCAAAACCTCATGCATGTTCGCCTAGCGGATGAGTCGGTTTGTATTGGTCCTTCTTCAGCACAACAAAGTTATTTAAACGTTCCGGCGATTATCAGTGCTGCTGAAATCACTGATGCTACCGCCATCCACCCTGGATACGGTTTTTTAGCCGAAAATGCGGATTTTGCCGAGCAGGTTGAACGCTCTGGTTTTATTTTTATTGGACCTCACGCTGAAACCATTCGCTTAATGGGTGACAAAGTCTCTGCCATTGCCGCAATGAAACGCGCAGGCGTGCCTTGTGTACCTGGCTCCGATGGTCCATTAGGTGGCGATGAAAAAAATAATATCGCCATTGCGAAACGCATTGGCTATCCGGTCATTATCAAAGCTGCTGGTGGCGGTGGTGGTCGAGGGATGCGTGTCGTACGCCAAGAGTCCGAGCTGATTAATGCGATTGGTTTAACCCGCTCCGAAGCACAAGCGGCATTTAGCAATAGCATGGTGTACATGGAGAAGTTTTTAGAAGCTCCACGCCACATCGAGATACAAGTGTTAGCCGATAGTCATGGCAATGTTATTCATTTGTGTGAAAGAGATTGTTCGATGCAACGTCGCCACCAGAAAGTGGTTGAAGAAGCGCCAGCACCAGGTATTACGCAAGAAATGCGTAAATATATCGGCGAGCGTTGTGTGCAAGCTTGCGAAGAAATCGGCTATCGAGGCGCAGGCACTTTTGAATTTTTGTACGAAAAAGGCGAGTTCTATTTCATCGAAATGAATACGCGGGTACAAGTTGAACACCCAGTAACAGAAATGATCACGGGTGTCGATATTATCAAGGAGCAGCTGCGTGTTGCGGCAGGACAACCGCTTTCTTTTCGGCAAGAAAATATCGGTATGCGTGGCCACTCTATTGAGTGCCGTATTAATGCTGAGGATCCCACGAATTTTACACCATCGCCTGGCACCATTACGCGCTTTCATGCGCCTGGTGGCCCAGGTGTCAGAATGGATTCGCACATTTATGCTAGCTACTCAGTCCCACCTTACTATGATTCGATGATTGGTAAGTTAATTACTTATGGTGAGACGCGTGAGGTGGCGATTGCCCGCATGCAAATGGCTTTGGAAGAAATCGTTATCGATGGCATAAAAACCAACATTCCTTTGCAACGGCGTATCATCGACGATAGTAATTTTCAAAAAGGCGGTACCAATATTCATTATCTTGAGCAGCATTTAATTCACTCGGAGCCCGTTTAAAACTTTGAGAGGAAAGTGTGAAGAATTTCCGCATAATGCTGTTAACTCCATGGATGGAGTGTGTGCCCAAGGTTTAAACCGATACGATGCTTTTTCGTTGGGTGTTTGTTGTCGGCGTGAAGGCGAGTTATTGTTTTTAACTGAGATAGATAGTGTTCCAGCCATCCGATGACCTACCACCGAGTGATGCGAAACGATAACACTTTAATCGTGGCTGTTGCTTTTTTCCTCAAACAAAATATTGGAACTCTTTCACACTTGGCTATATTCAGACCACTATTGCAAGAAAACTGTGTGGTCAATTGCTCTTTTTCATTCACAGACCGGCCGTAAATCTCTATACTCCCTTAAGCGTTTATTGTTATCGCCTTCGGTGTTTTTTGACTGCTTTTAAAAATACGAACAATCAAATACTTAGTTCTGTTCGCAGAATTCATGTAGGCTCAAAAATCATAAAGTTGATTATTTTAGGGGAAGTTTGTGGCCTGGTTTCAATTAAAATTGCACGCAACAAGTGAGCAAAGTGAATCAATTAGTGACTTTTTACTGGATTGCGGTGCTTTATCGATCACCTATTTGGATGCCGAGTCTCAACCGATTTTAGAACCTGGCCCAGGCGAAACCCCGCTGTGGGATACTTTAACCATTGTAGCACTCTACGATAATCCGCAACTTGCTGAATCCCATCTTAATCTTCTCAAATCGACGCCTTTTCAATCTGCGGTTTTAAGCGAGAAAATAGAGGTTTTAGAGGATAAGGATTGGGAAAGAGAATGGATGGACAATTTTAAACCGCTTCAGTTTGGCGAGTCTCTGTGGATATGCCCATCGTGGTGCGAGCCACCTGCGCCTTTAGCCACCAATATTATGCTCGATCCCGGACTTGCCTTTGGCACAGGTACTCACCCCACCACCGAGCTGTGCATGCAATGGCTAGCGACGGCCTCATTGAAGGATCGTACAGTGATCGATTTTGGTTGTGGTTCCGGTATACTAGGTATTGCCGCTGCTAAATTGGGAGCTCAATCGGTCGTGGCCATTGATAACGATCCACAAGCTATTGATGCCACTCTCAGTAACTGCAATAAAAATGCTGTTACTTCTGATCAATTGACTGCTTATCTTGCTGATGATTACCCGAATCAACCCGTGGACATTCTTCTTGCCAATATTCTTGCTCAACCCTTAAAGCAACTTGCGCAGACCTTTGCTAAGCTGCTTAAACCTGGTGGTCAAATTGTACTCTCAGGAATTTTAGAGAATCAAATCACGGCTTTATTAGAAGTTTACGAGTCTTCATTTGAAATGGAGCCTCCGGAAGTTTGCGATGAGTGGGTAAGACTCACAGGAATACGTAAGCATTCATAGGCCCAATTCACGAACTGGCATGGGTGAGTGACGACTATTGAACGCGATTATCATGAGCACAACGCAACAAACACGCTGTCCGCACTGCCATTGCGTCTTTAAAGTATATAAAGAGCAATTGGACTTGGCCGAGGGTCAAGTGCGTTGTGGTGCGTGTTTTAATGTGTTCGATGCTATCGATAATTTTATTGAAGCCACCCCTTCTCCTCAAACCTTCGAAGCACCCACCCAAGAAGCCATTGAGACGGCCATAGAAGACATAGAAGACATAGACGAGCAAACTATTGAAAAGCCTTCTGTCGAACCATCTCTACAATCGGAACAACCTGAAGAAACTTCTGCGACAGATATCGATGCTTCCATTGAAGCGGCTTTTAAAGCCTTAGAAGAAGACGTCGATTCTTTTTTAGAGCAAGCCGCGGCAGAAAAACCCAAAGTCAGCGAAACACAACGTAACCAATCTCTATTAACGCAAATTAGCGAAGAATTTGCGTTATTGGACGAAGAGCTACAATCCTTCGAGAATAAATTAGAAAGCATCCAAACACCCATTCCGAGTGATGAAACACCCAATGCTCAACCGCTGTCCTTTACTTTAAAAGAAACGCAAGTGAAAGACAGCACAGCGACCAAACCCAAAATAACACACGATATTTTCGATGATAAATCAGAGCAACTGGCTTTCAACCAGTCTCAACATACAACTCTGCCGAGTCAACCAGCGCCTAGCCTTGAAGAGACTCAAACCGAAACAACCAAAGCTAAAACACGTCCAACGAAAACACCCAAAAAGCGTTTTACGTCTTCATTAAAACGTGAAAATTCGGTTAGCAAAACCCCCACCAAACCTAAAGTGCCCTCAACTCAACCGAGTCGACTGGATGAGTTGCTCAACACACCACCACAAACAGGCATTGCTGCCTTAAGTGATGACATTGACTACGAAGGCTTCGATAGCGCGCTCATTCCACGTAAAGATAAAACACCTGTTAGGGATTCATCGGCATCGGAGCCTGTCACTCAAGATCCCTTTAACGACGATGATATTGAAGACTTAGAAGCTTATACACAATCCTTGCGTGAAGAGTTATCGCTTGATCACAGCTCACCCAAGTCAGAGCAACCCGATTCTACTCTGGATGACATTGATGATCCTCTTGTCGACGAAGACATTGAAGATTTAGAGGCTTACACGCAATCATTACGCCAAGAACTTTCCCTTAGCGATCATGCAGAGCCTGCAGAAACCGTTACCCAACAAGAGTCTCAAGCACCCACTGAAAATACAGATGAGAGTTCAATCTTTGAAATTGATGATACATTGACGGATGATCTGGATTCATTCACTCAAACCCTCTTAGAAGAGTTAGAAAGCGAAAAAAGTTTTGAAGAGTCTTCGCAAGACCAAGCGGCTTTTGCATCCACCCAAGATACCGTCACTCCTGCTAGCCCAACGGCGACAACGCCTAAAGAGGATCCGCAAACGCTCGAAGATTTAGGGGCTATCCACCCAGATATCGACGATTTTCTTATTGATGATGATATGGTCATTGATGAAGCGCCGCCTAAAGGTAATGATGCAGAACTGCTCACCGCTTCCTTGGATGACAGCAGTGGTAACGATCACCAAGAGTTCACCGATGAAGCTTTCGTTAATGATCTTGAAGATTTTACAGCGCAATTGGCTGTCGAGTTGGAAAAAGAACCCAAGCCAGCCGTTGAACCCTTAAACGCGCCTATATCAACGCCCCCATCCCATAGCACTCAAAAAGAAAGCTTACTCTCAAACTCAAAAGCGCTTGCTAAGGACCGCAACACGCCAACGCCTACCTCGGAGGTGCAACCCGCGCCTACAAGTGCCAGCGCTCTCAGTACACCGCCAAACGCAATCCCCGCGCCAACTCAAACTAAAGAGGAACAACAATCACCCGCTCCTGTCTTGGAGGCTCCCAAACCAAAACCCCAAGAGTCCGCCAATACTTCACACGCGCCTACACTAGCGCAAGCGGATCAACCCCAACAGAAAGCCCAATCAGCCACTTCGAAACAAGCGGCCTTGGTTAAGAAAAATGATGAGATTTTGTCATCAACACCTAGCGCTGATGAAGCCACTACTCCCCCAGTAAAAAGTAAACCCACTGGCAAAATCACCGTTATCAATGGTGAAACCGCGCGTGCGCGTCAGCAAGAAAATGCGGCCAGCGTTTCACGTTTTGCCCATTCGGCAACTCAACTGCTCAAGTCCGCTTCCAATCGAGCGAAACAGAGTGTATCCAGTACTGCGCGACACCGCTTAACCTCTTACGAGACGCGACTTGAGGAAAAACTCGGATCGCGATTAACTTCGCTGCAACCGGCGGTGCAACGTCGAAGTTCCAGTTTGAAGAAAATCGCTTGGCTTATGGGATCACTCGTGTTGATTTTTGCACTCTACAGCCAAGTTTTGTGGGTTAAACGAGAATCTGTGGCGCAGAATATGTCATTGCGGCCGCAATTAGTCTTCATCTGTAGCCTTGTAGGCTGCCAAGTGCCACCACGTTTTGACTTGTCAAAAATTCAATTACGCAACTCTGCGGTTTTACCCAATGCTGCAAAACCAGACACTTTAGATGTGCGTTTATTGATGGCAAACATTGCAAAATTTGAACAACCGTTTCCAAATATCAAATTAACCTTTACCAATCAATTGGGCGTCACTATCGCTGCTCGGGTTTTCACACCCGATGAGTACAAGCTCTCCTTGAAGAATTTAACCAACATACCAGCCAACACAGAAGTAAATATCCGCTTCTCTATTCGCCAACCCAACCAGAAAGTCACAGGATACCAATTCGAATTCCAGTAAGTTTGTGTAATATTACACCAGAAATTGTCATAAATTTACTTTTCCTTATAGGAAAAAAGGCGTATTATCGCTTGGTTTATGAACATATGAGTTATTATGAACATTGGCCCATATATCCTAGACAATCCTTTGATTCTCGCTCCGATGGCAGGAGTCACTGACGCCCCTTTTCGTGAGCTTTGTAAAAAGCTTGGGGCAGCGATGACGGTATCCGAAATGGTGTCGTCAAATCCCGCTGTGTGGCAAACCAAAAAAAGCCAAAGCCGACTCATACACAGCGAAAACTCTGGATTGCGTGTTGTTCAAATTGCAGGAAGCGAACCCAAAATGTTGGCTGATGCCGCAAAACATAATGTAGCGCATGGTGCTCAAATTATTGACATCAACATGGGTTGCCCTGCTAAAAAAGTCTGCCAAAAAGCAGCAGGCTCAGCCTTATTAAAGGACGAAGCTTTGGTAAAAGCGATTTTAGAGTCCGTGGTTGACGCCGTTGATGTGCCTGTCACATTAAAAATTCGAACCGGTTGGGACCCATCCATGAGAAATGGCCCACGAATCGCGCAAATCGCTGAAACGGCTGGTATACAGGCATTAGCTGTCCACGGTCGCACACGCGCTTGTCGCTTTAATGGAGAAGCTGAATACAAAACCATAAAGTTGATTAAGAAGTGTGTTGCAATTCCTGTTATCGCAAATGGGGACATAAATTCACCAGAAAAAGCGAAACAGGTACTAGAAGAAACGGGCGTTGATGGGATAATGATCGGCAGAAAGGCCCAAGGGAGACCTTGGATATTTCGGGAAATACTTGAATTTATGGAAAAAGGGGCTTCGTTGGATGAGCCCGACACAGGATTTGTCATGGAGATTATGCTCCAACACATTCAACAATTACACCATTTTTACGGGGAGTTTATGGGTGTGCGTATCGCTCGCAAACATGTTGGCTGGTATCTCAAGGATGTGGATGCCGAAAGCAGTTTCAGGCGTGTGTTCAACCATATTGAAGTTCCAACGGAGCAATTAAAAGCCGTGGAACAGTTTTTTGCAACAAATAGAGATGAATAGGTATAACAATGAGTATTTTGGAAGAAAGTATACAACGTGACGGCGATTTCGTAAGCGATCATACTGTCACTTCATTGCCGCAACCAAGCCTTCGTGCTTGTGTACAACAGGCACTTGACACTTACTTTGCACAACTTGAAGGCCAAACTGTCAATGATTTATATGACATGGTTCTTGCTGAAGTTGAAGCACCATTACTTGAAACCGTAATGGGTAATGTTCGTGGCAACCAAACGAAAGCAGCGAAAATGCTTGGCATTAACCGTGGTACACTGCGAAAAAAATTAAAAATCTACGGTTTAAACTAAGCTCTTCTCCGCTCTTGGAAGTCACATATCCTGTGACTTCCCACTTCATTTTCAGTGTAGTTACTTTCACATCATTTAACATTCCACCTCTCGGCACACTTTACGAACCCTAATGAATTAACCTGAACTCGGTTTAAGCCATTGAGTCATATTTTACGCAAATAATAGCTATTGGCATCAGCGGGTAAAAATAGTCCGGCTTCTCACTATTAACCGTAGCGGTCATAACTGTTAAAATGCCCAACCATGTTGCTACTTTCCTCGCTTACTCATAATCGAACTCAAAAAAAGCCACTGATCACTTTTTAGCCGAGCAGATTCGAACCTAAGTAACTTGGATAGATTATCATTTACCATCATTAGCTTAAGGATTTACCCAATATGCAATCTTATCGTCCCATTCGTCGGGCTCTTGTCAGTGTGTCGGATAAAACAGGTATCGTGGAATTTTGTCAAAGCTTACACAATCATGGGGTTGAAATTTTATCAACCGGCGGCACAGCAAAACTCTTGCAAGAAAAACACATTCCTGTCATTGAGGTTGCTGATTACACAGGATTCCCTGAGATGATGGGCGGTAGAATAAAAACCTTGCACCCCAAAATCCATGGTGGTTTATTGGGCCGGCGTGGACAAGATGACGCTATTATGCAAGAACATGGCATCTCTCCTATTGATTTAGTCTGCGTTAATCTTTATCCCTTTGCTGAAGCGACAGCGGATCCCAATTGTGATCTAGAACGAGCTATCGAAAATATCGATATAGGCGGCCCGACCATGTTACGAGCCGCAGCGAAAAATTATAAAGACGTTGCTGTTATCACATCGCATACCGACTATTCAAAAGTGCTTCAGTCGTTGGAAATTCATCAAGGCACTTCGGAAGATTTGCGCTACGAATTATCCGTAAAAACTTTCAGCCATACGGCCGCTTACGATGGCATGATCTCCAATTATTTGAGTGCGCGGGATGGTGAGAAAACTGACGCATTCCCTGAATATTTTAACCAACAGTTCATCAAACAAGAAAATCTTCGCTATGGCGAAAACCCACATCAGCAAGCTGCCTTTTATAAAGAGCAATCAATTCGAGAAAGTTGTATAGGCACAGCCCGACAACTGCATGGCAAACCCTTATCTTTTAATAATATTGCGGATACCGATGCTGCATTTGAATGCGTTAAGCAATTTGCACAATCTCCAGCTTGTGTCATTGTCAAACACGCGAATCCTTGTGGTGTAGCGACAGGTTCGACGTTACTTGAAGCCTATGAAAAAGCTTTTGTAACAGATCCTACATCCGCTTTTGGTGGCATCATCGCTTTTAATCAGCCATTGGATCATCAAACCGCACAAGCCATTATTGAAAAGCAATTTGTTGAAGTTATTGTGGCTCCTCATATTGATGAACAAGCTTTACAAGTTATCGAAACTAAACCTAACGTACGTGTTCTTGAAACAGGTTCACTTTCGCCAGCACAAGCTAGCTGGGACTATAAACGCGTGACTGGTGGTCTTTTAGTACAAGACCGAGATCTGGCGATGATTCAACAACAAGACTTAAAAACGGTTTCCCAAATTAGCCCTACTGAAAATCAATGGCATGATCTTTTATTCGCCTGGAAAGTGGCTAAGTTTGTAAAGTCAAACGCTATCGTTTATGCCAACAACGGTCAAACCATTGGTGTGGGTGCAGGACAAATGAGCCGTGTATACAGTGCGAAAATCGCTGGTATTAAAGCAGCGGACGAGAGTTTAACCGTGGCGGGTTCTGTGATGGCCTCTGATGCATTTTTTCCTTTCAGAGATGGAATAGATGCCGCAGCTCAAGCGGGTATTAAAGCCGTTATTCAACCAGGCGGCTCTATGCGTGACGCTGAAGTCATCGAAGCGGCCAACGAACACGGTATTGCAATGGTCTTTACTGGCGTGCGCCACTTTAAACATTAATTCTTTTTTCACAGAAAGGTAAGCAATAATGCAAGCACAAAAAGTCTTGATCGTAGGCGGTGGAGGTCGTGAACATGCTTTAGCATGGAAGGCCGCACAATCGCCCTCTGTCACACAGGTTTATGTCGCACCAGGCAATGCAGGAACCGCCAACGAGCCTAATATTGAAAATATTAATATCGCTGCTGAAGACATCGAAGCGCTGAAAAAATTTGCCCGCGAAAAAAATATCGATTTAACGATTGTCGGTCCTGAAGTTCCTTTAGTCCAAGGCATTGTCGATACTTTTCAAGGCGCTAATCTGAAGTGTTTTGGTCCCTCCGCCGGTGCAGCACAACTTGAAGGCTCCAAAGCGTTCACAAAAGCTTTTCTTGCTAAATACGAGATTCCCACTGCGGCCTATGACGTATTTACTGACAGCCAAGCTGCTAAAGACTATGTCGCCCAACAAGGAACACCTATCGTCATTAAAGCCGATGGTTTAGCAGCAGGCAAAGGCGTGATTATTGCGCAGACTCAAGAAGAAGCTTATGCCGCTATTGATGATATGTTGTCAGCGAATAAGTTTGGTGATGCGGGCAGTCGCGTTGTCATTGAAGAGTTTCTGCAAGGTGAAGAAGCGAGTTTTATTGTGATGGCCGATGGCAAAAATTTTCTTCCTTTTGCCACCTCCCAAGACCACAAAGCACGCGACAATGGCGACCAAGGCCCTAATACGGGAGGCATGGGGGCTTACTCGCCCGCGCCAGTGGTGACCCCTGAGATTCATGAGACCACGATTAAAACCGTGATTGAACCTACGCTTAAAGCCATGACAGCGGAAGGCTATCCTTTTACCGGTTTCTTATATGCCGGTTTAATGATTGACGCTCAAGGTCAACCCAAAGTTTTGGAGTTTAATTGTCGTTTTGGCGATCCTGAAACCCAGCCTATTATGATGCGTCTTGAGTCAGATTTAGTTGAGCTATGTTTACTTGCTTTGGAACAAAAACTGGATTCAACACAGATTAAATTTTCAGAACAAGCCGCACTGGGTGTGGTAATGGCGGCAGGTGGCTACCCTGAAGCTTATGCCAAAGGCAACGCTATTACAGGTCTTGATACGGTCACAGAAGAAGAGGCAAAAGTTTTTCATGCAGGAACACGCAACCAAGAAGGTCAGATTGTGACTGCAGGGGGCCGTGTGATTTGTGTCACGGCACTGGGTGACAATGTATCGTCAGCACAAAAACTTGCCTACCAAAATGTATCTAAAATACAGTGGCAGGATGTTTTTTATCGAACAGATATTGGCTATCGTGCGCTCACGCGTGAACAACAATAATGATTATTTCTTGTCACACTGACGTAATTTGTCAGTGTGATTGGTTTCTCATTTTAAACTTTTTGTTTCCCATCCCTCTAACGCATTTTCCTAAAAAATTCTGTTATAGATAGACAGGGAATTTGTTAAATCTTTCAATAAACGTGTTTTTCGTCGCAGATAATTGGTCGTTTTACACGGATGAGCGTCTTCCACCCCCTACAAAGTGTGGAGGCCTCCACATCAAGAAGCTGCTGTTTTTTCATACTTTTTTAAATTTTTGCGAGTTTTCTAAACCGCTGAAAATGTGAACCCGATAAAGTTGCACGAAAACGATTTCGATAGAATAACTCTTAAATAATTTCGCAATCACGAAACGACAACACAAAGCGGATGATGACAGCTATGACAAGCGCAAAACAACATTTAGGGTTCAGTTTAATCGAATTGATGGTGACACTAGCGATTATGGCTATCTTAGCCACTATTGCCTTTCCTTCGATGACTTCGATGAGCACTTCTAACCGAATCAGCACCACCTCCAATGATCTAGTGACCACTCTGAATTTCGCACGTCTTGAAGCGGTGAGAAAAGGCAAATCCATGAGCGTGACGTCGTTAGGTGCCGATTTAAAAACCTGGTCAGATGGTGTTGTGGTTTTCCCCAGTAGTGGTGACCAGGCACAAGATGCTCTGCGTAAAGTTGAAACGGTTAGAGGTTCTATTATTGCGCAAACGGATGCCGACTTAGTCAAGTTTGATGGGCGTGGCTTTGCTAATAATCAAACCAGCATCACGATTTGCGACCCCAATGATAAAGCTATTGAAGGTCGTGTCATTGTGGTTGAAGGTTCGGGGCGTATTACTGTTGACAAAGTCAATTGCCAAAACTTTGGAGAAGTGTAATGAAAAAGCTTCATGCTAGCGAAGGCTTTACCTTGATTGAAGTGCTTATCGCTGTCGTCATCATGGCATTTGGTTTGTTAGGCATGGGCGCTTTACAACTTATTTCTTTAAAGCATAACCAAAGTTCTTTACATCGTAATGCAGCAACGTTACTGGCTTCACAAATGGCGGATAATATACGTGTCAATAAAAGTGTGCTAGACAGTTACCAAATCGATGTGGATTTAGCGGTTAATCGTCAAATTACCATTCCAGATTGTTTAGATACCCCTTGCACACCTCAACAAATGGCCGAGTATGATTTGGCGGTTTGGCAAGTGGACATTGCAGAATCGTTATCAACAGAGACCAAAGTTAACATCACTATTAACAATATTTTGTTAGATAATGGTGAAACTATTCGCTCTGCACTTATCGATTTATCTTGGCCTGAGCGTACAACCAAAGAGGAAGCCGCCAATGATATTGACAATGTGGCTGCACAAAAAGCCGAAGGTGTTGCCATGATTTCTCACCAGCTTGAGGTTATTCCCTAATGAAAGCGTTCAACAAAAAATCCTACTCTGGCATCACAATGATAGAATTGTTGATTGCTATTGCTCTAGGTAGTGTTGTGACTGCCGCTGTTATCCAAGTTTTTTTGTCGAATAAACAAACCTCACGCCTTCAAGAACAAATGTCACGTTTGCAGGAAAATGGTCGCTTTGCTATGGAAATCATTTCACGCGATTTACGCAGCGCCGATTATTGGGGGTGTGTTGGTGATAAATCTCGTGTCTTTAATAACATCAAACCTGGTGTTGCAGAATTTATTGATTTGGCCGAAGCCATTGATGGCGATGACGGTGTGGGTGATGCGCCCGATTCTTTATTTATTGCTGGTTCTGTACATGTTGACGAAAGCTTAGTCCGTGTCGACCAACCTTTTGCCTCGGGAGAGCCTATTCCCGTTACAGGAGCAGGTGCTGTCGATTTGGTTGACAAAACGTTAGTAGTGGGTGATTGCGAAAAATCCAATGTTTTTGTTGCTACCGCAGCCAATAATACCCAAGTGATTCATGGTCTCGGAAAAAACGATAGTGCAACACCAACCTGTCCAGGCGGTACCCATTGTTTTTCGAATGGTTACAATCAACGCGCTCTGCTTTATGAAGCTTACACGGCTGAATACAAAGTTGTTGATAAAACCTTGATTCGTACCTTTAATGGCCAAGATACTCGTATAGCTTCGGGCATTTCTAACTTCCAAGTTCAGTATGGTATCGATCAGAACAATGATGAAACGGCTGATCTTTATGTGAATCGTACCAATCTTGGTGCCAATATCGATCAAGTCGTGAGTATTCGCGTCCATCTTTTACTGGAAACTTTAGAAGACAACACCGCCACCACAGCGAACAGTGTTTTGTTCAATTGGGCTGAAGATAAACTCAATGGCAATACCGTTAATCTCGATAATTTACAGAATCTCAAAACGACGATTAATGATAATCGAGTACGTCGTCCTTTTGTGGTCACTGTAGCTATTCGCAACCGAATTTCGTGAGGAAAACCTGATGACTTTACACAATCGCAAATATCAATCAGGTGTTGTACTCATTGTTTCTTTGGTCATTATGTCGATCCTTACCATTGTTGTTCTTGCAGTCAACAGCTCAACCCTGATGCAAGAACGAATGTCAGCGGCGGTTCGTCAATCGAGTATATCACTGGAAAAAGCAGAGCAAACTTTGCGGGAAGTTGAAAGTGTTATTGATAAAGCGACAACGCGTGAAGACCTGGTTGGTGATAACGCTCTGGTCAAAGTGAATCTTATCGAAGCTGGCGATGCACCTGATCCGTTTGACGAAGATACCTGGAAATCGAATACGATCAACGTGGCTAAGAATGGTTCAAAATTTTTTATCGAGGAATTAGGCACCGCGTTTGATGAGACTTCTGGCACTAACCTATCGCAGCTAGGCGATGTTTCTGAAAGCTCAACCTTTCCACCCATTATCGCGTTTCGCATTGTTGCTCGCGGTATTGTTGGTGAAGAAGATAATATTCAATCACAACGTATTCTTGTCAGTTACTATTCTAAGCGGCTTACGGAATAATAATCCGTATGAAAAATCTTTCTCAACATTTATTGCAATTAAAAACGGTTACAAACTAGGGGAAAACCATGGAGACTCTAAAACGCTTGTATTTTGGCATGAAGTCCGCAACCATTGTTTGCGCCATCACTTCTTTATCAAGCGCACATGCTGTCGAAATATCTGAAACACCCGCCTTTGCCATCGGCGGTGTTGAACCAAACGTGATGCTTGTTCTCGATGACTCGGGCAGTATGGGTTTTGAAACGGTATTCCCAACCAATGATGGTATCTTACGTGTTAACCCTAACACGGGACGATTTGAAGGCAATGGGGAGTTGCTGTTTAACGGCCCTTTCGCAAGCAGCTACCGTCAGGTATTTAGTATTCCGGGTGTTGCCGCTTTAACCACGCCTCCTCTCGATGCCTACGGTTTTGTATTTAGTGCCGAGTACAACGGTGCATATTATGATAACAATGTCACTTACGTTCCTTGGCCAGTTTACGGCTGTTACGAACCTAATGGCGATAATGAAGCTAATAACAATAACCGGAATTGCCCTGACGCTCCTTTTCCTAATGCGAATCCCATTGCCGCTAACATAGACCCTTTCTCTGCAACTGCTTTTAACTTAACAGCAACACGAACAGGTATCGATTATACCTATTCTCCTGGCATGGTCTGCGATAATCAAGGCACTGTCGTCACGGTTGTTGGTGGTAATATGGTCTGTGGTCCCACGCCTATGCAACAGGTTATCATTGACGATATCAACCTCGCTATAAAAGCAGAATCTTATGATCCGGCTTTTTACTTCCAAAAAGTGGTTGGGGCAGGATTTAATTTTGTGGTTGGCGGCCAAACGTTTCAATGCCAAGCAGACAATTTAGCCCATAATTTTGCCTTAGCACCGAACAAAGCTGATTTGTATTTTCAGGCCATGCGTAACCCGGATTTATTCCTTACACCAACGATTGATGCATTAGCACCTGATGGTAGCTGTTTGAAGAAAACGGCCGTCACACCCACTGTCAATAATTACCCCTACGTCGTTACTAATGAAGATGGCGTGAGCCAAGCCGCTACACGCACTTACGCGGAAGAGATTCAGAACTTCGCAAACTGGTTTACCTATTACCGTTCCAGAAACCATGCATTACGCGGTGCTTTAGGCGAAGGTTTTCGAAACCAACAAAATAAAGAGTTTAATATTGGTGCCTTTACCATCAATCAACAAAATAACTTTGAAGGCTTAAAAGATTTTAATAACAATACGGCAACTTTCCTTGAATATGCTTATCAGGTTCCAACCGGTGGTGGTACACCTCTACGTACAGCACTGGATCGCGCAGGCAGATATTATTCCACTCGCGGTACCGGCCAGCTGATCACGCATCGTTGTCAATCGAATTACACCATCTTATTTACTGATGGTTTTAATAGTGACGGAGCGGTTAGCGGGATAGGTAACGAAGATGGTGGCAAGGGTGAACCCTTCCAAGATGGCGCGAGTGGTACCTTAGCCGATGTTGCTTATAAACATTATAATGATTTACACCTTGCTTTTGCCAATGACCCAGATTTAAGCCGTGGTGGCGTGCAAGGTGACAGAGCATGCGGTACAGCGGAAGAAAGACCTTGGCATGATTGTAACGATAAATTACATATGACCACTTATACTTTTGGTTTGAATGCCAAAGGTAATTTGTACGACCCCACCAACCCAAACCGTGATTCGGTGGAAGATGCTCACCTTTTTGCTAATCAATTCGCGTGGCCAGAAGCCGACATCAATACAGCGCGAAACGCCAGTCAAATTGATGATCTTTGGCATGCTGCTGTTAATGGTAAGGGTGAAATTACGAATGCTGCGTCGACTGCTGAAATTTCTCAAGGTATAGAAGCGATCCTTGATAACGTCTTATCTGGTGACTTCGCTAATTCGGGGGTTGATTCAACAGATGGTTCTATTGCTTTGGCTGGTTCTTCGGCAGGTCAAAATGCCCGCTTAATTTTCCAAGGCAAAATGAATATTTCAGAAGCCAGCGGTGATTTGGAAGCTTATGCGCTGTTAGATGACGGACAAATCTCGGCGACACCGGTTTGGAGTGCCGCAACCTTGTTGGAAAATAGAAATCCTAATACTCGGAAAATCTACACGCTTAATAAAGATGCCAATAACAGTAATGGTGAAGGGCGTGTATTTTCTTGGGATAATTTAAGTCAAGATCAACGTAACGATTTATTGGTTAGAACCAACAATAGCGTTGATATCGCTCAAAGGCGTTTAAACTTTCTACGGGGTTTCCGTAATCAAGCGGATGGCATTATACTACGTCCGGCAGATACTCCCATACTTGGCGATATTGCGAGTTCAACACCTATTTTTTATGGCGCACCTAATCTCAATATTGATGACTTTGATCCCTTCGGTGCCGATGGCGCTCGTTATTCCAATTTTGTAGAAGACAATAAAGATCGTCAGGGTGTGGTTTATGTGGGTGCCAATGATGGCATGCTACACGCTTTTCGAGCCGATTCAGGTGAAGAGCTCTTTGCGTATGTACCCAGTTTAATCGCTAGCCCTGAAGAAAATCGTGGGATGAATTACCTCACCGATCCGGATTATCAGCGTCGTGGTTACGTGGATTTATCACCAACAATCTTTGATGCTTTTATTAAAACACCTAGCGATCAGATTGCTAAGTGGCGTAGTGTGTTGATTGGTGGTTTACGAACAGGCGGTAAGGGTATATTTGCTTTGGATGTCACTGACCCGATGGGCATTAGCGCCGCAGAAAATAATAACAATGCACAACAATTGGTGATGTGGGAATTTTCAGACGGCGATAACATCGGTACATTATTAGATAAACCCCGTATTGCTATGTTAAATAATGGCCAATGGGCTGTTATTTTTTCTAATGGTTATTCGCAAGATGGTGATGCAGAGCTCGAGGGAGCTTTGTACATTGTCTATCTCGAAGCCGATACACCGAACCAGGTTCGTTTTAGAAAAATTTCTACTCAAACCAATGCGGGTTTATCCGGGGCGACATTGGCAGATATTGATGAAAATGGCACAGTGGATCGTGTTTACGCTGGTGATTTGCTCGGCAACATGTGGGCCTTTGATTTAAGCTCTGCGAATGATTTGGATTGGGAAATCGAAAACAATGCGCCTTTGTTCAGTGCCCGCCAAGGACAAGCTATTACGTCTCCACCCGTGGTCACTCGCAACACTTATGTGGCTAGTCCTTTAGGCGGTGTCAATTTGCTTGTGGGCTTCGGTACCGGAAAATACTTAGCAGAAAGTGATATAGAAGATACCACATTGCAATCTTTCTATCTTATTTACGATAGAGGACAAACCGGCCTAACGCGAACTAATCTGCAACAACAGACCTTTGATACGAATGGTAATGGTGTGCGCACCGCGAGTGGAAATGCCCCTAATTGGGTACAATCAATGGGTTGGTATTTTGATTATCCGCTAGCTGGCGAGAGAACTTTCTTGCAACCGACCGTGTTTCTACCTTTTCAAACGATTTCGTTTTTCTCAAGCGTGCCTTCAGTTGATGCCTGTATTAACGGAGGCTCCAGTTGGTTTATGACCCTCAAACTGGATGGACAACCTGCCGATCAAAACCCTTTCTCTAACTTACCTGGGTTTGACGCGGATGATGCTGCTGGAATTAGCGTCGGTAATACGATTATTGTGAGCCATGACTCCATTTCTGAAGTTAATGGCAACACTTCATCGCTCATACAATTAGGCCGAGGTTCTGATCAGTCCAACTTTGCACCTCAAATGGAATTTACACTCGATAGCAACGGTCAACGCCTTGCCTGGGAAGAATTAGTCGATACGAAATAATTTTACTCAAAAAAATGCCACCATTTATTATCAGTGATACCCAATAAATGGTGGCCATTATTCAAGTCTTTTGACTACCGCACGATTTTTTAAAGTTTTCTCTTTAGTAGTTTCTCAAAAATTTTGGTATAACCATCATTCGCTGTGTTAATGACATAAACCGCCATGGTTAATTGGTTACCTTTCACTGAAATATAAAAAAAGCCTGGTATTTGATCCTTTTGATAGTGCACGAGATTATCATTAATCTTCTCGAAAGCATTCGCTTTGGCTCCCGCTCCTGACACAATGAATTCAGTTTTTCCACAAGGGCCAACCGGTTTTAATGCTTGTAAGTTATGATCATGGCCCGAAAAATACATATCCACTTTATTACAAAGGTACTCTTCCATAAAGTTTCTATAAAGTAGCCCGCTGACTTTATCTAAAAGCAAGCCACCAGGAATGGCTCGATCATAATTGCTAGCATTTCCATGTTTACCATTAGAAATATAGGGGTGGTGGCCAAAGGCAAACTTCCAATCCGCACGACTACTCGCCATCACTTGATTGAGCCAAGCGCCCTGTTTATCGGCATAAACATCCACATCATATTTATCATTGGGATCAATAATGCCTACGAAAGGCGCAGAATCTATGGCGAAAAACTCCACCAAAGGTTGGCCATCATTGACAGGAAAAGCAAAATTATAATATCTGGCTGGCATTTGCCATTTGTCACTAGCACGGTCGGTTCGGTAATGATAAGCCACTTGTACATCACCCAAAGCTTGATCACCCCCATCACCATCGCTAAACCGCCCTGTATCGTGATTACCCAGTATCATGTAAAAAGGCAGGTCCAAATTAGCATACGGTTGTTCAAATTTTTCTTCAAACAACGGGCTATAAGGATAATCTGGCGTTCCATCGTAAAAATTATCGCCTAGTCCCATAGCAAAATCACACCCTCTTTCTTGGCAAACCGATTGTATAGCTCGCGAGACTTGATATTGAGAAGCGTTACCTTCACCCGTATCTCCGAAAGCAATAAAACTCACACTCTTATTTGGTTTGGCCTGAGCCCACCGCATAAGCTATCGGTTTAAATATCGCTTTTACATAAACATCGTCACCAAGAACGACATAACACTTGTTAGCAATGGTCTCTTCACAATCACCTTCCCAACGATCCAACACATAATTTTCATCAGGTAACGCTCGGAAAGTCACAATTAAATCCTCAACTTCAAGATCTAAATCTTCATAATCTTCAACAAAACAAGTCCCTCCATTGCTTCGACAATCAATAAGGCTCGGATCGGAAATAACCCGGCCTCCGGGTGTGACATCAACATCAATATTGCAGCCACACAGCAATAGCAACATAAAACTGCTAACGAGTATTCTTAAATTATTCATAACCATAACCTCGCCTAGATCACGTTGGATAATGATTGATTTTTGACAATCACTGCTTATTTTATCGACTATTATCCGTTGAATCGTGACAGCTCTTTGGCAGTTACATGGCGTTTTTGTCGCATTGACTGACGGAGGACATGCCGTCTCAGAAGAAAATGTGATACGCTTGATGAAGTATTAACGAAAGTGTGAGTCTAATTGATGAAAGCGCAAGTTGGTGAAAGAGCGAAACGTCTACTACTGACGCCGGAAGGCAAGAAAAAACTCTATGATACTTTAAGTAAACGTAAGCTTTCGCGCTCACCTTCTCAACCACATGCGGAAGATGACGCAGATAAAGAAGCGCCCAATAATGATCAATAGCTAATCAACTTTCCTCCGACCACCTTCTTAAACTCAGCATACCACCAGAGATAGAAAGCTCGCCTTTTCTTAAGTTATTTATCCATTCAAATATGTGGATATTTTGTTTATAATCAGAAACCTAGGTTTTCATTTAAACTGTTCTGAGTTGCATAATGAATATTGCCATTGCTGCCATCGCTGTCTTTTTTATTATTTTACCTGGTGTTATTTTCACCCATTCTTATCGTCTTACCGATGGAGAAAAGTCTTATACGGCTTTTAGTAAAATTTCAATCATGGCGATTATTACCAGCGCACTTTTCCACTTATTTATGGTGGCATTGCTTGAGTTGTTTAATCAGCCTATTAATTACCAAGCACTTTTTGACTTTCTGGATGGTAAAACATTAACCAAGGAGAGTGTTGATGTTTTTAATCATAACCGCTGGCTCATTGCCGGTTATTTTATCACGCTTTATATCAAAGCCTCCTTGCTCGGACGGTTAGCTAACACCATTGTCATTCGCTATGGTTTTGATATTAAATACCCTTTTTTGTGTTTGGGCAGTCATTGGTACACCGCTTTTCGTGCAAGAATTAAAGCGGCAAGACCCTATCTCATAAAAAATCCTGATAGTGTTTTGGTCATTATGGATGCTTTAGTCACTGTTTCCGGCGAAGTATGGATTTATACAGGCGTCGTCGATCGTTTTATCGAAAAAGGCAATGGTGAACTTGATGTGATTATTCTTACTCAAGCGGTTAGACAACGCTTTGATACCCAAAAAGATACGTTTGGTGCACGGTATGAAATTCCTTCTACCTATCTTTATCTGAAATACAATGAAATCAATAATTACAATTTAATTTATTCTTATCTGGATAAGAATGAAAACTGGGTTCTGATTGATGTCTAAAGTGTTAAGTGCAGCGATAAAAGTTTTTGTTGTCTTACTCGGACTCACCCTATGTTTATGGTTCACTCTCCCTTATTATTTACAAAGCGTTGCCAATCACTTCTCGCATCTTACGGGAGTCACTATAACAGGTTTTTCTGCAGAAACTCCGCAATGGAAACAGTGGAAAATTCATCATTTTTCTTTAAAACTAGCGGATAAAAATACCCTGCAAGCCAAGGGTATCCAACTCGATTTTCAATGGTTTCCTTTCGCTCTACATCAAGTCGATGCCAACTTTATTCGTATTGAAACCTATTCCTCAGAGAACAAAACATCTTCCAATCCAAACATTCAGTTAGACAAACCTACAGTTGCTTTGCCAAGAATAAACATCCAGCAGTTACAAATTATTGCCAACGACTTGGCTGCATTGACGACGCAAGCCAGCTTGCATTTTACTCCCAATGCTGAACAGTATGCTTTAAACTTTGCTTTGCAAGCGCCATTTCAATTGCAAGGCAATGTAAATATTGATTGGCAAGATTCACTGACTGTGCATGCCGACATCAAGGCTTCCCTAGACTCGCAACAGCTACAAGGTGCAATAAAAGCTTTAAAACTTCCCGTGGCCTTGCTTGATCAACAAGAATCGGTGCAATTGCGCTCTCAATTACAATTGGTGATTCCATCGCGTTTTCGTGTGCAGCAGTTACCCGAAATCATTGAAGCTCAAACACATCTTGACCTTTCATTACCGTCTGTAAGAAGTTTTGATATCACGATTCCCGCCAGCCAGTGGCAAAGCCAATTAACGCTTAAACAATCCAAACTGCAATGGACACTCAATGAAACTCAGCCCTTGTTACTGACCTTGCCACAAGATGTGTTTGAAGATACCGAGCTGACGACGTCCCTTGATTGGCAAGACTTTGCGATTCATTTTGATTGGACAATGCCAAGCAAACTGACAACATCGGGAGTCATTAATTTCAAGACCACGATTCAGGAAGAAAACGTTTCTCTAAAACTTGCAAAAATTAACGCCTCCTTGATGGACCAAACATTCAATATTTCATTCGAAAGCCACTTATTCTCGCAAGACTTAGCTTTGACAACTCCTGAGTACCTCGTCAATCTTGGAACGCTTAATCTGCATAGCCAACACAGTTTTTCTATCCCACCGGATGGCATGTATGCGCAAGGGAGTTCCCAACTGACCATTAACGAAATAACGCTTAATTCGAGGCATTCTTCTCCCAACGTCACGATAAGTGATTTGACCACGGAAGTTAAGAATTGGCAATTGACTAGCAATTTTTTGCAAGAACACACGTCATTGGTTTATCAAGCTAAGGGCACTACCCAATTTTCTATAGAACCTTTAACGATGAATACCAACCGATTGCCTTTACATACACACCACATACAGTGGCGCTTGAACGAGCAATTTTTAACGGGTCAGCAAGCGATACAATTGCCAGACACACCGATGAGCCTGCGTCATGATTTTTCTCACGATCTGCGGAATCAGGTTTTTTCTGGGCAAGTGTTTCTATCACTTAAAAATGATTTTTTCTCTGGTCTCGATCTGTCACAATGGCTTGTGGATAATCCGTATTCTCTTGCGATTTATCAAGGCAGCCTTGATGCTAAAGCCACTTACTCAGGAACCTTACAACCCAGTTTTAATCTTACAGCAGATGGCGAGCTCGCTGTTCAATCCTTGGATTTTGCCATGTATGCTTCGGAGTTTTTGGGTTATTCAAACCAATCAGATTTCCGTTTGCGCTTAACACCAGAATTTAATTTTTCTGCATTTTCTCATTCAACACTAGATAAGTTACAACTTTCTAATGACATTGTTGCTACGCAAGTCAAGGCTATTGTTTCGATGCCTGAAAACACACAAGTCAATGTTACCAGCTTGTCACTGGCTCTTTTAGAAGGCGATATTCGCCTCCAGCCTTTTTCGGTAGATTTAATCAACCCAGAATTTGAAACTGAAATGCAGATTAGTCATGTCGAATTGTCTTCGATTAACCAATTATTACAAACACCCGGTTTGGAAATGCAGGGAGGAATTACAGGGACACTGCCGCTCGCCTTTAAATCAGGAAAAGCTACCATTCATGACGGTTTATTAAAAAATAGAGCACCTGGTGTTATCGCTTACCGCCCCAATAACCAGTTGGATACCTTGTGCATTGAACTTTCGAATGCCACAAACGTCCAGAACTATGCCTTGCAAAATTTTCAATTTGATGAGTTAGCAGCCACTATTAATCTCAACGAGACCAACACCTACCATGTAAAACTTCGCTTGGAAGGTGCTAACCCCAATTTTTGCCAAGGTAAACCTATTATTCTTAATGTAAATTTAAATTATGAAGTTCCTGAGCAATTATTTATGTATATGTTGATGGGCGAAGACTTCTTTAAACAAATTTACCAAGAAGCCCAGTAACCAGTTTGAGGCTTCATTTGTTGAGTTCACTAAAGTTCAGTTAAAATTCATCTGATTTTATTAATAATGGCCATATTTAATGGAGTGCCACACGTAATGACCTATAAAACACAATTCTTTTTGCTCTTGGCTCTGTGCTGC